>NZ_JBYSXC010000020.1:0-111679 GCF_058781795.1 Cupriavidus sp. FW306-1B-F12B
CAGCGCATCCAGATGCGCGCAGGTCACGTGTCACCTATGTCTCCGAACACCTGTTACCCATGTCTCCGGTCTGTACAATGGGTAGAGGGCCGGGGTGAGGGGTGGTTTAGCCAGGAACCACATCAAGCAAGGCCCTCGGTTTTTTCCAGCCCTGTGACGCCGGCAAACGCCCCATCCTCCCCGCTGCCAGGCACCCCAAAACCCGGGTTAACACCTAGAACGCCGTTCGGATTCCCGAACGGCGTTTTCGCATGCCGGTCCGGATTCCCGAATCGTGCGCCGGAATCACATCTTTTTCTCCTTTGCATTCAACAAGTTGCACAACACTTGCAGCCCTTTCGGGCTGGCACGGCGCGTGCAATATAGGCCGCCGCTTACAGCGCCAGACGGGTATGCCGGCACGCCGCCCGGCGTCCCGGCCGATGCCAAAAACAAAGGAGGACACACATGACCGACCCCGCCTTGCCCACCCCCTTCGCCACCCCGGCGAACCCACGGCACCTGTTGCCGCGCTGAACCACGACAAGGCCGGCCCGGCGCCCCGACATCGCCGCCCAGCCTTCCCGCAATACACAGACGCCCGTCCCTGCCACAGGAGACGGACGCACAGGCCTGATCCACGATGAAACTGAATCGACTGCCCACCCTGATCTTCATTGCGATGCTGCTCGGCGTGCTGGTCGGCACCGCCGCGCACAACATGGCGCCGGACGCCGCCACCGCCAAATCGATTGCGGACCACCTGTCCATCCTGACCGACGTATTCCTGCGGATGATCAAGATGATCATCGGCCCGCTGGTGTTCGCCACGCTGGTGGCCGGCATCGCCAGCATGGGCGATGGCCGCGCCGTGGGCCGCATCGGCCTGAAGGCGATGATGTGGTTCATTGGCGCCTCGATCACCTCGCTGCTGCTGGGGCTGGTGATGGCCAACCTGCTGGAACCCGGCCACGGCATGAACCTGCCGCTGCCGCCGGCTGACGCGGCCTCGAACCTGAAGACCGGCGCGCTGAACCTGCGCGACTTCATCGCCCACATGTTCCCCAAGAGCTTTGTCGAGGCGATGGCGCACAACGAAATCCTGCAGATCGTGGTGTTCTCGCTGTTCTTCGGCTTTGCGCTGGGCACGGTCAAGGACGGCGTGGGCAAGCCCGTGCTGCAAGGCATCGAAGGCCTCGCCACGGTGATGCTGAAGGTCACCAACTACGTGATGGCGTTTGCCCCGGTGGGCGTGTTCGGCGCGATCGCGGCGGTGATCACCGCGCAGGGCCTGGGCGTGCTGGTCGTGTACGCGAAGCTGATTGGCAGCCTGTACCTGGCGCTGGCGCTGCTGTGGGTGGCGCTGATCGCCGGCGGCTACTTCTTCCTGGGCCGTGACGTGTTCCGCCTGCTCAAGCAGATGCGCGCGCCGCTGATGATCGGCTTCGCCACCGCCAGCAGCGAATCGGCCTACCCGAAGGTGATCGACCAGCTGACCCGTTTCGGCGTCAAGGAGCGCATCACCAACTTCGTGCTGCCGCTGGGCTACTCGTTCAACCTGGACGGCTCGATCATGTACACCTCGTTTGCCGCGCTGTTCGTGGCGCAGGTGTATGGCATCGAGCTGTCGCTGACCCAGCAGATCACCATGCTGCTGGTCCTGCTTGTCACCAGCAAGGGCATCGCCGGCGTGCCGCGCGCCTCGCTGGTGGTGGTCGCCGCCGTGCTGCCGATGTTCGGCCTGCCGGAGGCCGGCATCCTGCTGGTGCTGGGCATCGACCACGTACTCGACATGGGTCGCACCGTGACCAATGTGCTCGGCAATGCAATTGCCACCGCCGTCGTCGCCAAAAGCGAAGGCGCCATCGGCGCGCCGGTACCGTCCGAGGAGGATGAACCCGCCGCGGATACCACCACCGGCCTGGCACCTGCCCAGGTCCTCGCGGGCAAGTAATACCGTCCGCCAGGCGTGCCAGGGCCCGGTTGCCGATACGGCAACCGGGCCTTTTTGCATTCTGGCGCGGCACTGCCCCCCTGGTGTGGTAAAAGTAGGCACCCGCGCCAGCCCCTGCCCGTCTTGCCCGCGCGGCGGCTTTGCCACCTGCCTCACCCAACACCTGATGACCGGTCCGCTACACCCTCCCGGCGATACCACCCGCGCCACCGCACCTGCGTCCGCCGCACCCACCGGCTCGCGCCTGCCCCACGGCCTGCGCGGCCTTGCGCCGCTGCTCGCGCTGCTGGCGCTGGCCATGCTGGTGGGCCTGGCGGGCTCGCTCGGCTACCGCTACAGCTACGACACCGCGCTGGCGCGACAGGCCGAACGCGGCCAGGTGCAGTTGCGGCTGTACACGCAGGCACTGGAAAGCGAGCTGGCCCACTACGACTACGTGCCCGGCCTGCTGTCGCTGGACGAGCGCATCGCCGCGCTGCTGCTGCGCCCGGACGACGCCGCCCGCGCGGCACGCGCCAATGACTACCTGAGCGCCCTCAATACGCGCGCCGGCACGCGCGTGATCTATGTGCTGGATGCGCACGGCAAGGTGCTGGCCAGCAGCAACTGGCAGCGCCCGGACAGCTACCTGGGCGAAGCGCTGAGTTTCCGCCCTTACTTCCAGGCGGCCATGGACGGCCAGCTGGGCCGCTTCTACGGCGTGGGCACCACCCGCAGCGAATCGGGCTACTACCTGTCGGCGCCGCTGGGCGAGCGCGACAACCCGGTCGGCGTGGCGGTGGTCAAGATCGGCCTGGAGCCGCTGGAGAACCGCTGGCAGGGCGCGGACAGCCAGATGCTGCTGACCGACGAGAACGGCGTGGTGATCCTGGCCTCGGACCCGTCGTGGAAGCTGGCCGCGCTGCGCCCCCTGTCACCCGAGGCGCGCGAGCGCCTGACGCGCAGCCTGCAGTACAACCGCGCCCCGCTGCCGCAACTGCCGCTGACCCTGGTGCGCAAGCTGAACAACGGCAACGGCAGCAGCAGCGACGAACTGGTGCGACTGCGCAGCGGCCCGCCGATGCTGGCGCAGCATGCCGCGCTGCCCGGCACCGACTGGCAGCTGACGCTGCTGACCAATACCTCGCAGGCACGCGTGGCCGCGCTCAACACGGCGGCGCTGGCCGGCGTGCTGAGCGCCTTCGTGCTGCTGCTGGGGGCGGCGTGGAACGTGCGCCGGCGCATCGTCAACGAGCGCCTGGCGGCGCGCGCCGCGCTGGAGGCGGCAAACAGCGAGCTGGAGCGCAAGGTGGCCGATCGCACCGCCGACCTGTCCACCTCCAACCAGCGCCTGCAGGCCGAGGTGGCCGAACGCATCCGTGCCGAGACCGTGCTGCGCCAGGCCCAGGACGGGCTGCTGCAGGCAGGCAAGCTGGCCGCCGTGGGCCAGATGTCGACCGGCATCGCGCATGAGCTGAACCAGCCGCTGGCGGCGCTGCGCACCATCTCAGGCAATACCGGCAAGTTCCTCGAGCGCGGCGACTACGCCACCGTGCGCGCCAACCTCGACACCATCATCGGGCTGGTCGAGCGCATGGGCCGCATCACCGGCGCGCTCAAGTCGTTTGCACGCAAGTCCGGCAACGGCCGCCGCCAGGCCAGGCTGGCCGAAGCGGTGGACAACGCATTGTTCCTGCTGCAGACGCGAGTGGACGCGGTCCAACCGGCGCTGCAGCGCGATATCGATCCAACGCTGGCAGTGGTGTGCGATCCCAACCGCCTGGAACAGGTGCTGGTGAACCTGCTCGGCAACGCGCTCGATGCCGTTGCCGGCCAGTCCGCGCCACGCATTGCGCTGCATGCGCACGTGGCGGGCGCCATGGTCCACCTGACCGTGCGCGACAACGGCGCCGGCTTGTCCGAGGAAGCCTTCGCACGGCTGTTCGAGCCCTTCTTCACCACCAAGCCCGCCGGGCAAGGGCTGGGGCTCGGCCTCACGCTGTCGGCCGGCATCCTCAATGAAAACGGCGGTAGCCTGTCCGCCGCCAACCACCCGGACGGCGGCGCCTGCTTCACGCTGGTGCTGCCGCTGGCGGCGCACGACGCCAACCCACAGGACGCAAAGCATGCCGGCTGACCTGACCGTACTGATCGTCGAGGACGATGCCGACGTGCGCCTGGGCTGCGAGCAGGCGCTGCGCCTGGAGGGCATTGCCACGCGCGGCGTGGGCAGCGCCGAGGCCGCGCTGCGCGAGGCCGGGCCGGGCTATGCCGGCGTGGTCGTCAGCGACATTCGCCTGCCGGGCCAGGACGGCATGGCGCTGCTCGCGCAACTGCGCGAGCGCGACCCGGCCCTGCCGGTGATCATGATCACCGGCCACGGCGACGTGGGGCTGGCGGTGCAGGCGATGAAGCAAGGCGCCTACGACTTCCTGGAAAAGCCGTTCTCGCCCGAGCAGCTGGTGGACGCCACGCGCCGCGCGCTGGAGCAACGCCGGCTTGCGCTGGAAGTGTCAGAACTGCGAGAACGGCTGGCGGGCCGCCAGAAGCTGGAAGCCCACCTGATCGGCCATTCGCCCACGGTCGAGCGGCTGCGCCGCCTGATCGCCGACCTGGCCGGCACCGACGCCAATGTGCTGATCCACGGCGAGACCGGCACCGGCAAGGAACTGGTGGCGCGCTGCCTGCATGAGGCCAGCCAGCGCCACGCGCGCAACTTTGTTGCCATCAACTGCGGCGGCCTGCCAGAGCAGCTGTTCGAGAGCGAGATCTTCGGCCATGAAGCCGGCTCGTTCACCGGTGCCGCGCGCCGCCGCATCGGCAAGATCGAGCACGCCGAAGGCGGCACGCTGTTTCTCGACGAGATCGAGAGCATGCCGATGCCGCTGCAGATCAAGCTGCTGCGGGTGCTGCAGGAACGCGTGGTGGAACGGCTTGGCTCCAACCAGCCGGTGCCGGTCAACACGCGCGTAGTGGCCGCCACCAAGGCCGACCTGCGCGCGCTCTCCGATGCCGGCCAGTTCCGCGCCGACCTGTACTACCGCCTGAACGTGATCACGCTGGAGTTGCCGCCGCTGCGCGCGCGGCGCGAAGACGTGCCGGCTTTGTTCGAGCATTTCGTCGCGCAGGCCGCGTTGCGCTTCAACCGCGAGGCTGTGCCCGCGACCCCGGCCGAGCTGGCCGCGCTGGTAGCCTACCCATGGCCCGGCAATGTGCGCGAGCTGCGCAACCTGGCCGAGCGCCATGTGCTGGGGCTGGGCTGCAACCCCGGCCACGGCACCACCGCGCCAGAAGCCCTGCCGCTGGCGCAGGCAGTCGAGCAATTCGAGCGCGCACTGATTGCCGATGCCATGCGCCGCCACGACGGCAACCTGAGCCGCGCCAGCGAAGCCCTGGGCGTGGCGAAGACCACGCTGTTCGACAAGGTGCGCAAGTACGGGCTTTGAAGCGTGGCCGGTGAATCGGGGACAGTCGCGCCGGCCATGCCGCGCAATCTGTCATGTCACGACAGAACTCTGAAGCGCCCGCTGTATTCAGCGGATGCTTCAGACGCTGCGTCGAATCCCGGGGAACCACCTGCGCAGGACAATGTCTGCGTTACTGTCGTGTCTGCCTGCAAGCACCAATGTGCGTTAAACAACCAATACGCGATGGATTTATGTTTTTTCTTACAGATGGATTGGCGTTTGCGGCATATTATTGGCTTCCAGCAGATCCGAGTCTGAGATCTTCAATACGTCCAGAAAGTCGCTGATCGGCTGGAAATGAAAGAAACAACAAATTTATAAAGAAAGCCGTCCGGCCGGCGGGGGAGCGGGCCAGGACACAGGGTCAGTCAACCATTGGCAGTGACAAGCGCGCGGCGCATGTGCCTGGCGCCGCGGGCGCCGTCCCGGCGCGACTGCCTTCAGGACCACGGGTGATGGGATGAAACTGGATCCGGCACTGGCTGAAAAGCCTTATTACAGCACGCGTACAGCGGCAAAACTGCTTAACGTCTCTCTGGGCACCGTCCAGAAGATGGTCGAGCGCGGCGAACTTGGCGCCTGGAAGACCAACGGCGGCCATCGGCGCATCCACAAGGAAACCGTGCACCGCCTGCTGGCGACGCGCATCGGGCCGGAATCGGCGTCGCCGCACGGCCTGGACCTGGTGGTGTTCCACCCCAACCACCAGGAAGCGCAGCGCATCCACGGCCAGCTTGCCAAATGGGGGCTGCCGCTCAAGAGCGTGGTGGTCGACGATGTGCTGGACACCGTCATCACCTCGGTCAGCGAGCATCCGCGCGTGGTGCTGTACTACGTCGACGAACTGAACGACGCCGAGTCGGCCACCATCGAGAAGCTGCAGAATTTCTTTGCCAGCCAGCACGTGATCTTTGCCGTGATCACCAACCGCCAGGCCTATGAAGGCGTGGCCGATGCCCTGCAGCACTGGGGCATCATGGTGTTCCTGAAGACGCCGTCACTGGAAGAGGTCAAGGGCTTCCTGCGCGCCCAGCTGATGATGGGCCGCGCCGCCTGAGCACGGCTGCACCGGGGCCATGCCGGCCCCGGCATCGCCTGCAGCCTCAGGCCACTGCCGCCTGCCGGGGCGTTGCCAGCCCGGCTTCGTCGCCGTCGGCCTGCGCCATCATCCAGCCGTACAGGTTGCGCGGATCCGGCGGCATCGCCACCAGCTCAACCGCCCTGCCCGCCCGGTGCGCCTGCGCTGCGGCGTAGAGCCAGCGCAGCGCGGCGTAGTCTTCCAGCGCAAACCCGACCGAATCGAACACGGTCACCTCGTCCGCCGCCGCGCGGCCGGGCGCGTGGCCGGCCAGCACCTGCCACAGCTCGGTCACCGGCGCGTCGGGCGGCAACTGCTGGATCTCGCCTTCGATGCGCGTCTGGTCTTCGTACTCCACCACGATGCGCGCGCGGCGCAGGATATCGGGGTGCAGTTCAGTCTTGCCGGGGCAGTCGCCGCCCACCGCATTCAGGTGCATGCCGGGCCGCACCATTTCCGGCGCGAGGATGGTGGCGCGAGTCTTGTCGGCGGTGACCGTGGAGACAATGTCCGCCCCGGCCAGCGCGGCCTCGATCGATTCGGCACGCCGGATCGAAAGTCCGGGTACGCCACCAAGGTTGCGCATCAGCCGTGTGGTGGCGGCGGGATCGATGTCATAGGCGGCGATCTCGCGCACGCCCAGCATCGCCTGGAAGGCCAGCACCTGGAACTCGGCCTGCGCGCCGTTGCCGATCAGCGCCATGGTCGCCGCACCGGGCGGCGCCATGGCGCGCGCCGCCAGCGCCGACGTGGCCGCGGTGCGCAGCGCCGTGGCCAGCGTCAGGTCGGCCAGCATCAGCGGGAAGCCGGTTTCCACTTCGGCCAGCAAGCCACAGGCCATCACCGTCGGCATGCCATGCTGCGCATTGCGCGGATGGCCGTTCACATACTTGAACGCATACTGGATGCCGTCGCTGACCGGCATCAGCTCGATCACGCCACGCGCGGAATGGCTCGCCAGCCGTGCGGACTTGTCGAAGTCGTGCCAGCGCAGGAAGGCCTGCCGGACCTGCCCGGCCAGGTCGACGATGGCGGCCTGCGGGCCGATCAAGGCCACCAGCCGGGCGACGTCCGTGGCATCGAGAAACAATGATCGGGCGGTGTTCTTCATGACCCTCTCCTTGATGGTCTGCTCAGGCCGCCGCCGCGGCCACGCCACGCCCGCTGCGGCGATCCAGGCGCAGCGTCATGCAATAGGCGCCGCCGCCGGACAGCATGAAGGGCGACAGGTCGACCTCATGCAGCTGGTAGCCGCGCCGGCCCAGCTCGGTGCGCAGGTGCGGCGTGGTGCGGGTCATCACCACCTGGTCGTCGAGATTGACGGCATTGACGCTGAAGTGGCGCAGGTCGTCGGCGCTGGCCTCGATGCGCAGCCGCGCCGGCACGCGCGCGCGCAGCTCGCGCAACGCCGCTTCGCTGAAGGCTGGCGGGTAGTACAGCACCTCGCCGCCGGAAAGCGGGCAGAAGCAGACGTCCAGGTGGTAGCTCTGCTCGGTGGCCAGCTCCAGCGCCACCACGTCCTTGCCGAAGTAGTTCGACACCGCCACGGCCGCCTCATGCGACGAGCGCGGACCGAACCCGGCCCAGAAGTGGCCGCGGCCGGCATCCCAGATGCAGTCGCCCGCGCCTTCCTGGAAGCAGCCCTCGGGCAGCAGCGCGACTTCGTCGAGCAGGCCGCGTTCGCGCAGCTTGCCGAAGATGTCGGCGAACGGCGCTTCTTCACCACGGCGTTGCGGGTAACGGAATCGCGCCAGCAGCGCGCGGCCATCGAGCACCACCGCGGCGTTGGCCGGGAACACCATGTCGGGCAGCCCCGGTGCGCCGGGGGCCACCTCGACCGCAAAGCCGGCCCGGCCCAGCGCCTCGCGCAGCGCGTCGAACGACTGCATCGCGCTGCGGTGCATGCCACGCGGGTCGCGCGCCCAGGCAGCCGGGTCCATCCACGGATTGATGCTGTACGACACATCGTAGAAGGTCGGCTCGACCAGCAGGATCGTGGGGGAGTGGGTCACGGGGGCTCCTTTTTTGATGGCAGGTTTCGGGAAATCAATCGGTCGATTGAATTCTCGGGCAAGCTGGTGTTAACTAATAGCCAGCAACTTGCGCAATTTGCGCGAGGCATTTATCAAAATGTCAGCCTACGCTGGCGCTTTGAAAAGATTGTTTGCCCACCCATATGGATGCCACCGACCACCAGCTGATTTCCCTCCTGCGCGACAACGCGCGCATGCCGGTCACGGCGCTGGCGCAGGCGCTGCGCGTGTCGCGCGCGACCGTGCAGAACCGCATCGACAAACTGGAACAGGAAGGGGTGATCGTTGGCTACACGGTGCGCCTGCGGCCCGAGGCCGAAGCACACCGGATCCGGGCCTGGATGACGATTGCCGTGGAAGGCAACAAGGCCCGCACCGTGCTGCAGGCGCTGCGCGGCGAGCCCAATGTGCAGGCCCTGCATACCACCAACGGCCGCTGGGACATCATTGCCGAACTGCGCGCCGACACACTGGAAGCGTTCGACCGCGCGCTGGACCGGATCCGGCTGATCGACGGCATCAGCGCCACCGAGACCAGCATCCTGCTGTCGACCTACAAGTAAAGGGACCCACCCAGGTCCCGGCGCTACCCCACCGGCAGGGGCGCCACGCCCGGCGCCGCCATGCGCTTGTGCGGTGCATCACGCCCCACGATTGGGATGCATTGCACCAAAGGCGGCCAAATATATCACCCCGTGATATATTACGCGCACCATTCCAAAGCGCCCCCCGTCACAAGAATGCCAACCGCCCCCGCTGTCTCTGCCCTGGCGCAGAATGCCCGTGCATGGCTGCGCACATTCGTTCCGCTACCCGTTGCCGCCAGCCGCAAGGAGCGCCTCAAAAGTTGCCTGGGCGCCCTGCTGGGCCTGCTCTGCACTGAATGGATCAGCCACCAGACCCTGGGCGGCTTCAACCCCTGGTTTGTCGCGCCGATGGGGGCCTGCGCGGTGCTGCTGTTCGCGGTGCCGTCATCGCCGCTGGCACAGCCCTGGTCAGTGATTGGCGGCAACCTGATTGCCGCGGTGGTCGGCGTGGCGTGCGCGCGCTGGATCCCGGACCCTGGCCTGGCCGCAGCGGTCGCCGTGGCCGTCTCCATCGCCCTGATGTTCCAGTTCCACTGCGTGCACCCACCCAGCGGCGCGGTGGCCATCACCGCCGTATTCGGCGGGCCGGCGGTCAGTGCGCTGGGCTTCGGCTTCGTTGCCGTGCCCGTGCTGTTCAATTCGATGCTGCTGCTGATGATGGCGCTGGCCTTCAACAACCTGTCGCGGCGGCGCTACCCGCACCGCCCGCCCGAGCCGGCCATGCAGCACGGGACCAAGGACGTGCCGCCATCCCAGCGCGTGGGCGTCACCCGCGCCGACCTCGATGCCGCGCTGAAGGTGCGCGGCGAATTTCTGGATATCGAAGAAGACGACCTCGAACAGATCCTGGTGGCCGCGCAGTTGCGCGCCTACCGGCGCCACTTCGGCAACGTGCTGTGCGGCGAGATCATGTCGCGCGACGTAGTCATGGTGACCGCGGACCAGCCTGCGCATGAGGCCGGGCACCTGCTGTCGCGGCACCGTATCAAGGCCCTGCCGGTGGTGGACGCCACCCGGCGGCTGGTGGGCATCATCACCCAAAGCGATTTTTTTGCGGCGCAGCGTGATACCGGTGCGCGGCGGCTGGCTGGTACCGTGCGGGACCTGATGACACGCGCCGTCGTCACCGCCCGACCCGAGCAGCCGATGGTGGAGTTGGCCCAGGCGTTCTCGGATGGCGGCCTGCACCACGCGCCAGTGATCGACGACCACCGGCGCGTGGTGGGGATGGTGACGCAGTCCGATCTGGTGGCTGCACTGCTCAAGAGCGGGGTGATGGCGGTGCCGGATTGAGAGTACGCATCAACGCGTTCGGCTGCGCTACGCACAAGCGCCCAGTGCGCGACGGCGCATTTTGGACCCGCGCAGCAGCCGTAGGCGTCCCCGCGATGCGGCTGGCAGCAGGCGGCCTACGCCCTGCATGGGGATCGTTCAATAGTGGGTTAACGCAGGCACTGTCCCTGACTCACATGGCGTAGCAGGGTCGAACGGGCAACCACGCCCAAACGGCAAGCACCACCGCTCGAACCACCAACACCGTGGAATTGATTGCCAGCCGCACAGGCGACGCGTTTTTTGGTTACTTTTTGTCGCTCGGACAAAAAGTGACTCGCCGGCTACGCCGGCGAAACAGCCACGCCGACCAAGCGCCACATACCGACCGCTAGCAAAAAGCCCAAGCACCCACCCGCTATCCACCGTCACAAACCTATGGCACTGTGCCCCCCACGAGGGGAACACGCCGCACGCAGCGGCCCACCGCCATAGTGACGACTAACCCACCGCCCCCCTTCCGCATCGCCCCACCCAACGTAAGCTATATTTACGCCGTTCCCGTCACACCGGCGGGACCAAGGGAGATCCATCCATGAGTTCCGGCCAGTTAATTGAGAAAATCGCAGCCGTCTTCGCACTGATCGTGCTGATCGGCGGCTCGCTGCTGGTGCTCGCGCCGTTCACCACCGCGCTGCTGTGGGGCGCGATCCTGGCCTTCAGCTCATGGTACCCGTATACGGTGCTGTCGCGCTGGCTGGGCAACCGGCGCAGCCTGGCAGCGTTGATCTGCGTGCTGCTGGCCACGGTGGTGGTGCTGGGTCCGTTCGTCTATGCCGGCGCCAGCTTCTCGGCTCACCTGGACGAACTGTCCGCGCTGGTTGACCGCTATAGGGAACACGGCATCCCGCAGCTGCCGGCCTGGCTGAGCAGCCTGCCCTATGTCGGCTCCTACCTGCAGAACTCCTGGAACAGCGTCATCAATGCCGATTCCGAGATGGTCGCCAACCTGCGCAAGCTGATCGCCCCGGTTGGCCACATGCTGCTGGGCGCCGGGCTGTCGATCGGCGCCGGGCTGGGCCAGCTGGCGCTGTCGATCATCCTGGCGTTCTTCTTCTACACCGGCGGCGAGCTTGCCATTGCCTGGTTGCGCGCGGGCATGCACCGCATCGCCGGCGAGCGCGCCGACCACCTGCTGGAGCTGGCCGGCAGCACCGTCAAGGGCGTGGTCTACGGCGTGCTGGGCACGGCCTTCATCCAGGCCGTGCTGGCCGGCATCGGCCTGTGGATCGCGGGCGTGCCGGGCGCGGCGATCCTTGGCTTCGTGACCTTCTTCCTGTCGGTGATCCCGGTCGGCCCGCCGCTGGTGTGGCTGCCGGCCGCGCTGTGGCTGTACCACACCGGCGCCACCGGCTGGGCCATCTTCCTGGTGGTATGGGGCGTGGGCGTGGTCAGCATGGCTGACAACATCGTCAAGCCGCTGCTGATCAGCAAGGGCACCGGCATGCCGCTGATCTGGATCATGCTGGGCGTGCTCGGCGGCGCGCTCGCGTTCGGCTTCCTGGGCGTGTTCATCGGCCCGACGCTGCTGGCAGTGGCCTATGCGCTGCTGCGCGACTGGACCATCGGCTCGCAGGCAGAGGTAAAGCAAGACCTGAAGCAGAGCGAGGCACTGGCGGCCGCGCCACCGGCGCCGGCCGTGGTCGACAACCCCGACGTCCCGCCGGCCACGACCGGCAAGCACCCCGGCTGATGGCAGGACACAACGCGCCCGGCGCGCCCGCCACCCCCGACCTCTCGCCGGCCGCGCTGCACCGGCTGGTGGCATGCGAATACTGTGACGCGGTCTACGAACGCACGCCGATCTCGCCCGGCGAGCGCGCGCTGTGCCTGCGCTGCGGCGGCCAGCTCTACCGCGAAAGCCGCCGCCAGTATCAACGGCTGCTGCCGCTGGTGATCACCGCGCTGATCCTGTTCCTGGTCTCAAACGCCTACCCGATCGTCGAGATGGACCTGCAGGGGGTCCGCACCCAGACCACGCTGCTGGGCGCCGTGCAGGCCCTGTACACCGACAAGATGGGGCTGGTGGCGGCACTGGTGTTCGCCACCACCATCCTTTTTCCTCTGTCCGAGATGCTGATGATGGCCTATCTGCTGGTGCCGATGGCGCAGCACCGCATGCCCGCCGGCTTCGACCGCATCGTGCGCGGCATCCGCCAGACCCGGCCCTGGGGCATGATCGAAGTCTTCATGATCGGCGTGCTGGTCACGCTGGTGAAGCTGTCCAGCATGGCGCGCGTGCTGCCCGGCATCGCGCTGTGGTCGTTCGCGGCGCTGGTGATCGTGCTGGCGGCGATGTTGTCGTTCGATCCGCGCGACCTCTGGCGCCATCTGGAAACACCCGATGACAACGCCGCGGCTGCGGGCGAGGAAGGCCGATGACGGACCAGCCGCAACCGCCGTCGCAGCGTCCCCGCCAGCCAGGCGGCCGCCTGGCCCGCCCGCGCCAGCTGGCGCGCGAGGTGGTGGCCGAGCTCACCGACGACGACGAGCGCAGTCCGCTGCCGCAGGTCCCGACCGCCAGCCGGCTGGGCCTGCTGTCGTGCCATGCCTGCGACCTGGTCAGCCCGCGCACACTGGAGGGCGAGCCCTGCCCGCGCTGCGGCGCCACCCTGCACCATCGCAAGCCCGACAGCCTGGCGCGCACCTGGGCTTTCCTGCTGGCCGCCTTTATCCTCTATATTCCGGCCAACGTGCTGCCGGTAATGGTGACGCAGTCCATCCTCGGCACGCAGCAGGACACCATCCTGTCCGGCGTGATCTACCTGTGGCTGTCCGGCTCGCACATGCTGGCCGGGCTGGTGCTGATCGCCAGCATCATCGTGCCGCTGCTGAAGATGGTGATCCTCACCTTCCTGCTGCTGTCCGTGCATTTCCGCTCGACCTGGCGGATCCGGCAGCAGACCCGGCTGTACGGGCTGGTGGAGGTGATCGGCCGCTGGTCGATGCTCGATATTTTCGTGGTGGCGCTGCTGGCCTCGCTGGTGCGGGCCGGGGCGCTGGCCACCATCATCCCAGGCGGCGGCGCCATGGCCTTCGGCGCGGTCGTGGTCATGACCATGCTGGCCTCGCTCAGCTTCGATCCGCGCCTGCTGTGGGATTCGCTGGAAGACAACAATGCCCGACACTGACAACCAAGCCTCCACGCCCTCGGCTTCGCCCCCGCCGGCACCACCGGGCCTGCCGCGGCCCGAACGACGGCGCCGCGCGCGCTGGCTGCCCTCGCTGGTCTGGCTGATCCCGATCGTCGCCGCGGTGGTCGGCATCTCGCTGCTGGTGCATACGCTGACCTCGCGCGGGCCGGAGATTACGGTCACCTTCCGCACGGCCGAGGGCCTGACGCCCGGCAAGACGGCGGTACGCTACAAGGACGTCGACATCGGGCTGGTCAAGTCGGTGCGGCTGGCACGCGACCGCTCGCACGTGGTGGCGTCGATCGACCTGACCAAGGACGCCGAGAACTTCGCCGTGGCCGACACCCGCTTCTGGGTGGTGCGCCCGCGCTTTGCGGCCAGCGGCGTGTCCGGGCTGGAGACGCTGCTGTCGGGCGCCTATATCGGCGTGGACGCGGGCAAGTCGAATGAATCCGCGCGCGACTTCAAGGGGCTGGAAGTGCCGCCGGTGGTGACCACCGATGCCTCCGGCAAGCAGTTCGTGCTGCGCGCCTCCGAGCTGGGCTCGCTCGATATCGGCTCGCCGGTCTACTACCGGCGCGTGCTGGTGGGCCAGGTGGTGGCTTACCAGCTCGACCCCAACGGGCGCGACCTCACGCTGCGCGTGTTCGTCAACAAACCCTATGACAAGCTGGTCACCGCGGACACGCGCTTCTGGCATGCCAGTGGCGTGGACCTGAAGCTCGATGCGGGCGGGCTCAAGCTGTCGACCCAGTCGCTGGTGACAGTGCTGCTGGGCGGTGTCGCCTTCCAGGCGCCGGACCACACCACTGCCACCGACGCCGCGTCCGAGAACACGCAGTTCCTGCTGGCCAACGACCAGGCCGAGGCGATGAAGGAGCCGGAAGAACTGGCGCCCACGCTGGCGGTGCTGAATTTCGACCAGTCCGTGCGCGGGCTCTCGCCGGGTGCACCGGTGGACTTCCGCGGCGTGATCGTGGGCCAGGTGCGTTCGATCGGCATCGAGTACCAGCGCGACAAGAGAGCATTCCGCATGCCCGTGGTGGTGGAGCTGTACCCGTCGCGCATGGGCTTCCGCGAACGCGATGTCGAAGACCGCGAGCGCGCGCGCAAGATCATCCAGGGGCTGCTGCAGCGTGGCATGCGCGCGCAGCTGCGCACCGGCAACCTGCTCACCGGCCAGCTCTACGTGGCGCTCGACTTCTTCCCGAAGGCGCCGCCGGCCAAGGTCGACCTGGACGCGCCGATCCCGGAATTCGCCACCACGCCTGGCACCTTCGACCAGCTGCAGGCGCAGGTGGGCGATATCGTCAACCGCATCGACAAGGTGCCGTTCGACCAGATCGGCCAGGACCTGCGCACCACGGTGGCCAGCCTGAACAAGACGCTGGCGACCGCCGACAAGCTGGTGCAGCAGCTCAACGGCGACGTCGCGCCGCAGGTGCTGGCCGCGCTGCAGGACGCGCGCAAGACCCTGACCGCGGCCAACGGCACGCTGGCCTCGGACGCGCCGCTGCAGCAGGACACGCGCCGCATGCTGCAGGAGCTGACGCGCACCGCCACGTCGCTGCGCACGCTGACCGATTACCTCGAACGCCACCCAGAAGCGCTGCTGCGCGGCAAGCCGGAGCAAGAATGATGAAGCGCCTTTCTATCACCAGCCTCCTCGCCGGCGCGCTGGCCGCGGCCGTGCTGGCCGGGTGCGCCTCGCCCGAGCCGCGCTACTACACGCTGGCGCAGGGCGCGGCCGCGCCGCTGCCGGCCACGACGACGCCGGCATCGACCAACACGCTATGGCTGGAAGTCGCGCCGGTGCGCGTGCCGGAGCGGCTCAACCGCCCGCAACTGGTGGTGCGCGATGGCGGCGATGCCGGCCTGCGCCTGCTGGACCTGGCGCGCTGGTCCGCGCCGCTGCCTGACGAGCTGCGCGACGCGCTGTCGCAACGCCTGCAGGCCACGCTGGGCGCGGTCGACACCTACCAGCAGGGGATGTCCGACGTGCAGCCGCTGTACCGGATCACCACGGAAGTGCTGCGCCTGGATGCCGACGTGGGCCAGCGTGCCGGCGCCACCATCAACTGGACCGTGCGGCGGCTGCCTGACGGCAAGGTGGTCAGCGGCCGCACCCAGGCAGAGCTGCCGGCGCCCGGCGCGGTCGATGGCGTCGTGGCGGCGTACCGCGAGATCGTCGCCACCACGGCGGCCGATATCGCGGCCGGGGTGCAGTCGCTGCAGCGCTAGTCGTCGCCCCACGCGGCCGCGTCGCGCTCGCGGCGCGCGGCCGCTTCAGCGGCGCGCCGGTGAATCGCCTCGGCCATCGCCGCCAGGCACTCGGCCGCCCCACCCTGCACCAGCTTCGCCGCACACGCCAGCATCAGGTTCTTGCCCAGCCCGAAATCCTCCACCACGAAGCCGCGCGTATCCAGCGGCGCGCCATCCTCGTCGGTGGCCACGGTGACGCGCTCGCGCAGCGTGCCCGCATCCGCGCTGTAGGCCCAGACCGGCTTCTGCAGCGCCACCGCAAAGCCCACCTCGAATGCGGTGCCGGAATCCGGCTCGCCCGGTCCGCGGAAATCGTCGAGGTTGGCCATCACCATGTCGGCGCGCCGCAGCAGCGCAAGATTGGCGTCATAGATCCAGCGCGCGGTGTCGGCGCCCGACAGGCCATCGGGCGCGGATTTGTCGAGTGGATACAGGCCGCTGAAGCCGTGCGCCGCGCACAGCGCCTTGAGGTGCTCGCCCCAGGCGCGCGCATCCTTGCGAAAGACGTCGAAGCCAGCCAGGTAGATGGTTTTCATGGCACGTGAAGTGGGGCAACAGGGATCAGGATCGCAGCATAACCCGCCGCCCGCGGGCGCGATACCACCTGCCTGCACGAACATCGCACAACTTGCGCGCGCACGCTTTGCCTGCTCCCTGCGCATGGGGGGCCCTTGCGCTACCATTGCCCGTCCCCTCCTTGCATCCCGCATCCCATGCCTGCTCCCCAGATCCTCCAGGTCGGCCCGCTCGCGCCGCAGACCAATGCCACCCTGCAGCAACAGTACGGCGCCGCAGCGCTGTGGCAGCAGGCCGATCCGATCGCGTGGGCGCGCAGCGAGGCCCAGCAGGTGCGCGTGGTGGTGACCTCGGCGCGCCACGGCTGCAGCGCGGCGCTGATCGATGCGCTGCCGCGCCTGGAAGCCATCGTCAGCTTCGGCGTGGGCTATGACGCGATCGCGCTGGATGCGGCCCGCGCGCGCGGCATCCAGGTCAGCAACACGCCCGACGTGCTCAACGACTGCGTTGCCGACCTGGCCTTCGGGCTGCTGCTGGACGCGGCGCGCGGCATCGCCCATGGCGACCGCTTCGTGCGCGCCGGGCGCTGGCCGCAGGGCGGCTTCCCGCTGACCACGCGCGTGTCGGGCAAGAAGCTCGGCATCCTCGGGCTGGGCCGCATCGGCGAGATCGTGGCGCGCCGCGCGCAGGGCTTCGACATGGAGATCGCCTACAACAACCGCAGCCCGCGCGAGGGCGCGCTGTGGCGCTTCGAGCCTGACCTGAAGGCGCTGGCGACGTGGGCCGACTTCCTGGTGGTGGCCACCGTCGGCGGGCCGTCGACGGCCGGGCTGGTATCGCGCGAGGTCATCGACGCCCTCGGGCCCAGGGGCATCCTGGTCAATGTGTCGCGCGGCAGCGTGATCGACGAGGCGGCAATGGTCGAGGCTCTGGTTGACGGGCGCCTGGGCGGCGCCGGCCTGGATGTGTTCCAGGACGAGCCCAACGTGCCGCCCGCGCTGCTGGCACTGGACAATGTCGTGCTGGCGCCGCACATGGCCAGCGGCACGCATGAAACGCGCGCCGCCATGACCGCGCTGACGCTGCAGAACCTGGATGCATTCCTGGCTGATGGCAGGGTGCTGACGCCAGTGCTGTAGACGGCTACCGCCGTGCCTATACTGGATGCACCGGCTCCAGCCCACTCTGCGGGCCGGCGTCAGGAGGCATCATGGCACGCAAGTTTATCGATTGCCGCGAGTTCCCGAGCGACACCCACTGCACGGTGGCAATGAGCGCCGACAGCGAAGACGAACTGCTCGAAGCCGCGGTCCAGCACGCGGTAGCGGTGCACCAGCATCAGGACACCCCTGAGTTGCGCACCCAGTTGAAGTCATTGTTCAAGGAAGGCATGCCGCCGGCGTGAAACCGGCACGGCTGGCGCCCGGGGGCGCCGGCTCCCACCCCTGGGGCTCATTCGCAGTCCCTGATACAGCACTTAAGCCACTTCGAATACCCATGACGGCCGTCATGGCGCATCATTGACGCACCGCTATATACAGACGTATATTGCGCGTGACAATCCACCCGCACAGGCCTCGCCGCACACGCCGCCGGCCGATTCCCGAGGATTCCGATGTTTGCCCTTCGTTCCTGCCGCCGCGGGTTCCTGCTGGCCGCTTCCGTCGCCACGCTGGCGCTGGCCGCGCCGCCTGCCTTTGCCGCCGACCTGGTGGTGTCCGCGGCATCCAGCCTGACCAATGCCTTCAAGTCGCTGGCCGAGTCGTTCGAGCGCGCCCATCCCGGCACGCACGTGGTGCTGAACTTCGGCGCGTCCGACGTGCTGATGCAGCAGATCATCAAGGGCGCGCCGGCCGACGTGTTTGCCTCGGCCGACCAGGAGGCAATGAACAAGGCCGAGGCCGAGAAGGTGATCGCGCCGGCCTCGCGCCGCAACTTCGCCGCCAACCAGGTGGTGCTGATCGTGCCCGCGGACAGCAAGCTGGCCATCGCCTCGCTGCAGGACCTGACCCGCCCGGAAGTCAAGCGCATCGCCTACGGCAACCCGGCCTCGGTGCCGGTGGGCCGCTACACCCGCGGCGCGCTGGAAGCGGCCGGGTTGTGGGACGCCGTGGCCGCCAAGGGCGTGCCGGCGCAGAACGTGCGCCAGAGCCTGGACTACGTCGCGCGCGGCGAGGTCGAGGCCGGCTTCGTCTTTGCCACCGACGCCGCGGTGATGCCGGACAAGGTCAAGGTGGCAGTGCGCGTGCCAAGCCGCACGCCGGTGACCTACCCCATCGCCATCACCGGCCAGACGCGCCAGCAGAAGGAAGCGGCGAAGTTCGTCGACTACGTCGCCTCGCCGGAAGGCCAGGCCATCCTGTCGCGTTTCGGCTTCCAGAAGCCCTGACGGAGCGTTGCGCGCACCATGGACGCCGTCTGGGTACCGCTGCTGCTGTCGCTGAAGGTGGCCGGCTGGGCCACCGCGCTGAATGCCGTGCTCGGCGTCGGCGCGGCCTGGGCGCTGGCGCGCTGGCGCTCCCCGCTGCGCGACGTGGTCGATGCGGTGCTGACGCTGCCGCTGGTGCTGCCGCCCACGGTGCTCGGCTATTACCTGCTGGTGCTGGTCGGGCGCCGTGGCGTCTTCGGCGAGTGGCTGGCGCGCCTGGGCATCGAACTGGTCTTCACCTGGCAGGGCGCGGTGCTGGCCTCCACCATCGTCGCCTTCCCGCTGGTGCTCAAGTCCGCGCGCGCCGCCTTTGAAGGCGTGGACCATCAACTGGAAAACGCCGCCCGCGTGCTGGGCGTGCCCGAAGCCGGCATCTTCTTCCGTGTCACGCTGCCGCTGGCCGCGCGCGGCATCATCGCCGGCGTGCTGCTGGCCTTTGCCCGCGCGCTGGGCGAATTCGGCGCCACGCTGATGATCGCCGGCAACCTGCCCGGACGCACGCAGACGCTGTCAGTCGCCATCTATGAGGCGGTGCAGGCCGGCGACGACAACACCGCCAACCTGCTGGTGCTGGTGACCTCCGTCACCTGCGTGCTGCTGCTGGTGGTCGCCGGGCGCCTGGTGCCCGCCGCGGCGCGCAAGCCCGCTGAACTCTATGAACGCCGGCGCCTGCGCCCGCGCATCCGCTAAGCCGGGACCCGCCATGAGCATGCACGTCAGCATCCGCAAGCAGATGGTCTCGGCCGACCGCCACTTTGCACTGGATATCGATTTCGATTCGGCCAGCCGGCGCATTGCGCTGTTCGGGCCCTCGGGCGCCGGCAAGAGCCTGACGCTGCGCGCCATCGCCGGCCTGCTGGCACCGGACAGCGGCCGCATCGTGCTGAACGGCCGCACGCTGTTCGATGCCGACGCCGGCATCGACGTGCGCCCGCAAGAGCGCCGCGTGGCCTACCTGTTCCAGGAATATGCGCTGTTCCCGCACCTGACCGTGGGCCAGAACATCGGCTTCGGCCTGTCGCGCGGCTGGCGCAACCCGCGCCGTGGCGCCTTGCATCCGGAAGCGCAGCGCTGGATCGATGCCTTCGGCCTGGCCGACATCGTCGGCAACTACCCGGCGGAGATCTCCGGCGGCCAGAAGCAGCGCGTGGCACTGGCGCGCGCGCTGGTGGCGCAGCCCGACATCGTCTTGCTGGATGAACCCTTCTCTGCGCTCGACCCCGCGCTGCGCGCGCGCATGCGCGCTGAGTTGCGCACGCTGCAGGCCAGCCTGGATGTGCCGATGCTGGTGATCTCGCACGATCCCGCCGATGTCGAGGCGCTGGGCGACCACGTGCTGGAAATCCGCGAGGGCCGCATCTTCGGCAGCGGCACCAGCCGCCACCATCCGCCGGTCTACGCGCCGGTATCGGCGCGCGTGGCCTGAGCCGCGCGCAGCAGGTCGACATAGGCGCCTTCAATCAGGCTCGACGCGGGAATGCCCAGCCGCGCCAGCAATGCGTGGGCTTCGGCCACGCCGTTCTCCAGGCGCTCGTCTTCGGCCAGCACCACTTCCAATTCCAGGAAATCGCCAAGGTCCTCGACCCGGTCCAGGTGCACGCGCGTGCGGCCAGCCAGGTACAGCGTGCGCAGCTTGCGCACCCGCCCGCCTTCGCCATGCGCCGCGGCCAGCGCGGCGCGCAGGGTTTCCGGCGATTGCGTCGGCGACAGGATGTAGAAGCTCTCCTTCGGCCCCGCCTCGTCGGCACGCGCATAGAAGATCAGCTCGCCGCGGTCGGGCGCGAACTCGCGCAGCTTGAGCCGGCCGTTGGCACAGGGGAAGAAGGTATCGTCCTGGCGGATGTATTCGGGACCGCTGTCGGCCAGCGCTGCCGCATGCGGCAGCACGGCTTCGATACTGTCAATGCGAGCCTTGATCTCGACGTTTCTTGGCATGCGTTTCTCTCCTTTTAATCAGCCCAGCAGCAGCCGCGCGGCAATCACCCACATGGTGATGCCGATCACCACTTCCAGCACCTGCCACGCGCGCGGCCGTGCAAACACCGGCCGCAGCAGCGCCGCGCCATAGCCCAGCGAAAAGAAGAACAGGAACGACGCGGTCATGGCACCCGCGGCAAACTCGCGCGCATTCCCTGCGAACTGCGTCGACACCGAGCCGATCAGCATCACCGTATCGAGATACACATGCGGATTGAGCCAGGTGAACGCCAGGCATACCGCCAGCGTCGCGCCCAGCGGCCGCGGCGCGGCGTCGCTGGGATCCAGCACCGCATTCGAGCGCCACGCGGCCAGGAAGCTGCGCGCGCCATACCAGATCAGGAAAGCCGCGCCGCCGTAGCGCATCGCCGCACCCAGCCAGGGCAGCTCGCGGATTATCACGGCAAAGCCGGAAACGCCCAGCAGGATCAGCAGCGCATCGGAAAGTGCGCACACCAGGCAGACCCAGAACACATGCTCGCGCCGCAACCCTTGTCGCAGCACGAAAGCATTCTGGGAACCGATGGCAAGAATCAGGGAAAGACCGAGGGAGAAGCCGGCCAGGGCGGCGTGCATTGGATGTGGAACGGCTGTTTTTTTGGGTGGCTATTATTGCACGCCGGGGGCAGCCGCCATGCCCGCCCACCTTCCCATTCCTGCCGCAGGACTACCTCACGCCACTACCCCCAGGATCACGCTTGACGCCTTGAACACCGCCAGCGCAGCCACCCCCACCTGCAGCCCCAGCGCTTCCACACTGCCATTGGTCACGATCGCCGCAACCGTACCGCCGCCGTCGAGCTCGATCACCACCTCGGCGTTCACCGCGCCAGGCATCACGCGCGACACCACGCCCGGCAGCTGGTTGCGCGCCGACAGCCGCATCCCCGGATCGGGCAGCCCCACCAGCACCGACGATGCCTTGATCAGCGCAAACGCCTCCGCGCCCTCGGCCAGCGCCAGCGTTTCGACACTTTCATGCGTGATGGTGGCCACGATCTGCTGCCCGCCGGGCAGTTCCAGCACGACCTCGTCATTGACCGCGCCGCCGCGCACGCTGGCCACGCGCCCGAACAGCTTGTTGCGTGCACTGGTCTTGATCATCATTCGCCTCATCAGGTGGATATCGTCGGCCGCCCCTTCGCCCAGGAGCGACAGCTGCGCGACAAAGCGCTGGTGTTCATCTTCCAGCGCACGATAGGTGCGGATCAGTTGCTCGCCGCGCGCGGTCAGGTGCGTGCCGCCGCCGCCCTTGCCGCCGACGGCGCGCACCACCAGCGGCTCGCCCGCGCTGTTGTTCATGGCATCGATGGCGTCCCACGCGGCCTTGTAGCTGATGCCGACCGCGCGCGCGGCCGCGGTGATCGAGCCGTGTTCGCCGATGGCGGCGAGCAGCGCGATGCGGTCCTTGCCGCCCCAGTCTTGCGAGCCGGAGCGGAACCAGATGGCTCCCTGGAGTTCAAGCATGGATGTCGGGTGCCGGTGGCCGGCACCGCAATGGAGTCATAGACGCGGCTATGGTAATCCGAATTGCGGATCGGTCCGGCGCACTCAGTCCTGGTGCGCGGCCTCATCCCCCTCGGCTGAGTCGGCAACCTCGCGCGGATGACCCGTCCCCATCACGTCGGCGACTTCCCGATAACGCCCCAGCCGCTCGCCTGCCAGCGGGCCCCCGACCGTCATCACGCGATGCACCGCCACCATCAGCTTGCGGCGGGTCTCGCGGTCCGGCACCAGTGCCGGCAGTGCCCGGATCGCGCGCTGCGGATCCAGCCTGACGATAAAGCTCTGCTGGCGCACCGCGGTCTTGAACGCAGCCAGGTCGGCCTGGCCGCCGGATTGCCCGGTGGCTTGCTGCTGTTCGCGCGCGATGCGGCGCAGCAGGTTGAACGGCCGCTCCTCGATGGCGCTGGGGCGATCGGCGACGTAGGCCAGCACGCGCACAAAGGCCTCCAGCGTGCCGCCCTGCCCGATCGCCGCCTCGGCATCATGCAGACGGCGCGCGGCCAGCTCCTTGCGCAGCGCCACAGTCACGGGCGACTCCAGGTTGGCCGGCGCCGGCGCGCGCAGCCCCACCAGCGCCGCCGTCGCCGGCGAAGCGTAGATCACCTCGAAGGCCCGCTCGTACCAGGCATCGCGCAGGTCGCGGAACTGGTCGAGCGCGCTGACGATCTGCGCCGAGGCCGCGTGCTCCAGCGTCAGCAGTGGATTGTCCGCCGATACCGGCGCGCGATGCTCGCGCACCAGCGGCGCCAGCGCGCCGATCCACGCCATCCATGGGTTCACGTCGGTCGCCAGCTCGCGCTCCAGCCGCGCGGGATGCAGCGCGCGCAGCCACTGCGCGCTCACTTCGTTGGACATGGCGCGTACCCACGGCGAGGCGAAGGTGTCGTAGATATGCTGGTTGACCTCGGCCACGCGCCGCACCACCTCGAAGGCGCGCTCGTCGTCGCGGCCGTCGTCCAGCGCCAGGATGTCGGCAATGCCGCGGCGCTCGAAGCGCATCAGGTAGCGCCCTTCGACCAGGTCGCGGTGCCGCAGGTCGGGCGCGACGTCTTCGATCTTCGCCTCGTACAGGCCCGGCGGCAGCACGTCGATCAGGTCCAGTGCGCAGAACAGTTCGCTGTGCTCGCGGTTGGCCACGCCCGCGGAGACAAAAATGCCGAGGTGGCCCACGGTCGGGTGCAGGCAGTAGACGATCACCTGGTCGTTGGCGACCAGTTCCTCATCGCTCGCGTACAGGTCCGGGATCCAGTTCAGCGCCTGCTGCGGCGGCGTAATGTTGTCCCCCCAGGAGGCAAAGATGATCACCGGCGAGCGCACGTTGCGCAGGTCCACCACGGTCGTGCCGTCGGTGCTGCGCACCTCGCCCGCGGTGAGCCGGTTGCCGACGAACAGCTTCTGCACGATCCAGTCGATCTCGGCGCGGTTCATCAGGAAGTGGCCACCCCACCAGCGCTCGAAGTCGAGGAAGCGCGGGCCTTCGGTGTCGGCCTTCGCATAGACGTCGTAGAGCTTCTCCCACAGTGTATTGGCGGGATTGAGCTGTTCGAAGTTCTCCACCAGCCAGGCGCCGTCGAAGCGGCCATTGCCCAGGTCAGCAATCAGCGAGGCCAGCCACGAACCGCCCAGCAAGCCGCCGCTGTAGCGCATCGGGTTGCGCCCGCGCACGCCGGACCAGTACGCCAGCGGCGCGCCGGCCAGCAGCAACGGGCCGGTGCGCTCCGGCGCCACCGCGGCCAGCATCATCAGCGCCCAGCCGGCCTGGCAGTTGCCGATGATGAAGGGCTTGCCCGGTGCATCCGGGTGGCGCTCGCCAACGATCTGCAGGAAGGCAGCCTCGGCGCGCGCCACCGATTCGATGGTCTGGCCCGGGCAGGGCTCGTAGAAGAAGGTGATGAAATAGCACGGATGACCGGTGCGCAGCGCGATGCCGATCTCGCTGTCGGCCTTGAAACCGCCGATGCCGGGGCCGTGGCCTGCGCGCGGGTCGATCACCACGAAGGGGCGCAGGGCGGGATCGGTCGGGCTGTCCGCCGGCGGCACGATGCGCAGCAGCGCGTAGTTGGCGGGTTCAGGCAGCTGGCGGCCATCGGCCAGCAGTTCGTGCTCGAACACCAGCACGGGTGGCATGCCCTCAAGCTCATGCTCGGCGGACTCGTTGCCGCGCTGGCGCAGGATGTCGAGCAGCAGCACGGTGCGCTGCCAGGCGTCGAGGGCGTATTCCAGCGCCGGCTGTGCCAGTGCCGCGAACGGGTTGGCGTGCGCGGACAGACTGGTAGCGGTCGAGGTGGCGCTGCTGTCCCGCGGCAGGTCGGCGCGTTCACGTGCGGTCATTCCACTCCCCTGGTTGGCGCCCCGTCCGGCGTATCCGCGCGCTTGGCGGCGCGACCGGAGTGACGCATGTTGCTATGCAACAAAGCCAAGCGTACCAGCCGCTGCCATGCGGTGCAACCCAGAGACCGGTTGCGCGCAATGCCACACTGTTGGTGCGCCGCGCGGTCATCGACTGGAAAGACTCGTCGCCTATACTGGCGCAGGGCGCTTTGCGCATTGCAGCAATCGCGCACCCGCGCGCGGCCGGCGCCAGGCTCGACGCAATGACGCGGGCCGGGTACCCTAGCCGCTGCCTCGCTCACGGAACATCGTCATGACCGCTGCCTCGCCTGCCACGTCCGCCATGTCCGAACTTGCCGCGCCCGCCGCAGACGCGCCGGACAAATACGCCACACTGCTGGCGCGCTGCGCGGGGCTGCCGCCCATCCCCACCGCGGTGGCGCATCCGTGCGACGCCGCCTCGCTGGGCGGCGCGCTGCAAGCGGCGGAACTGGGCCTGATCGTGCCGATCCTGGTGGGCCCTGCCGCGCGCATCCGGCAGGTGGCGGCAGAGCACGGCATGGCGCTGGGCAACACCATCGTCATCGACACGGCGCACAGCCACGACTCGGCCGAACGCGCGGTCGAAGCCGTGCGCGCCGGCGACGCCGAGCTGCTGATGAAGGGCAGCCTGCACACCGACGAGCTGCTGCACGCGGTCACTGCCACGGCCAGCGGGCTGCGCACCGGGCGGCGCCTGTCGCATGTGTTCGCAATGGACGTGCCGCGCTACCACAAGCCGCTGTTCATCACCGATGCGGCGGTCAACATCTTCCCCACGCTCAACGAGAAGGCAGATATCTGCCGCAATGCCATCGACCTGGTGCGCATGCTGGGCATCGAGCAGCCCAAGGTGGCGATCCTGTCGGCAGTGGAAACCGTCACCGACAAGATCCCCTCCACCATCGACGCCGCGGCGCTGTGCACCATGGCACGGCGCGGCCAGATCACCGGCGGCATGCTGGACGGCCCGCTCGCCTTCGACAACGCCATCAGCCGCGAGGCCGCCATCACCAAGGGCATCGACTCGGACGTGGCCGGCGACCCCGACATCCTGCTGGTGCCGGACCTGGAAGCGGGCAATATGCTGGCCAAGCAGCTGACCTTCCTGGCCGGCGCCGAAGCCGCCGGCATCGTGCTGGGCGCGCGCGTGCCCATCATCCTCACCAGCCGGGCCGACAGCGTGCGCGCGCGCATCGGCAGCTGCGCCATTGCCGTGCTGCTGGCCCATGCGCGCCGCAGCGCCGCAGCCGCGGCGCAGGTCTGAGCCGTGCCCGTGCAGCCCTTGCGCAACCACTTGGGAGTCCCTCCAGCGTGACCGCCATCCATCCCGCCGTGCATCCCGTCATCCTCGTTGTCAACGCCGGCTCGTCCAGCGTCAAGGTCTCGGTCTACGCCGTGCCCGACGCCGCGCATGGCAATGCCGACATCAACCCGGTGCTGAGCGCGCACGGCCAGATCGAGGGCATCGGCGTGGCGCCGCGCCTGACCGCGCGCATGGCCGACGGGCGCGTGGTCGCCGACGAGACCTTCCCGCAGGCCCAGGTGGCCGACCACGACGCCGCCTTCCGCCTGGTGCGGCTGGTACTGAGCGTGGGCCTGCGCGACAACCCGCCGGTGGCGATCGGCCATCGCGTCGTACATGGCGGCGCCGACTATGCGCAGGCCGTGCGCATCGACGACGAGGTGATCGCAAAGCTGGAGGCACTGGTGCCGCTGGCACCGCTGCACCAGCCGCACAACCTGACTGCCATCCGCGCGGTGCGCGAGGCCGTGCCGGACCTGCTGCAGGTGGCCTGCTTCGACACCGCCTTCCATGCCGGCCACGACGTGCTGGCGCAGCTGATGGCGCTGCCCTACGCGTACTACGAGCGCGGCATCCGGCGCTACGGCTTCCACGGACTGTCGTACGAGTACATCGCGCGCCGGCTGCGCCAGGTCGCGCCCGACCTGGCCGAGGGCCGCGTGATCGTGGCGCACCTGGGCAACGGCGCCAGCCTGTGCGCCATGCGCAACGGCCGCAGCGTGGAAAGCACCATGGGCCTGACCGCGCTCGACGGCCTGCCCATGGGCACGCGCTGCGGCTCGGTCGATCCCGGCGCGCTGCTGTGGCTGGCGCAGCAGGGCATGAAGCCGGCCGAGATCCAGGCGATGCTGTACCAGGAATCCGGGCTGAAGGGACTGTCAGGCGTGAGCAGCGACATGCGCGCGCTGCTGGCCAGCGATGCGCCGCGCGCGCGGCTGGCGCTGGACTTCTACGCCTACCGCGCCGCGCAGGAGATCGGCAAGCTCGCCACCACGCTGGGCGGCCTTGACGCGCTGGTGTTCACCGCGGGCATCGGCGCCAACTCGCCGCCGGTGCGCGCACGCATCTGCGAACACCTGGCGGGCCTGTTCGGCATCGCGCTCGACGGCGGCGCCAACGGCGAGAACAGCCAGCGCATCAGCCGCGACGACAGCCGCGTGCCGGTGCTGGTGCTGCCGACCGATGAAGAAGGGATGATTGCGCTGAACACCGCCCGCATCCTGCGCGGATGCGGGCAGCTCTGAGTCAGCCTGCCAGGTAGTGCCCGCGCAGCTGCGCGACGTCCACTTCGAGCGCGTCGCGCAGGTAGTTGTCGACGCTGCCCCAGCCCGCGTCGATGGCCTGCATCGACGCATCGAGATAGCTGGCGCGGACTTCCAGCAGCGGCGTCATCACTGCGGGGGCCACGCCAAGCCCGGCCATGCGCGCCAGCGCAGACTGGTTGAACTGCGCATTGCGCTGGTTCGACTCCAGGTAGTTGGCCAGGATATCGTCCTGCGCCACGCCCAGCGCCGCCAGCAACAACAGTGCGGCAAAGCCGGTGCGATCCTTGCCGGCGGTGCAGTGGAACAGCAGCGTCTTGCCGCCCTGCGCGGTGCGCATGAAGCCGGCGAAGGCGTCGCGGTAGCGCACCGGGAAGTCGCCATAGACCTCCAGCATGAAGGCATCCATCTGTGCCGGCGTGCTGGCGCGCAGGCGCGGCATCAGCACGTCCATCGCCATGCTGCCCTCCAGCACCGGCGCCGCCACCCAGTGGAAGCGCTGGCCGAAGGCGGCCTCTTCAGGCGACTTCTCGCCGGGCGAACGGAAATCCACCACCATGTCGAGCCCGAGCGTCTGCAGCCGCTCCAGGTCCGCCGCGCTGGCCAGCGCGGGGTTGCCGCTGCGGTACAGGCGCCCCTGGCGCACGCGGCGTCCGCCCGCGCCGGCCAGGCCGCCCAGGTCGCGCGCATTGCTGATGGTGTCGAATGCCAGGTCATGCCGGCCCTGCACGCTGGCCGCGGCCGCAGCCTGCGGCACGACAGCATGGGCGGACAGGCATCCTGCGCGTTGAAGCCACTTGATCATTGTTCTTTCCCGATTGTCCTTGCGATGCGGGCCGATGCCGTGCCGGCGCTTCAGCGCGCGCGGTACGCCGGCACATGCCAGCGCAGGTGGCAGCCGGCGATATAGCGCCGGTCCAGCCGCGCCACCAGCTTCCACACCGTCAGCGCACTGGCATCGATATCGACCCACGCCCACGGGTGCTTCGGGTCGCCCGCTTCCACCAGTTCCACCGAACGGATCTTCGCATACCGCGCCAGCGCCTCGCGCAGTGCCGCCGCGTCCAGGCCTGCTTTCAGTCCACGTACTAAAACCTTCATGGTCGGCTCCAATTATTTCAGATCACTCCCGCTCATGCATCACCCGGCCGGGGCCCTGGTGGCGCGCTTGCGCACACACACCGCCGCCAGCCTTATGTGGCGAGCTTCTCACTGGTATGACGCCTGCGGCGACTCGGGTATCCATTGATCATGCGTGGACTTGATCCTGCTCATGGCGGGCGGAAATAGCTTGGGATCGCCCTCGACAGGGCCGGCTGCCGGTCGGAAAATTCCTATCATGTCGAACGCGGCGGCCACGCCAGCAGCGAGGCCGCTCCGGGCACACCGCACACGGATGCCGTCTCGCGACCGACACCTGCCTGTCCTGCCGGCCGCGCTGTCCCAGCGCCGGCGCTCCGCACTGTCCGCCGAGAGCCGTCCGAGCCAGGTGCACCCGGGTACCGACCAGGACCACCAACCAAGGATGCCGGCGATGACAGATACTTCCGCCTCCCCCCCTTCCGCCCCTTCCGCCGCGGCTGCCCAGGCTGTCGTGCCGGCGCCGAAACTCACGCTGCACTGGGGCCTGTTCGCCGCCGTTGCCGCGTTGCTGGCGGTCCTGGCGATTCCGCAGCCCGAAGGCCTGACCGTCGCCGGCCAGCGCATGCTGGCGATCCTCGCCTTCGCCATCGTGGTGTGGATCACCGAGGCGGTGTCATATGAGACCAGCGCCATCATGATCACCTCGCTGATGGCGGGGCTGATCGGCTTTGCGCCGACCGTCAACGACCCCTCGGTGCAGTACGGCACCTCGAAAGCGCTCGGCATGGCGCTGGCCGGGTTCTCCAACACTGCGCTGGCACTGGTCGCCGCGGCGCTGTTCATCTCCGCGGCGATGACCGTGACCGGGCTGGACCGGCGCATCGCGCTGGTGACGCTGTCTGCCATTGGCACCAGCACGCGCCGCATCCTGATCGGCACGATCGCCGTCACCATCGCGCTGAGCCTGGTGGTGCCCAGCGCCACCGCGCGCAGTGCGTGCGTGGTGCCGATCATGATGGGCGTGATTGCAGCGTTCGGCGTCGACAAGAAGTCCAATATCGCCGCCGGCATCATGATCACGGTGGCGCAGGCCACCAGCATCTGGAACGTCGGCATCCAGACTGCCGCGGCGCAGAACCTGCTGACGGTGGGCTTCATGGACAAGCTGCTGGGCGAGCGCATCACCTGGCTGCAATGGCTGATCGCGGGCGCGCCATGGGCCATCGCAATGTCGGTGGTGCTGTATTTCCTGGTGCGCTTGCTGCTGCCCGCCGAAACCGACGCCATCCCCGGCGGCAAGGAAGCCGTGCAGCGCGAGCTGTCGGCCCTCGGCCCCATGAGCGCGCCGCAGAAGCGGCTGGCCGCGGTATCGCTGGGCCTGCTGCTGTTCTGGGCCACCGAAGGCAAGCTGCACAGCTTCGACACCGCCACCGTGACCTTCGTCGGCCTGGTGATCCTGATGATGCCGCGCATCGGCGTGATGGACTGGAAGACCATGCAGCAACGCACGCCGTGGGGCACGCTGATCGTGTTCGGCGTCGGCATCAGCCTGGGCACGGCGCTGCTGTCCACCAACGCCGGCCAGTGGCTGGGGCAGTTCGTGGTCACGCACTCCGGGCTGGCGGCGCACGGCGCGCTGCTGGTGTTTGCGATCCTGTCGGCCTTCCTGATCCTGATCCATCTCGGCTTTGCCAGCGCCACCGCGCTGACCGCGGCACTGCTGCCAATCCTGATCGCGGTGCTGCAGACACTGCCCGGCGACATCAACCGCGTGGGCATGACCATGCTGCTGGGCTTTACCGTCAGCTTCGGCTTTATCCTGCCGATCAACGCGCCGCAGAACATGGTGTGCCTGGGCACGGAAACCTTCAACGGCCGCCAGTTCGCGCGCATCGGCATCCCCGTGACGATCATCGGCTACGCCATGATGCTGCTGTTCGCAGCCACCTACTGGCGCTGGCTGGGCTGGGTCTGAGGAGGCACCATCCAGCCGGACAACCCGCTGCGGACCTGGGCCTGGACTGGCAGAGCGCCGAAGTCGAGGCTTTGATCCGGCCATCTGGCGCACTCGCTCAACGTGGCCGTGCCCACGGCCTGAAGACGCCGCCTGCGGCGGGACTCGCACCCTGCCGCACACGGCTGGCACAATACGTGCCATGAAAAGCCTCTGGTCCGCCTTCATCAAGCTGCTGGTGCTCGCCGTGATCGGCGGCGCGCTGCTGGCCGCCATCGCCATCCTGGCCGCCAACCGTCAGCTGCCGTCGCTCGACGCCCTCACCGCCTTCCGCCACACGCCCGACTACGTGCCCATCGGCAAGATCCCGCGCGAGCTGACCGACGCCGTGGTGGCGATCGAGGATGAGCGCTTCTACGTGCATGACGGCATCGACTACATCGGCGTCGTCCGTGCCGGCGTTGCCAACCTGTCGGACGAGCTGTCGCAGGGGGCATCGACCATCACCATGCAGGTGGCACGCAATTTCTACCTGTCGCGGGACAAGACCTATACCCGCAAGCTGTACGAGGTGCTGCTGTCATACCGGATCGAAAAGGCACTGACGAAGGACGAGATCCTGGAGCTGTACATGAACAAGATCTACCTGGGCCAGGGGGCGTATGGCTTTGCCGATGCGGCGCGGACTTACTTTGGCAAGCGGCTGGATCAGTTGACGCTGGCTGAGTGTGCGATGCTTGCCGGGCTGCCCAAGGCGCCGTCGGCTAATAATCCGGTGGCGAATCCGAGGCGGGCGCGGCAGCGGCAGGTTTATATCCTGCAGCGGATGCTGGAGCTTGGACGGATCTCGCGAGGAGAGTATGACGGGGCATTGCTGGAGCCGTTGAGGCTGAGGTAAGCCGTCGGTGATGGCGCTGGCAGAAGATTCCCCCCTGGAGGAAGGATCAGAGTCCGGCCGCGATCCGGCGAATGGAAGCAACGCCGTCAATTTCGATAGCGCAGTGCGCAGCGGACTGCCAAACGCTGCCAAGGCTGCCATCGCGCAACAGGCCCGGGGGCCAGTCGTCTCGCGTTGACTTTGGCCCGATAACGCCGTCGCTTGACGCGCCAGGCCGGGATGCATCGGCCAGCCGCCTGAGCGAAAGCTGGATACGATCCCGCCAACCAGGCCGGTGGCGGGCCCAGAGGTCATCTACCGCGGCAGCCAGGCCGGTTCGGCCCGCCATGCGCGTGTGGTCGTGCACGATTTGCACCAAATCGGTAAGCCACTGCGCGGGCGCGGCAAGGATATGACCGGCCCATTGCGCGCTCGCGGCCTGCCAGACCACCAGCGGATAGCGGCGCCCAACCCGGTCATGCGATGCAGCGAGGACACCGAGCAGGTAGCTGCTCTCGCTGGGAAACTGCAGGCCGCGCGGCCGCAGGATGAAGAGGCATGGTTCAGACGGGCGCAAGCGGGACTGAACCGAGAGACTGGGCGGGGTCAGGTGCAGCCAATGCCGGACGCTGCCGCCCGCGGAATGCGACGCCGCCCTCGCCGGGAATTCGTCGTCCCGATGATCGAACCAGCTCCGCCACGCCTGCACCTGGTCCAGCGACGCATTGTGGCGGACAAAGTCTCCCAGCGCTGGCAGCTTGCCGAAAATCGACGGCGCCGTGATCACCCGGACCTCCCGGGACACTGGAAGCCCTGCAGCAGCCCGGTGGTCCAGGGGTTGGCGAGGCTGCCGGTATTGATATCGAGCTTCGCCTTGCGGCCGTCGAAGTCATATTCGGCCATGAAGTGGCTGGCGCTAGCGGAGCCGGCGAGCCTGCCCTTGGCAATCACCCGCATCAGGGCCCACGGGCCGTTGGCGGCCAGCGTCGAGGTATCCGGACGAATCCGGGGGCTGGCAGTGATCTCAGCCCCTTGCCCGCCCCGCGGTCCCGGCCAGGTCACCTTGAGCGGGATGACCGGACCGTGCACGTAACGCTGGCTCTGTCCGTCGAAGTCCATGTTCAGCTCGACGATTTCGGGATCGAGTTCCACCACCTTCAGGTCCACCTTCCAGGCCATCTTCTTCGCTCCCGGATCCCGGAAGAACACTTCCCGGATTTCCCTGGCGCGCTGGAACGGCACCAGACTCGGGCCAGCCACGGGCGGCACGTCGGGGGCGGTCAACTTGTAGCGCCAAGGCGAGATGGTGGTATCCACGTGCGGCGCCAACACCTTCTGGAAAAAGTCGTCCAGCACTCCGCCCGCGGCGAAGACGCGCGCAAAGTCTTCCGGGTCCACGTCCTGCATCGACGTCGGCGTGAACGGATACTTGCCGTCGATGGCGCCGCGGCAGCTCTCGCCGATGACGGCGTCCATCTGCGCAATCAGGATATCGCCCACGCCCTTGTTGACGTCCCTGGCGCCCTGCACGACCAGGTCGGCCAGCACCGCCTGGAAGGGTGCCGGCAACTTCGCCGCCTCCATGCGCAACTGCTCGCCTGCGTCCGCGGGCGGCGGCAGGTTCCGGGTGCTCAGCGCGTTATTGGCCACTACCAGACTGGTGTAGTAAGCATTGACGATGCCGGCAATCGCATCCAGCTGCGGCTTGCCGGCGGTGTCCCGCGCGCCTGGCGCCGCCGCGTCGGCCTGGCCGGTAACCACTTCGCGCAGCGCGGCGAAGCGGTTATCGACCAGCTCGCGTTCCTGACGGGCCTCGGCACGCATGCTCAGAGCACTGGTTTTGTCGGCCTTCTTGTCCAGCGCTGACAACGCCTTCTCCGCAAGGGACTTTTCCTCGGGCTCGAGCGGGCGGCTGAGCGTCGTTTCTTGCACCGCTGCCCTGCCCAGCCGGGCAAGCGGTGAATCCGGCGCGGCAAAGTTGCGCAGGATCTCCAGGTCAAAGGCCAGGTTGCTTCCCGTCACGGTCCGGATGTCACCCAGAAACTTCTCCCAGTTCCGGGCATATTCGCTCAGGTAAAGGCGCCGGATCTCGCGCGTGAGCGGATCATTGCCCGTGAGCCGGCCGACGGCATTGTCAGCCGTTTTTTTTTGAGCGCCAGGCCCTGTTCCACGCCCCATCACCCAAATGTCGACCGCCTGCGCCCTGGCGACAAACTCCGGCAAGCGGACATTGAACAGGTCGTGGTAGCCGGCATAGGTAAAAAGCCCCGGAATACCGCGCTCCAGCGGCTCACCGCTGGCCCGGGTAAAGACCGTGCCGGCCTGGGGACCGACCGCGCGCACCAGCGTGAAATCCTGCGGTGCCTCTTCCATCATGGCCGCCTTGGCGCGGTCATACAGGCGTTCGACCGAGGTATCGCTGTCCAGGAAATCGCGCGCCGAGCGGATCAGTGCCTCGTTCTTTGCGTAGGGCGACAAGACCGGCCGGCTGCCATCGAGCAGGCTGTCCAGATGCTCCAGCACCGCCACGCGGCCACCAAAGGCATCCGCCCCGTTGCCCGTCGCCCAGTCGCTGCGCACCCAGCTACGCACGTCGGATGCGTTGAACTTGTCCTTGTCATGCAGCATCAGGTAGACCCGCAGGGTGTCGTAGGCCTGCTTGGCGTCGCGCTGACTGACCGCCGTTGACAGCACCGCTTCGACCCGGCGCACCAGGTACGGCACCAGCAGGTTGTCCTGCAACCTGGTATGGGTCAAGGTCGCGGCGCCCAGCACCGGCGCCACGCTGTACAGGCCGTAGCGCCAGTCGGCAGAAGGATTGACCAGATCCAGGCCGGCGTAGGCAGGCAGGTCGCGGGCCGCTCCCAACACCTCCGGCATCGAATCAGGCTGCGGCTTCTTGTAAAACGCCGTTACCGTGGCGGCCAGCGCCTTGGCTTTCTCCTGCACCACGTCAAGGTAGCTGCGGTTATGGCCGAAACTGGCATATAACGCCCCCACCAGCCACAGGAAGATCACCAACGCCAGCGCATGCCCGAGCAGGCGCAGCAGGCGGAAGCGGAATTCCCAGCGCAGGTTTGGCTTCACCATGTGGGCTTCCGGCACGATGATGCGTTTGAAGACATCCTGCAGGAAGTAGCTGCGGTTGCCGGCGGGCTGATCCGTGGCTGCGCCGGCAGCCTGGGTACCGGACTGTCCCGTGCCGCGCACCTGCCTGATGACAGTACCCGCATCCGCGACCACCGCCTCCCCGGTTTGCGCGGCGCTGGTGAAGTACACGCCGCGCAGCATTGCGTTCCGCTCGGTATCGTCGTACCGCGAATCCAGGAATATCTGCTCCAGCATCGCGACAAGCGGTTCTGTCACGCTCGCAAGCTCATCGCTCAGGGCGTACAGCGCCTTGCGCCGGCTCAGGTCAAATTCCTCATACAGCCGTCCGTCCAGCCCCGTCTCCAACCGCGTCACCAGAGACCGCATCTCCTCCCGGCACAGTGCGGAGACATCCACAGCGGGCTGTCCCCGCCGCCGCTTCGCCGCGACGGGCAAGGTGAAGCCCCAGGGCTGCGACCGCCCCTCGCTGGTCAGGTACTGGAAGTAGTCGGCAAAACCGGCGAGCTGGTCGAGCTTGGTCACCAGCACGTAGATGGGAAACTGGATACCCAACTCCTCGCGCAGTTCGGCCAGGCGTGCCCGGATCCTGGACGCTTCGGCCACCCGCGCCTCCTTGGAGTGCCGAAGCAGGTCCTCCACGCTGATGGTCACCAGCGCGCCGTTGATCGGGGCGCGGGGGCGATATTTGCGCAGCAGGCCGAGGAATCCCTTCCATTCTGCCGGGTCGATCGCCGAACCCGCTTCCTGCGCGGTGTAGCGGCCTGCCGTGTCGATCAGCACCGCCTCATTGGTGAACCACCAATCCGTCTGCTCGGTGCCATGCCGCGCGCGGGCCGCCAGGCTCATCTGCTCCGCGATGGGGAATTGCAGCCCGGCATTCAGCAACGCTGTCGTCTTGCCGGCCCCCGGCACGCCGAACATCATGTACCAGGGCAGTTCGTAGAGATAGCGGCGGCCCTCGAACAGGCGAGCAATCCGGCTACCGGTGCGCATGCTCCTGAGCTGCCCCAGCGCAGTCTGAATAGCCGCATTCAGCTTGGCGATTTCATCCCTGGCCACGACTTCCTGCCGCTTGCCGCCAAAGTTCAGCAGGCTCTCGACCAAGGTCTTGTCCGTGCGTGCGCGCTGCCAAAGCAGGTACAACAGGTACGCGGCAAATACAAACACAATCGCCGCGATCAGCAGAATACGCATCGAATCAGGCTTCAGCGGATGCGTGGCACCAATGGCCAGCAACGGGCCGGCATGCCAGATCAGCAGGCACAGCGCGGCGACTCCGATGGTGGAGACCGGCCAGCCAAGCAACCAGAACAGTGTCAGCGCCAGCAGCAGCACGATCAGCGTGACGCGCGCGCCGATGCCCGCCAGCGGATGCATGCCGTTGAAACCGAGAAGCGGCCCGATAAACCAGATGGCAGCCGCGACCATAAGCCCGGCAATGAGAGCGAGCGTCTGCCGGGAGAACAACACCGCACCAATACGTTTGAGGAATTCCATGCCTTGACCTTGACCCCGATTACTGCGTTACCACGATCTCGACCCGGCGATTCCTTGCCCGGGCGGCTGGCGACTTGTTGTCGGTAAGCGGCTCGGAATCGCCCTTACCAATCGCTTCAAGGCGACTCTTTGCGACGCCCTTGCTGGCCAGGTACTCGGTCACTGTCGCAGCGCGCTCTTCCGACAGCACCTGGTTTGACGGGTACCTGGCCGTTTTGATGGGAACGTTGTCGCTGTGACCGATCACCGTCACCTTGCCGGTGACCTTGTTGATCTCCGCAGCCACCTTGTCCAGCAACGGCAGGATCCTGTCGCTGACTTCGGCGCGGCCGCCGCCAAACATGTCATCACCGCGGAACGTTACGGCACTGCGCGCCGCATCCTCCTGTACGCTGACAACGCCACGCGCGATCTCGTCCTTGAGCAACGCTGCAAGGCGCAGTAACTTAGGCGGCTCCGGTGGTGCTGCCTTGCCGATGGCAAGTATCTGCTGCTCGAGATCGTGGGTGCGGAACAAGAGCTGGTACTTGTACCAGGCGAACAGGCCAAACACCGCCAGTGCCAGCACCGACACCGTGACCCATACCGGCACCGTGCGTAGCAGGCTGAGCCGCCCGGCGTCGGCGCCCCGCCAGTGCGGCGACAAGTCGCGCGGCACGCTTTCGCGTGCTCCGCTGATCAAGTGCAGGAGGCGTTGCCGGATCGCGTCGAGTTGACGATGGCCGTCAGTGTGGCCGGCATATCGGCCGAGGAAGCCGAGTGACAGGACGTGGTAGATCACTTCGATCACGTCGATGTGTTCGGCGGGCCGTTCAACGAGCCGGCCAAGCAAGTGGAACACGCGCTCGCCGCCATCGTTCTCGCCATGCAACTGGATCAGGAGACTGTTATTTGCCCAGGTATGCTGCCCCCATGGCGTGCCGTTCGCTGCTTCGTCCAGCGCCGTACAGAGAGCGTAGCGCGCGGCCAGGATATGCTCGCGACGAATATTGGCGCGTTCGCAGACGGCTTGAAAATCCCTCGCTTCCTGCACCAGCACTTCCTTCAACCGTTCGCCCTGTGCCGGTTGAAAGTCCATGGGCATATCGGCCAGGGCCCGCAGCAACGGGCGCGCAGCCGCCAGCAGCGGGTTGGTGGCGTGGCCGATTTCAGCTACCCGTTGCTCGACCGGCTTGCGCATGATCGGCCGGACTTCCGCCTCTTCCGTACGCGCGGGCTGCGATGTTCCACTTGGCGGCACGCTGGAGAACGCCTCCATCCATGGACTCGGAGCACCGCTGGACGCAACAGCCTCTGTATCGCGTGTATCGGGCTTCACTGCCGTACTCCCCACAATTCCATGCGCAACTCAGGGAAACTGCCTGCCACATGGAGAGCCAACCCACCGTAGCGCTCGACCTGCTCCCAGAGCGGGTGTTGCTGGGACAGTTCAAAGTAGACGAAGCCGGCGTTGAACGGAATCTGCCGTGGCGGCACCGGCAATGCCTGCAGGGGAATGCCGGGGAGGTGGGACCGGATCAGATCCGGCAGTCGCTCGGACGGCCCTACCTTGGTCTGCGCAGGAAACTGCTGCTGCAGGAGATCGGCAGGAACCTGGGCAGTGACCGCCAATACAAGGGTGGCGAAGCGGCCAAGTTCAATCGGATCAAGCACCGCCAGGCGCACGCCGTGCGCTTGCTCTTTGATCTCGATCCGTTGCGCGGCCCGCTCCAGGACTACATTGAGCAGAAGGCGGAGATCGTCCACCAACGGCTTCAGGCACAGATGCGGGGCGTCGTGCCGATAGGCGGCATGCTCCGCAGGTCGGCGGGTCTGCGTGCGCACGAATGTCGACAACTCACCCGACAGCGCAGCCAGATGCAGGTAGATCACCTCCGGTGAAGCAGCCTTAGCGGCCAACAGGTGGGTCAGGATCGGCTCGTATCGGTTCAGCAATTGGAGAATGAGGTATTCCGACACCTCGGCCGCGTCGCCGCCTCGCATGCTGGCAGCCGACAGGCGCTCGGCCATCGCGTCGGCCCTCAGGTGCAAGAGGCCGTGGATCTCGTTAAGCCACGTGTGAAGCAATGCGCTGGCCGTGTACACATTGACCGGCGGAATCACTGCCGAATCCAGCCGAGCGCTCCCATCTGCCCGAATCTCTGCCACTTTGGTCAGCGGCAGGCCAAGCCAGGACTCGGAAAGCTCCTTCTCCGGCAACAGCCGAAGACGCAAATCCGCCAGCTGCACCAGCTTCGGCCCTTGCGCGATCGAATTGGCGTCCAGCAACTCCTGCTCGAAAGTCCGGTACCGTGCCAGCGAATCCGCGGCATCCTCGAAGTTCGTCTCTTCCGCATTGGGCGTCCGAATCGGGACCGCCAGATAGATGGTCTGATTCAGATGTTCGTGCTGGAGCGCGAGTGGCGCGGGCAGCGCGGCATGCGCCGGGGCATCAAAAGGCGTGCCGTCCTGAAAGATGCCAGCTGCGCTCGACACGACCAGTTTGCCAAGCGACAGTGCCTCGGCATCAATCGCAAGATGATGAAAGCCCCAGAAAAACGGACTGAGCGCCGCGCTGCGCTTATGCGCGTAGTGCTCAAGATAGCGTTCCTGCTGCTGAAAAAGTTGCGGGCGCAGAAACAGCCCTTCGCTCCAGACGACCTTGTTGTACCAGCTCATGGCTTCAATCACGTTTGGAAATGGTAATGGACTGCTGGTCCAACGAGACTTGCAGCTTGATCTTGCGTGCGGGGATGGCCGCGCGATACCACGCGGCCTCAGGGGCGGGGGGCAACTTGTAGACCGCTCTCCATGTCGCCTTGCCAAGCTCCCTGTACCCGACCAGGAACCCCAATGCCTGCGTGTCCGGATTGAGCTTGCGCTCGATGTCACGAGATTCGCCGGGGCGGAGAATGAACTCGTCGCGCACCAGCAGATCCTGCGTCAGCAGCGTCTTGTCAGCCTTTTCGAGCGTGAAGTAGTCGGCATTCTCGAAGGCGTTTTCCGTCTTGAGTTCGTACACACGAACCAGGACCGGCGACGCCCGCCCCTTGTCATCGGGGTTGACGGTGTCTTTGGCCAGCATGGCCAGATCAAGCCTCATCTGCTCGTTCCTGGCAGGTGCCGTGGAGCATCCGACGAGTACCACCCCTGTCAGCCAGAGGATCCCGGCCAGGCGGCACAGAGCCCTGCGCCGCCGGCATCCCGGATCTGCCGTCCGGCGCTGCTCAAACGCGTTCACCGTCCGTCCCATTGAGTTTGGAGATCAAGCTACAGCCGTTGCTGGTCAACATGCCATGCACGACCTGAGGTCGGCCATTTGACAATGTGGAACCGCGCACGCCGCCCACGATCACGCACGCCTTGTCACAGCGCATGCGCGCCCCCTGGAAGGTATAAGCGCGACCGCCGTCAGCAGTGTCCTGCGGCGATCCCTCTTCCACTGTCGCGCCACAGGTCGCTGTATCGCCCTGGCAGATATAGCCGAGTATTTCCATGGATTCTTCTGAAGATGGTGTTGCCAGCCCTGCCGCATGGACGCGACCGTTGATATCGTCCTCAGCCATCAGGCATCGGTCTGCTTGCTTGCGCCATCCTCCTGGAGACGGAACAACTCCGGCTCGATGATGGTCGGCCTGGCCGCCTGGATGTCGCGCGTGTTCTTCTGCACCGCAATGGCGCCGAACAGTGCCAGTGCGAACGACATGCCATAGAAGCCCTTCTCACTCAGGGCCAGCGTTGCATTGAACAAGCCGACACAAAGCAACAGCACCGCCAGAATGACCGAGAGCCAACTCAAACCGTAGTAGATGCCCGTCACGGGAACGCCCTCGAGTCTGTCGCGCACGCTCTTCTGGACCGAAACAGCGGCGAACAGGCCGTAGACCAGCACGGTGAAGTAGTAGCCGCGCTCATTCAGTTGCATATCGGCATTGAACAGGCCGATCAGGAATGCCAGAAAGCCAGCAAGCAGCGCCGACCAGGATGCTGCGACAAAGGCGAAGGAGGGTTGTTGTGAGTTGTGGTGCATGGTCATGGATAGATAGGCTGGTGAGTGAATAGGATCGGGAAAGCACGATGCATTTGCCGTCGCCTGGGCCTGGCTACAGGCGTGGAACTGGGAAGCTGGTCGGCAAGACTTTCTCGAGAACGCGTCTTCCTTCTGCCGCCGCGCCGTCCAGGATCGCGTCGACGCCCTTTGCTGCAGCATCGCCCACGGCATCAAGCGTTGCATCGCGAGTAGCCCTGACCTTCTTCTCGACGGCATTGGCCGCGTCGCGCATGGCGTCAAGCGTGCCTGGCATCTTGATGCCGAGGTGACGCACCCGGGTATCGTTGCCAACGAAAAACGTCCGCGCCCAGCCGTAGCCGCCTGGTGCGTACTCATGGAAATTCGGGACCCGGAACCACGCCCGGCTGTCGTGGATGTAGTCGTCGAACAGCTTGATCGCCGCCTTCTCCTGAATGGCGAACTGGTCCACAGCGGCTGCAGACGTCCACTTGCGCAGGTAGTCCCCCATTTCCGGGGCATGCTCCAGCACCACGTCGTCCTCGGGTGCATAAGCCGCGATTGCTGCGTACATCACGCGGACGTCCGACTTCACAAGAGCGACCAGGCTGGAGTCCGAGGCCGGACGATTCTGGCGCAAGACACACAGGTGTGGGCCAGAGTTCGTCATGGCTCCGGCCGTACTAGTGAGAATTGGACCCGCAATGCCGAATGGGAGTCCCTTCGCGACCTGACCAAGCGTCGCTGGCCGAGAAATCGTCTTGATGCTGGCCTGCCATTTGTCACGTTGATCCGGATGCAGCGATGCCAGCAGAAGACGAAAGTCCTCCGCGCCTTCCAGCAAATCAGTCTGGTCATTGGTGACGATCTCGTCCGCGCCTTCGCCCGGCCGGGCGTCCTCCGGCTTCTTGCCCGCAACCTGCGCATAGAGCACCTCTTCCCGGCGCTGAATCTCCAGTCGCTTGGAAACCAACTTCGCTTGTACAGCCCGCATCTGCGCCGAACCGGCGAGCATGGCTTTGATGTCTCCACGATAGCCAGCACTCTCCACCTCAGAGGCGATCTCTCCGCTTTCGCGCATCAGATCCTGCTGTTCGCGTCGAAGGCGTTGCAATACATCGTCCTGCTTCGCCACCTTCTTGTGCTCCTTCTCGACCTGATTCGGGGTGAGCTTGTCTTGCCGGCAGGCGGCAAAGAAGGGTTGATTGGCAAGATAGCTCCCGGTCCCAATTCGCGCGCGCAAGGTCCGCCACATCAGGTTCTGGCGCATGCCGAACTCCATGGCGTCTTCCACGGTTCTGATGGGGATGACCTTGTCCAGCCAGGCGTTGAATGCCTTGGCAACGTCCGGCGTTATCTGGAAATCCCCGGTCAGCTGGGCGGACTCCTTGATCTTGTCATGCAGCAACAAGGGGACACCAGCCTTCAGCGCCTCGATATACATGTCGTGCAGCGGAATCCGACTCAGCTTGTCGGAATCCCCCAGGCGCGCCTTGCCCTGCTCCCCCGCAACATAGCCGCCGCCTACGTCAGAATGCACGCCAGGATAGGCGACTTCAAGCAGCCTGGCTGCGTTCTGCGGGTAGCTATTGCCCATGCGCACGGTGTCCAGCGGGAAGCTCATGCGCTGTTCGTGGATGGAGAAGAAATGCACGCAACGCTTGACCGCGGCCGGGATGTTCAGATTCCCGCTCATGGTCCATGCGAAGTGTCCATCGAACTTGTCGGACTTGATCAAACTATTGACGGAATCGGGCGGCCCGACCGAGGCCACGGTATCGAACAGACCGACGAAGTTCACCTCATAGGGAATGCTGCCGACGATCTTTTCATCCGGTGCCCATTCCTTCATGAGTTTGTTCACGAAGACGCGGGCCTCGGCGGCGCCACGCGAGAAGCCGAAGACGTTGATCCACGCCCTCTTGACGACGCGGTTGCGCTGGCCATCGTCCTTGCGGTTCTGCTGTGCAGCGCTCAGCATGCTCTCTCGCCGCATCAAATCCGGCGAAGCTCTCCCGACGTCGAGCGCTTCACAAATTCGGCGTGCTTCAGGATCGCTCATCAGCACCGCTTCCTTGGTTCCCAGAATCGATTCGTATATTGCAATCATCACCCGCGTGTACGCCCAGGCACAGCGTTTGGAAAAGCCTACTGCAAAGGACTTTCCCGATGTGCCATATGTTTCCTCCCCCAGTTCGGGAAACGGCGTGCCAACGCCAGCAATGTAGTACTTGAAGACATCCTGCTCGTGTCGGTCTATCGCAGCGGTGAACAACCGCGCGACGTTTGTATGCGATTGGCTTTTCGCATCGCGCCAAGGATTCTTGACGTCATCGTTATTGTTAGTGCCATCGAAGAAGAGGCTGATATGCAGCGTCCTCTCGCAGCTGCACTGTGGATCGGCTACCTTGCCGCAACCCAGGCTATAGGCCTCAGCACTGTCGGGCAGGCGACCAGTCTCCGTCTCCGGCGTCCTCTTCGGCCAGCGCAGTACGTTCATCTCACTCTCCCCGCAGGGCAATCGGTTGGCAGCGTCGGAAATTTGCAACGGCGCTCCGCGGCCTCACGATTAGCCTCTTTATCCACCACGCCCTGTACAACATAAGGGTCATCATCTGAAGGGTGAGTCTCGACACTGTTGTGCCCGTTCGCATTCCCGTCCCGGACCATTACTTTCACCCGATCATTTGGCAAGAAGATTGCCCACATGCCTGACGTCTCTCTTGCATACTGAGGAATCCTGGCTTCTGCCATGTAGTGAATCCCCGGCGTCTTGCCGTCCGGAACCTTCTCCACCTCCCAGCGGATTGTTACCTTCATGTCTGGCTTCCATACTTCCGGAATGCCGATACAGCACGTCTCTGCCCCTCCCCCGGCAGGGCCGTCGCCTTCTGCGCGCCAGATGTTGGGACCGCCTCCGCTCATGCCGTTGTCGCCGGTGATGCCGAAGCCCACGATATAGTGGGGCGTGTAGTTCAGTCCGCGCACACCGCCTGGGTTCACCACGTTCTGGTCGGCAAGCACCGAAGCATCACGAGCTTCTGCGGGAACTGCAGTACGCTCCGTACACGCCGGCAGTGCCGCCATCACAGCCAGCATGACCAGGGCCATCAGCGCACGACTTGTCGTCCGGAACCTCATCGCGACGTGCCTACTGTCAATGAGCCACCCTCGCTTCTCAGCCAGTCCATCGGACTTCGGCATCTTCTTTGGCCAACGTAGTATGCTCATTTCGCTCTCCTTTCGGGACAGTCTGTCGGCAACACCGGATACTTGCAGAGACGCTCCGCCGCCTCGCGATTGGCCTCTTCATCCACCTTGCCCTGCACTACGTATGGATCGCCGTCGTCAGGTCGGATGTTTAGGCTGTTGTAGCCACTGGCGTTTCCATCATTCACGATCACCTTGACTCGATCGTTAGGCAAAAATATCGCCCACATACCTCCTGTCTCCCTTGAGTACTGAGGAATCTCGCCGAACGCCTTGTAATGCACGGTCTCGGCCTTTCCGTCCATCACCTTGTCGACCTCCCACCGGATCGTGATCTTCATTCCGGGCTGCCACACCTCCGGTATGCCGATGCAGCACGTTTCCTTCCCGCCGCCTGCCGGCCGCTCATCGGCTGCGGGCATGATGTTCGGCCCTCCCCCGCTCATCCCGTTCTCTCCGCTGATGCCAAAGCCCGCAATGTAGTAAGGCGTGTAATTCAGCCCACTTACGCCCCCTGGATTCACCACGTTCTGATCGGCAAGCACCGAGGCAGCGCGAGCTTCGGCGGGGGCTGCAGTACGCTCCGTACACGCCGGCAATGCTGCCACCACAGCCAGCATGACCAGGGCCACCAGCGCACGACTTGTCATCCGGAACCTCATCGCGATGTCCCTACTGTCGATGAACCACCCTCGCTCTCAGCCAGTCCATCGGACTTCGGCATCTTCTTTGGCCAACGTAGTACGCTCATTTCGCTCTCCCTGCAGGGCAATCTGTCGGTAGCACGGGATACTTGCAGCGGCGCTCTGCAGCCTCGCGGTTCGCCGGTTCGTCCACCACCCCCTGAGCGACGTACGGATCATCGTCGCCGGGCCGCACGTTGAGGCTGTTGTGGCCGCTGGCATTCCCATCATTCACCATCACCTTGACTCGATCATTTGGCAAGAAAATCGCCCACATGCCGCCAGTGTCTCTTGAGTACTGCGGAACCTTCGCAACTGCCATGTAGTGAATCCCCGGCGTCTTGCCATCCGGAACCTTCTCCACCTCCCAGCGGATCGTTATCTTCATGTCCGGCTTCCATACTTCCGGAATGCCGATGCAACATGTTTCCTTTCCCCCACCTGCGGGGCCGTCGCCTTCTGCGCGCCAGATGTTGGGGCCGCCCCCGCTCATGCCGTTTTCACCGGTGATGCCGAAGCCCACGATATAGTGGGGCGTGTAGTTCAGTCCGCGCACACCGCCTGGGTTCACCACGTTCTGGTCGGCAAGCACCGAAGCATCACGAGCTTCGGCGGGGACTGCAGTACGCTCCGTACACGCCGGCAGTGCCGCCACCACAGCCAGCATGACCAGGGCCACCAGCGCACGACTTGTCATCCGGAACCTCATCGCGATGTGCCTACTGTCGATGAACCGCCCTCGCTTCTCAGCCAGTCCATCGGACTTCGGCATCTTCTTCGGCCAACGCGGTGCGCTCATTTCGCTCTCCCTGCAGGGCAATCTGTCGGTAGCACGGGATACTTGCAGCGGCGCTCTGCAGCCTCGCGGTTCGCCGGTTCGTCCACCACCCCCTGAGCGACGTACGGATCATCGTCGCCGGGCCGCACGTTGAGGCTGTTGTGGCCGCTGGCATTCCCATCATTCACCATCACCTTGACTCGATCATTTGGCAAGAAAATCGCCCACATGCCGCCAGTGTCTCTTGAGTACTGCGGAACCTTCGCAACTGCCATGTAGTGAATCCCTGGCGTCTTGCCATCCGGAACCTTCTCCACCTCCCAGCGGATCGTTATCTTCATGTCTGGCTTCCATACTTCCGGAATGCCGATACAGCACGTCTCCGCCCCTCCCCCGGCAGGGCCGTCACCTTCTGCGCGCCAGATGTTGGGGCCGCCCCCGCTCATGCCGTTCTCACCGGCGATGCCGAAGCCCACGATATAGTGAGGCGTGTAGTTCAGCCCGCTTACGCCGCCTGGGTTCACTACGTTCTGATCGGCGAGGGCCGGCACATCGCGAGCTTCGGCGGGCACTGCAGTACGCTCCTTGCACGCCTGCAGTGAAGCCGCAAGGGCCAGTACTAGCAAGGCCACCAGCGCACGGCATATCTCCCGGGTCCTCATCGCGACGCATCTCCTCTCAATGAACCACCCTCGCGTCCTAGCCAGTCCCCGGGCTTCGGACATCTCTGCCAGCCAACGCTGTACGCACATTTCACTCACCGTTGTGTCCGGCACCACGCTGGCGCTTATGCAGCAACTCCGTCCATACGTGATCCGGCAATGCGTCAACGCTTTCAATGAACGAACCGCCTTCGCGCCATCTCGCTTCCAGCGCCGTCCGCACCTCCGGGTGCTCGTCGAAATCGAACCCATACCGATAGCTGTACTCGCAATACCGCAGCCGACACATCGTCTCCGTGAGCCCCCAGGCTGCAACGCGCCGATATCGATGCAGCAAGTCTTCAAAGCGCTCCGCATATAGCCCTGCGCCGGCGACTACGCCGCCTTGAATCAGGCTGAACAGCACCTGATCCGGCTCGCAGTGAGCAATCAGGTAATCCTGTTGCCGCTGATCCAGGCTGATGGCCACCGGGGCGTCCTGCACTGCAGTGTACTCAGCGCCACCGTTTATGCCGTTCCACTTCCGCGAGTGCCCGCGGTACTTCCATTGATACATAGGCCGCGTCAACTTCTCGGCAAGCTCCGGACCAAAAACGTTCAGGAAGGCAGCGAGATTGCGCGGATCGAAGTAGCGCACCAGCGCAGACATCTTGTCGCCCAGGTCGGCAATCAGAAACTGCTGCAGATGCATCGCCATGGCGTCGATGCCGGCATCGCTCAGGATCAATGAGATGCACGGCATCTGCTGATCCAGTCGATCCAGCTCTGTCATCCACGCCGGCTGGCCCTCGCCGACGCGCGCCAGGAACAGCGACGCGCTCTCCGCCCGCTCTTCCGGCATTCCGGCATACACGTTCCGGCACTCCGGAGCCTGCGCCACCAGAGAGGCAACGTTAGCGGGAAACTGCGCGCCATCGGCGAGCACATACAGAGGCATCGATTCAGTCATGGCAGCCATCCCGGACATCAACGCAGAACCAGTGCGGCATTGCTCTTGGCAGCCTTGAGCAGGCATTCAATACAAAGCGACTTTGTCTCGAATTCCACCGGCATGCTGCGCGGACCCGATTTGGATTTGCTTGCGGCATGGATGGTGTGGCCGCCGGGCGTGTACTCATTGATATTGCCGTTAAGCACGATCGCACTGCCGCCACCGGAGAGCCGCAGTTCCTTTTCGGCGCTGATTTCGATCCGCTCGCCTGTCAAGGTGATCTTCAGCTTTGCGAGCAAGTTGACCGAGTTCCTGAGGGCGTGGATGTCGATGTCATCGGAAGCAGCTACCAGCCTGATCCCTGCTTCATGAACAAACACCCGCCACGCCTTGCGGACATTGGCGAACAGGCCGCCCCCGGCGGTCAGGGAGATATGTTGTCCGGCGGTCACGGCAGCGTGTCCGCCGCTGCGCGTATGGCTTGATCCCGGCGTGGCCTGGATGATTCCCGCTGGGCTGGCGAGAACCAGGTGCGGCGAGGTCAGCTCCTTGAGGCGGCCTTCTCCCAGCATCGCGTCCACTTGCTTGGCAAGGATCTTGGACACGGCCGCAGGCTCCCCATCATGGGCTTCGACTGTCCTGCCGGCGTCGATCAGTTGATCGGCCTCTCTGGCGCTCTCCCGCAGGCCGTCAACCACCGCTCCCATGCTAAGCGCATAGTCGTCGCCAGACTCGCGCGGATAAGTGCTGACCAGCATGCCGAGGCTGGCGCGCAAGGCACCCCAGGCGTCCGTACGAAGCTCAAATCCCTCGCCACGTTTGTCCGTGCGACCGGCATTGCCGGGGATATCGACGATATGGCCGAGCGCCAGCTCCGACGCCTGGTAGTCCGAGCCGATTTGTGCCTGCGGTTGCCCCGGCGTATCGTCCGCGATCACCTTGTTCGCGCGGCCACCACCCTTGCCACTCCCGTCTGCGAATTCGCGGCTCCGAAAGCCCGACAACGACTGCTGGTGGGGCAATAACCACGGCGGCAGATTGAGCTGGTTCGGCGCCCGCCCGACAATCACCGGACAGTCCGGATCGCCGTTGATGAACGCCACAATGACCTCCTGCCTGATCCGCGGAATGTGCATCGCGCCGAACTGGTCGCCCGACCAGCCATTGACCACCCGAATCCATGGCGACGAGTTCTCGTCGTACTTCCCGTAGCGGTCCCATTCGAATTGAATGATCACGTTGCCGTGGTCGTTGCACCAGATCTCCTGGTTCTTCGGGCCAGTCACCACCGCTCGCTGCACGCCAGCCACGCGTGGTTTGCCGACCGTGCGCGGGGGGCGAAAGACTTCATCAGTGGGGTGCGCTTCAAACGAAACGCGGCACGAAAACTGTTGCCCGCTGCCGGATTCGCCGCCGACATCCTCCAGGTCCAGCGTCGCACCGGTCACCAGAAACTCGCGGTTCATCGCCGGGTTGCTGTGATTGCTCACCAGGTAGGTGCAGCCCGCCGCCACCCCGCGCAGCGCACCCGCGCCACGTGCGCGCCGGCCGCGTGAGCGGCGTTCCTCCATGCGAATCCTCGCCCGCATCTCGCCCACCGCCGGATCGACATAGTCGCCCGGGTGCTCGTAGCGCTCGAAATCGGCGAAGCTGGTATCGCGCGGCTGGCTGTTGTCGGTGGTCAGATTCGCGCGCGGCTTGCGCGGATCGTAGTCGTTCAGCGTCACCTTGCCCGTGCGCAGCCGGTTGACCGGATCGAAGCGGACCAGATGTTCCTGGTCGATCTTGAAGCCACGCGGATAGATGGGCAGCGTGTGATAGGCCTCGCTGGGGAACTGGCGATATGCTCCCGATTCGGCGGCCAGGATCAGCCGATGGTGTCCGCCGTCATGCTCGAAGAAGTAGGTAATGCCATACTCCTCGGTCAGCCGCTGGATGAAATGCGCATCGGTCTCTCCATGCTGCACCTCCCAGGCGAGCTTCGGATAGACCGATGTATCGAGGCGCTTCTCCACCGAGAACGGGTAGTCCGCAAGCACCTCGTCAAGAATCTCAATCACCGTCTTCTTCTGGAAAGGCTTGAAGTCGGACGTCTGCGTCGCCAGCCACAGCCAGGGGCGCAGCGTGAACCGGTACAAGCGATTCTCCGCAACGCCGCCGACATGTTCGATATCGGAGATGACACCGGTGATCTCGCGATGCCCAGCCCCTACCCCACCCAGCAGGCCGGTGCCCATGCCATCGAGCTCGATGGTGACGGTCATCTCGCGGCCGATCATCGCATCGGGATCGGCCTCCGCAAGATACTGTTCCGCGGCAGGCGAGACCGCACGCAGGTCTACCTTGTAGGTGAAGAGTTCGCTCAATCCCTCATGACCTGAGAGCCTCACGAACTCCAGCTGGGGCTGCCCCAACAGGTCGGGAATCGCCGCGCTGGAGACGCTGACGGTGCGATTCCGCCCAACGGCCAGGTTTTTCAGATTGTTTAGCGCACTCATAAGGTCATCTCTTTAACGGCTGCTCAGAGTCGGGCCGTTGTCATCCGCATGGATTCCGCACTCGGTCAGTGCCAGACTCCTTGGCCTCGCCAGCTTCAACACTGGTAGCCGGCGAGGCCAGCCATGACAATCAGGCTTCCTTGTTGCCCTTGATGTCGTAACCCGCGGTCACGGCGCCACCGCTGCCGCCCTGGGCGTTCTGCACCACGTACTCCTGCTTCACCTTGGAAAACGACAGCGCCACCTTCTCGCGCATGCGTACTTCGTCATCCACCGAACCCTTGGGGCTCACCCTGGTGACGATCACGTCGGTCATGGTGAGCTTCAGGTATTCGAGCGGATTGCCGCCGGCCTTGCGCACCACCAGCACGGCTTCGTTGATGTGCTTGCCGGTCAGGCAGTACTTCATCAGGTTGGGCGATGCGCGATCGATGAAATGCTCGAAGGACAGGTCCGACACGGTCGCCTTGCCGGCGCCGCCGCCACTGCCCGCGTGCATGGTGGACTGCTGCTCGATGCTCCAGTCCCAGGCCAGTACTTCGACTTCGTTCTTGTGCGACGAATCCTGCGACTCGCCGTCGATGCCGTTGATCTTCAGGAAAATGTCCTGTGCCATTGCAAAACTCCTTGACGTTAAGACAGGTACTGCAGACAAGAGCCACAACCAGGGCCGCGCCCCAATCAGGTCAGGGGCGCGATACCTCGGCGTGGAACTACCGGTACGTTTCAATGCCTGAGCGACGCTCAGGCGGCGTCCTTGACCGACGGCAGGCGCGCCACCAGCCGCAGCGAGACGGTCAGGCCCTCGAGCTGGAAGTGCGGACGCAGGAAGAACTTGGCGCTGTAGTAGCCCGGGTTGCCTTCCATTTCCTCGACGACCACCTCGGCTGCCGCCAGCGGTCGGCGCGCCTTGGTCTCCTGCGACGAGTTGGCCGGGTCGGCATCGACGTAGTTCATGATCCATTCGTTGAGCCAGCGCTGCATGTCCTCGCGCTCCTTGAAGGCGCCGATCTTGTCGCGCACGATGCACTTCAGGTAATGGGCAAAGCGCGAGCAGGCGAACAGGTACGGCAGGCGTGCCGAGAGGTTGGCGTTGGCGGTCGCATCAGCGTCGTAGTACTCGGCTGGCTTCTGCATCGACTGGGCACCGATGAAAGCTGCATAGTCGGTGTTCTTGCGGTGCACCAGCGAGATGAAGCCGTTCTTCGACAGTTCCGCTTCACGGCGGTCCGAGATGGCGATCTCGGTCGGGCACTTCATGTCGATGCCACCATCGTCGGTCGGGAAGGTGTGGCACGGCAGGTTCTCGACCACGCCGCCGCTTTCGACGCCTCGGATCAGCGTGCACCAGCCATAGAGCTTGAACGAGCGGTTGATGTTGACCGCCATGGCGTAGGCGGCATTGCTCCACACGTACTTGCGGTGATCGGCACCGTCGGTGTCTTCCTCGAAGTCAAACTCATCGACCGGATTGGTCTTGATGCCGTAGGGAAGGCGCGACAGGAAACGCGGCATGGCGAGGCCGACATAGCGGGCATCTTCCGAGTTGCGCAGGCTGTTCCACGGCGCGTATTCCAGGTTCTGGAATATCTTGGACAGATCGCGCGGATTGGCGAGTTCCTGCCACGAATCCATCTGCAGCACAGACGGCGAGGCGCCGGCAATGAACGGGGCGTGAGCCGCTGCCGAGATCTTGGCGAGCGAGCCAAGGAGTTCGACGTCTGGCGGAGTGTGGTCGAAGTAGTAGTCGGCCACCAGGCAGCCGTAGGGCTCGCCACCAAGCTGGCCGTACTCTTCCTCATAGATGCGCTTGAAGAACGGGCTTTGGTCCCAGCCGATGCCCTTGTAGCGGCGCAGGGTCCGGCGCAGGTCTTCCTTGGACACATCCATCACGCGGATGCGCAGCTTGTCGTCGGTTTCGGTGTTTGAGACCAGGTGGTGCAGGCCGCGCCAGGCGGACTCCAGCTTCTGGAAGTCCTCATGATGCAGGATCAGGTTGATCTGCTCGGAGAGCTTCTTGTCGATGGCGCCGATGATGGCTTCGATGCTCTTGTAGGCATCATCGCTCATGGTGAACGAGCTGGCGAGCGCCTGCTCGGCCAGCGTCTTGACGGCGAGATCGACGGCCTCGCGGGCCTGGTCGGTCTTTGGCGAAAATTCGCGGCTGATCAGCGCGGCGAAGTCGGAATGGTCAGCGCTCGCGAGCGCTTGCTGTTGTGCTTGTTGGGCGGAGGCCATGGATTCCTTGCTTGATGAGGTGGTTCAGGTAGGCAAGTAGCCGATCCATTCAGGACTGCGGCGACTGAAGTTCGTCGTCGCCGGCCCTGGGCTTGGGCGCCTTGGCAAGCGACTGCAGCAGCGCGGGATCCTGCAGCAACTGGTTGATCAGCGATTCGGCGCCCGACTTGCCATCCATGTAGGTCTGCAGGTTGGCGAGCTGGGTGCGGGCTTCGAGCAATTGCCTGAGCGCATCGACCTTGCCGGCTACCGCCGCGGGCGAGAAATCCTCGATGCTCTCGAATGTCATGTCGACCATGAGCTGGCCGTCACCGGACAGCGTATTGGGCACGGCAAACGCCACGCGCGGCTTCATGGCCTTCATGCGCTCGTCGAAGTTGTCGATATCGATCTCAAGAAACTTGCGATCGGCGACCGCCGGCAGCGGCTCGGCCGGCTTGCCCGACAGGTCGGCCAGCACGCCCATCACGAAGGGCAGCTCGATGCGCTTCTCCGAGCCATAAACTTCGACGTCGTACTCGATCTGCACGCGCGGCGCGCGGTTGCGCGCGATGAATTTCTGCGAACTGTTCACAACAGACATGGATTTCCCCTGCGGGTTACATGGACATGCCGGTCGGCGTCACGCCGAGCCGGCCTCGGGACACTCCGGCACAACGGCATCGTGGCCAGCGCGGTATTCGGTGTGGTAGGCGAGCCCGGCAGGCGCGCTGTCGGCGACGCGGATCGCGATCACCGCGAGCTCGCGCTTCTCGGACAGTGCCAACAGCCACAGGCGCGCCAGTTGCGGCTGGATGACCTGCTCAATGAAGCCGATCAGCTGCCGGGCGCCGGTCTCGCCGACCGGACAGCGCGCCACGATGAACTCGACCACCGGGTCGTCGTAAGTCAGCACAATGCCGTGCTGATGCTGCATGCGCGCCGCCACGCGATCGAGATGCAGGCGCACGATGCGGCCAAGGTTTTCGGCCGCCAGCGGCAGATATGGCACGACTACCAGCCGCCCGAGGAACGCCGCCGGGAACACCTTGCGCAGCTCGGGCATTAGCGCATCGCGCAGTGCGGCGGGCTCCGGCATCAGCGCCGGGTCTTCACAGAGATTTGCCAGCAGTTCGGAACCGGCATTGCTGGTGAGCAGCAGGATGGTGTTCCTGAAGTCGATATGGCGCCCCTCGCCATCCTCCATGTAGCCTTTGTCAAAGACCTGGTAGAAGACTTCGTGGATATCGGCATGGGCCTTCTCGACCTCGTCGAGCAACACCACGCTGTAGGGCCGGCGGCGCACCGCTTCGGTCAGTACGCCCCCTTCGCCGTAGCCGACATAACCCGGCGGCGCGCCCTTGAGCGTCGAGACGGTATGCGGCTCCTGGAATTCCGAGAGGTTGATGGTGATGAGGTTTTGCTCACCGCCGTACAGCGCGTCGGCCAACGCCAGCGCAGTCTCGGTCTTGCCAACGCCCGACGGGCCTGCCAGCAGGAAGACCCCGACCGGCTTATTGGGGTCAGTCAGTTGTGCGCGGGCGGTCGTGACGCGCTCCCCGAGCTGGATCAGCGCATGGCCTTGCCCGATCACGCGTTCGCCAAGTGTCTGCGGCAACTGCATCACGGTTGCCACCTCGTCCGCGACCATGCGCCCAACCGGGATACCGGTCCAGTCGGCGACGATTGCAGCGACCACGCGTTCATCCACTTCCGTGTATACAAGCGGCGCATCCGCTTGCGCGGCATGAAGATGGCCCTCGAGCTCATCCAGGGTTCGTCGCGCCGGGGCGGCTACAGTCGATTCATCCGACGCGGACTGCACCAGTGCGTATCGGCGGGCGACCAGGTCGGTCGCCAGACCGCGCACCCGGTCCCAGCGCGCCGAGGCCAAAGCCAGGTCGGCTTCGAACTGCTCGCGCCGAGCCCGTGCGAGCTCAATCCGCGCAGCGTCCGGCCGGCCAAAGCCGGCTTCCCGGGCCAATAGCGCGCACTCGGCGTCGGCCGCGGCGAGTTCGTGGCGCAGATGTTCGACTTCTGCCGGGGGCGCATGCAATGACAAGGCTACGCGTGCACAAGCGGTGTCGAGCAGGCTGATCGCCTTGTCGGGCAACTGCCGCGACGGGATAAAGCGATGCGATAGCCTGACGGCGGCGCGCACCGCCTCGTCGCGGATCAGTACCTGGTGATGCGCCTCGAACGTCCGGACCAGACCCCGCACCATGGCGACCGCACTGGCTTCGTCCGGTTCCATGACATGCAGCACCTGAAAGCGGCGGGTGAGCGCCGGATCCTTCTCGATGTGGCGCTTGTATTCGCTCCAGGTGGTGGCGCCGATCGTGCGCAGTGCCCCACGCGCCAGCGCCGGTTTGAGCAGGTTCGCGGCATCGCCGGTGCCGGCCTGGCCACCGGCGCCAACCAGCGTGTGGACTTCATCGACGAACAGGATCACGGGCGTCGGGGATCTGGCAGCTTCCTCAAGCACGCCCTTCAACCGCGCTTCGAACTCGCCCTTCATGCTGGCGCCCGCCAGCAGCGCACCCACGTCGAGGCTCAGCAGCCTGATGTCCTTCAGGCTGGGCGGCACCTCACCCGCGGCAATGGCCTGTGCCAGCCCCTCGATGACGGCGGTCTTGCCGACGCCCGCCTCTCCGGTCAGGAGCGGATTGTTCTGACGGCGGCGCAGCAGGATGTCCGTCATGGTGCGGATCTCATGCTCGCGGCCGATCACGGGATCCAGCCGGCCCGCGCGTGCCTCCTCGGTCAAGTCGCGGCAGTACCTGCCCAGGGCGGGCTTGCCGGCACTGGCAGGTGCCGTCGCGCCACTGGCTTCACCCGGTGTGGCCGGCGCCAGGCCACTGCCGTCATAAGCCTCTTCACGGCTCTCAGGCGATTGCGCGAGGAGCGCCGGTGCCATTTCCACCAGGTCATCGGGCCGCACCTTCGCGAACTGGCTTGAGATGCCCAGCACCGTACGGCGCAACTCCGGCGTCTTGAGCAGCGCAGCGAGCAGATAGGCGCCGCGCACGTGGTCATCGGAAAAAGCAAGCGTCGCATAGACCCAGGCCCGCTCGATCGCCGACTCAAGCTGGAACGAAAAGTCACTGATCGAGGTGGCGCCGGCAGGCAACGCGGCCAGCGCGCGGGTCAGGTCGGCTTCAAGCACGGACAGGTCGGCGCCGGCATGGCGCAGCATCCGCTGCAGGTCGCCATCCGGGGCTTGCAGCAGTTGGTGGAGCCAATGCACAAGCTCCACGTACGGGTTGCCGCGGAGCTTGCAAAAGGCCGTCGCGCTTTCGATCGCCTTGAATAGCGTGAGATTGAGTCGGCCAAATAACGCCTGACGCGAAATATCCATTCGATGCCTTTGCCGTTCGCCCTCCTTGGAAGAGAGGGCTGCCATTGCACAGAGATTTTGTTATTGGCTTTTTTAGGATATGACCAAAACAATACGCTAGCAAATTTCTCATCCGCGACAGAATCCCTGCGCGGCGGCATCTTAAATGCATCTAACCAGTTGATTTTGAAGCGCTTATTCACACCATCGCGCAGTTATCATGATTTCTTCGCGCCGACAATGACCCAACACCATGCCCGCATGGAATATTACAATTTTTGACAATCCATCCGAGACATACATCATTTTTATCCGATGTCCATAGGATCATACTTAAATTGCTAAAATCATTTTTTAATTCTGATTTTCCGGATATTTAATAGGAAAATTCCATTCGATTTAAAATTCGTTACGCCAGGATTTTCGATTATCATCAGACGCTCTCGAAAACCAATAACCTCAGGTGGCTGGGCTATGAGCGACTGGCAGAACCGCACTGCAGAAATCCACGCCGTCAACGCCGGACTCGGTGGCGACAGCAATGCGCCCTGGCCCTGGGATGCGCTTGGGGGGCCGCAGCCAGACGCTGCCGATCCGTTCTCGCTGGTGAAGCCAGCCGGTGGCGCGGGGACAACGGCGGCGGCTGCCCCTGACCCGGCCGACGTGCTCGATCAGCTCAAACGCGAGGCCGAGACGGCGCTACGGGATCCGAACTACGTCAGTGCTCATGCCAGCTCAAATGCAACGTCGACAGTTCAGATCCCGGCGGAGGTCGACCCGAAGCCGCTGCAAACGGTCGCGCGCGAAGCGAACCATGCCGATAGCTTGATGGACATGCTGGACACAGCTGGCCATATTGATTCGCTGATCGGCTCCCAAGAATCCCTGGAAGAGCACGAACTCTTTTCAACCCCGGCTGCGCCGGACGTGCTGTGGCTGTTCGCTGGCGACATTGCGCCCACGCGGCGCCGCAATGTCACGGCCCCGCTTACCCGTCGCGAACACCATCTGGTCTCGATGGACAGCGCCTACCGTCCCGCGCCGGCGCTGACGCCTGATCCTGACCATGACGCTTGAATCGCACACCCCTCGTCAGGCATCCGACACGGGGCTGTCATCAATCCTTCGCCGAAGCGGCTCGGTCAAGGGCGCGCTGGCCCAGACGGAGGCGCAGGTCCGCGAGGAACCTGGCTCTTTCGCTTTCCGTTGGCGGCTATTCCAGTGGCTCTGCGTGGTCGGTGACTGGTCCAGGGCCCTCAAGCAATTGCAGGTCGCCACGCAGCTTGCGCCCGGCTTCGCGCAAACCGCGCATGTGTACCGCGACCTGATCCGTGCGGAGGTGTTCCGTGGCGAGGTATTTGCCGGCCAGCGCACCCCCGGCTCGCTGCTGCCGGCCCCGGCGTGGGTGGCAAAGCTCCACACGGCTCTGGCAGGAAACAAGGCCGGCGATTGCTCAGCCGCGGACGCCAGCCGGCACCTGGCCCTGTCGCAGGTGCCAGCCTCAGCCGGCGCGCACGACGGCGTGCGCTTTGCCTGGATCACCGACACTGACACACGGCTGGGACCGACCTGCGAGATCGTAACCGCGGGGCGCTACGCCTGGCTGCCCTTTGCGCAGATGCGCAAGATCGAGTTGGGCAAGGCGTCCGGGTTGCTGGATCTGTTATGGCGCCCGGCCACGGTGACACTCGCCGACGGCGTGGTCAGCCGTGGCTTCCTGCCGGTGCGCTACCCAGGCTCCGAACAAGGCAGCGACGGGATTCGGCTGGCTCGCGAAACCAGCTGGAGTGAAGCGGGCGAGACAGGTGTCATCGGTTTCGGCCAGAAGACCTGGATGACAGACACGGGGGATGTCGCCATGCTGGATGTGACAACACTCACCCTGGACGCGGAGCATGGCTGAACACCGCCCGCCGCGCCGCCCGAATTCGCAACTGCTGCCGACCTTGCTGGACCGGCTGCGCGACGACGCGCCCCAGCGCCAGACGGAAAACGCGGACGAATACACCGTCACGCGTGCCCAGATGCGCGAGATCATCCAGCGCGACCTCACCTATCTGCTCAACACCACCAATCGCGAGGATGAAATCGATCGCAAGCGCTATCCCGCTGCTGCCGCATCGACCATCAACTACGGCGTGTCGCCGGTCGCCGGCAGTTATCTGGCCGAACACAAGTGGAGCGATATCGTCACCATCGTCAGGCGTGCGATCCTGGACTTCGAACCCCGGCTCATCCCCGGCTCGCTGGAAGTGAAGCCGCTTCTCAAAGAAGATGCGCCACAACGCTACAACACCCTGGTGTTCGAGATCAAAGGCCTGATCCATATGAACCCGTATCCGATGGCGTTCACTGCCCAAAGCTCGCTCGACCTGGAAACCAGCCGGATGAGTGTCCAATCGATCCACGCCAGCTGACACCATGGATCCGCAACTGCTCGATTACTACAATCGCGAGCTCGTCTATATGCGCGAGCTGGCCGGGGAATTCGCCAAACAGCACCCGAAGGTCGCGAAACGGCTGGGCATGCAGGGCATCGAGGTGGCCGACCCCTACGTCGAGCGCCTGATCGAGGCGTTCTGCTTCCTGTCAGCGCGTACCGAGATCAAGCTGGACGCTGAGTTCCCACGCTTCACGCAGCGGCTGCTGGAGGTGATCTACCCCAACTATGTGGCGCCGACGCCATCGATTGCGGTCGCGCAGTTCCGACCCAGCCAGAGCGAGGGCGATTTTGCGCGTGGCGTGGAGGTTCCGCGCGGCACGGAGGTCAACGCGGCGGCGGCGCCTGGAGAGAAGACGGCCTGCCAGTTCAGGACCACGCAGCCGTTGACACTGTGGCCGGTTGAGATCACCGAAGCGCGGCTCACTGGCATTCCGCCCGATGTCAGGGGGCCGGAGCGCTATGTGCCCGCCCATGTGACAGTCCAGGGTGCCCTGCGGTTGCGCCTGCGCTGTACGCGAGACGCGACCTTCGACCAACTGCCCGGCCTGGACCACCTGCCGGTCTATCTGCGCGGCGATGACCTGATCGCCTCACAACTGTTCGAACTGTTGCACAGCGCCGGTGTGGCGACGCTGATCGGACACCCCGGGGCCATGAGCGAGCGCCCCTGCGCAGTGGCGCAGGATGCTGTCAGTTACGTGGGAATGGGACCGGGCGAAGGCGCGCTGCCTTTGCAGTGGAACAGCTTCCACGGGCACAACCTGTTGCATGAGTACTTCGCTTGCCCGCAACGCTTCTATTTCTTCGGCCTCAACAAGCTCGCTCAGGGCCTGAGCCGGATCCGCGGCAAGGAAGCCGAGATCGTCGTGCTGCTGTCAAAGCCGCCCCGGGATCTGACCAGCAAGGTCGACCGCGAACAGTTCGCGCTGTTTTGCACACCGGTGGTCAATCTGTTTCCAAAGCGCACCGATCGCATCGAGGTCACGCCGGGCCGCGCCGAGTTTCACCTGGTCGCCGACCGGCAGCATCCGCTTGACTACGAAATCCACACCGTCAGGCAGCTCTCCGCACAACGGTCCGAGCACAGCGCAGGCATCGACTTCCAGCCGCTCTTTACCACCCTGAATAGTGATGAAGGCAACCACGGCCGCTACTTTTCCCTGCGGCGCGAGCGTCGGCTGATCTCTGAGCAGGCTCGCAAGTACGGCACACGCACGGCATACGTCGGCACCGAGCTGTTCGTGTCGCTGGTGGACCAGCACGAAGCTCCCTACCCGGACGCCTTGCGCTACCTGTCAGTGGAATCGCTGGTTACAAATCGCGATCTGCCCAATCTGGTACCGCGCAATGGCCGGCACGACCTGACCCCGGCAGCTTCCATCCCCGTGGACGGGATCGGCCTGATCCGCGCGCCGTCGGCACCACGGCCGCCCTATGCGGATGGTGAAATGGCCTGGCGCCTGATACGGCTGCTGGGCTTCAACTACTTGTCGCTGACCGACCTGGAGCATCGCTCAGGGGGCCAGGGCCTGCGTGACATGCTGCGGCTTTTCGTGGCGAACGACGACCTCGCGCACCAGGGGCAAATCCAGAGCCTGATCGGCGCGAACGTGAAACCAGTCATGCGCCGGCTGCCAGGCAACGGGCCCTTGATCTACGGCCGCGGCATCCAGTGCCAGCTCACGGTGGACGAAGGCGGCTTCTCCGGCATCAGCCCATACCTGTTCGGCGTGGTGCTGGAGCATTTCCTGGCGCGCCACGTCTCGGTCAATGTCTTCACGCAAACCGAACTGCACTCCATGCAACGCGGCCTGGTGCATCGTTGGCCCGTGCGCATGGGCGGCCGCAGCGCCGTGTAGCCATGTTCAAAGGCAACGACGACAATGTGCCGCCCTCGCCGGCGGCGACGGCCGCGCCCGGAAACTATGCCGGCCAGGCGCCGTGGAAGCTGAGCTTCCTGGGGCTCCTGCGGCATCTGTCCGCCCGGCACCCTGATTTGCCCCCGATCGGGCAGGCGAGCCGGCCACGCGACGAGCCTTTCCGGGCTGGCCAGCAGGCCGCGCTCACCTTCGCGCCGCGCGAGATCGCGCAGGTGCAGCCGCTGCCCGGCCGGCTCAAGGTGCAATTGTTTGGCTTGGGCATGCTGGGGCCGAACGGGGCGCTGCCGATTCACCTGACGGAAGTTGTACGCGAGCGTAGCGAGGCACAGCGGGACAACACCACCGCCGACTTCCTGGATCTTTTCCACCATCGCGCCTTCACGCAGTTCTACCGCGCGTGGGCAAGCGCGCAAGCCACCGCGGGCCTCGATCGGCGCGACGGCGAGGTGTTCTCCCGCTATGTCGGCTGGCTGGCGGGCAATGAAGCCGACGAAATCGCGCACAGCACCCTGCCGCCGCACGCCCGGCTCGCTGCGAGCGCACACCAGGTGCGCGAAGCACGCAATCCCGACGGCATCGCGGCCACGCTTTCACACTTCTTTGGTGTGCCCGTCAGGCTTGAAGAGTATGTATTGCACTGGATCGCCGTCGATCCGGCCGAGCGCAGCCGCCTGGGACACCCGGGCGCCCCAGGGGTCATGGGGCAAGGCGCCATGCTTGGCGAAATGGTGCCGGACCGCCAACACAAGTTCCGTCTGGTGATCGGTCCGCTCGGGTTGCAGCAATACTTGAACTTCACGCCGAACGGCAGGGATCTTCCGACGCTCATCGAATGGGTGCGCGCCTTCGTCGGTTTCGAGTTCGTCTGGGAAGCCGAGCTGCAGGTGATCCCGGACTCGGCGCCGCCTGCCATCCTGGGCTCGCAGGAACGCCTGGGCTGGTCTACATGGCTGGGCGAACCGGATCACAGCCGCGCCATCACCGGCATGGTGTTCGAGCCCGAACACTATGCAACACACTGACCATGAATGCCAAAGCCAAGGCCGTACCGGTGCCAAGACCTGACTTTCCCTTCCCGGAACTGCTGGAACCTGTCGCACCCGACAGGCCATGCGGCGACGACCTGGAATACGACCCTGAGTTCGTCGTGCTGCTGGCCAAGGCGGCGCCGAAGCCCGACGCGCAGTACGGCAACTTCGTCAGCGAGCCCGAGGCCATCAACTGGGCGGATCTGGAGCGCGACTGCCGGCGCCTGCTGCTGCGCACGCGCGACATCCGCATCCTGGCGCTGTTGCTGCGCTGCCGTACCCGGCTAGGCCAGGCAAGCGGCCTGCGCGACGGACTCGCGGCCATGGCGCGGCTGCTGGCAAAATGGCCCGATGCCGTCCATCCGCAGTTATGCGTCGATGGCGAAACCGATCCCGCGATGCGCGCCAATGCGCTGGCCGCGCTGACCGACCCGGAGGGGCTGATGCGGGACGTGCGGGAGCTGACGATCACTGGCAACGCGGCGCTCCGGCTGCAGATCCGCGACGTCGAGCGTTCGCTCGGCGTGCCGCGGCCCGCGGACGCCCTGGCGCCGGAATCGGTGCGACAACAAATGCAGGATCTGCGCCAGCAGAACAGCCCCGCCCTCACGGCACTCGACGAGGCCGCGGCCCAAGCAGCGGCCATTGACGCTTGGGCAAAAGCCAACCTCCGGCAGGACAGCCCCGACTTGAGCCCGCTGCTCAGGCTGCTTGGCTTGATGACGAGCACTGTCGCAACCGCCCCGCCAGCGCAGGTCGCCGCACCAACGGCCGCGCCAGTCGCTGCTCCTTCATGCGGCGATGCTGCCGGCGGTCTTTCCCCTGCCGCAACCGCCGTGCACGCAGACGGCTGCAAACCGCGGGATCGCGATGCCGCCCTGGCCGCCATCCGCGCCGCGCGTCAATGGTTCGAGTTCCACGAACCCAGCAGCCCGGTGGCACTGCTGCTCAGGCAAGCCGAGCGGCTGACCGGCAAGCGCTTCGATGAAGTGTTCCAGGCGATCCCTGCGGATCTGGTGGAGCGCTGGGCGCAGGACACATAGCGGCAACCGGCCTGCAAGCTACTCCAGCATCGCCCGATGGCGCCCCAACGCCTCGCGCACGATGTCCAGCAGTCCGCTCCCTGCCTCGGCATCCACATGCCCCAGCAAGGCCTTGCGCATGCGCGGCTCCCAAAACCGCTTGATATGCCCTGCAATATCAGAGACGGCCTCTTCCCGATCCGGCATGGCCTCGAAGAAGCTGCCGATCTGGTTGGCCATGGTGATGAGGTTGTCGATCTTCATGCCAGGCTCGCTTCGTGCTGCAGACGTGTGGGATGGGCATAGACCACGTGCGCGCCGGCGCGCACGAAGCCGGCCAGGGTGATGCTGGCTTGTTCGGCAAGCCGCACGGCCAGCGCCGTCGGTGCGGATACCGCGGCGAGCACGCCGGCGCCGATGGCGGCGGTCTTCAGCACCATTTCATAGCTGGCGCGGCTGGTCACCAGCACCGCGCCGCTGGAGATGTCCTCGCCGCTGCGGGCGAGCGCGCCCGCCAGCTTGTCCAGCGCGTTGTGGCGGCCCACGTCTTCACGCACCAGTGATACATGGCCATCGGCACGCAGCCATGCGGCAGCGTGCGTCGCACCCGTGTGTTGCTGCAATTCCTGCCGCAGTTGCAGTTGCACGAACGCGGCCTGGATCACGTCGGTATGGAAGCTGGCATCGCTGCGCACCGGTGCCGGCAGGCGCATCACCTGTTCCAGCGATTCGGTGCCGCACAGTCCGCAGCCGGTGCGCCCGGCCAGCGAGCGGCGGCGGTCCTTGAGCCGCATGAAGGCTTCGGAGGCGATCTCCAGCTGCACGGCGATGCCGTGCTCGCGCGTGTCGATCTCGATGTCATAGACGTCGGCGGCACGGGTAACGATGCCTTCGCTCAGGCTGAACCCGAGCGCAAAGTCCTCCAGGTCGGCCGGCGTCGCCAGCATCACCGCGTGCGAGATGCCGTTGTACACCAGCGCGACCGGCACTTCCTCGGCCACTTCATCGGGGCTCAGCATCAGCTCGCCGCGGCGCCAGCGGCTGACGGCGAAGGTGCTGTGAGTGGGCGGCTCGGCGTCTCCGGCCGCGGCCGGATGCACCTCCGGTGACTGCATGCAGCGCATCATGGCGTGGCCCCTCCGCTCAGCGTACGGCCTGCGCCGGGTCGGCGCTGGCGGCTTCCAGCAGTTGCAGCTGCTGGGCGTTGAACTCCTGGTACTCCCGCTGCCACGCCGACGGCTGCGCCACCGGCAGCACCTGCACCGCGGTCACCTTGTACTCCGGGCAGTTGGTGGCCCAGTCTGAGTTGTCGGTGGTGATCACGTTGGCGCCGGATTCCGGAAAGTGGAAGGTAGTGTAGACCACGCCCGGCTGCATGCGCTCGCTGACGATCGCGCGCAGCACCGTGTCGCCGGCACGGCTCTGCACCCCGACCCAGTCGCCGTCCTTGATGCCGCGCTCCTCGGCATCGTGCGGATGGATCTCGAGCCGGTCCTCGGCATGCCAGTAGACGTTGTCGGTACGGCGCGTCTGCGCGCCGACGTTGTACTGCGACAGGATGCGGCCGGTGGTCAGGATCAGCGGGAAGGCGCGCGTGATCTTCTCGGTGGTGGGCACGTACTTGGTGATGATGAACTTGCCCTTGCCGCGCACGAAGGTGTCGATATGCATGGTCGGCGTGCCTTCCGGCGCCTCGGCGTTGCACGGCCACTGGATGCTGCCGAGCTGGTCCAGGCGCTTGTAGCTGACACCTGCGAAGGTCGGCGTCAGGCGCGCGATCTCGTCCATGATCTCCGACGGATGCTTGTAGTCCATCGGGTAGCCCAGCGCATTGGCCAGCAGGATGGTGGCTTCCCAGTCGGCATAGCGCGCCTTGGGCGGCATCACCTTGCGCACGCGCGAGATGCGGCGCTCGGCGTTGGTGAAGGTGCCGTCCTTTTCCAGGAAGGAAGAGCCCGGCAGGAACACGTGCGCGTACTTGGCGGTCTCGTTCAGGAAGATGTCCTGCACCACGATGCATTCCATCGACGACAGCGCCTCGGACACGTGCTGCGTGTTCGGGTCGGACTGGACGATGTCCTCGCCCTGGCAGTACAGACCCTTGAAGCTGCCGGCCAGCGCGGCTTCAAACATATTGGGGATGCGCAGGCCCGGCTCGGGGCTGATCTCGACATTCCACGCGGCTTCGAACAGGCCGCGCGTGGTCGAGTCCGACACGTGGCGATAGCCCGGCAGCTCATGCGGGAACGAACCGATATCGCACGAGCCCTGCACGTTGTTCTGTCCGCGCAGGGGGTTCACGCCCACGCCTTCGCGGCCGATATTGCCGGTTGCCATGGCAAGGTTGGCAATGCCCATCACGGTGGTGGAGCCTTGCGCATGCTCGGTCACGCCCAGGCCGTAGTAGATCGCAGCGTTGCCGCCGGTGGCATACAGGCGTGCGGCACCGCGCAGCTGTTCCGCCGGAATGCCAGTCACGCTTTCCATCGCCTCCGGCGAGTTCTCCGGCAGCGAGACGAAATCGCGCCATTGCTGGAAGGCGCGGTCCTCGCAGCGCTCGGCGATGAAGGCTTCGTTGAGCAGGCCTTCGGTGACGATCACGTGCGCCAGCGAGGTCACCAGCGCCACGTTGGTGCCCGGGCGCAGTTGCAGGTGATAGTCGGCACGGATATGCGGGGAGTCGACCAGGTCGATGCGGCGCGGATCGACCACGATCAGCCTGGCGCCGGCGCGCAGGCGCTTCTTCATGCGCGACGCAAAGACCGGGTGGCCGTCGGTCGGGTTGGCACCGATCACCATGATCACGTCGGCCTTCTCCACCGACTTGAAGGTCTGCGTGCCGGCCGATTCGCCCAGGGTCTGCTTCAGGCCGTAGCCGGTCGGCGAATGGCACACGCGCGCGCAGGTGTCGACGTTGTTGTTGCCGAAGGCTGCGCGCACCAGCTTCTGCACCAGGTAGCCCTCTTCATTGGTGCAGCGCGACGACACGATGCCGCCGATGGAGTCCTTGCCGTGCTCGGCCTGGATACGCTTGAACTGCGACGCGGCATAGTCGATCGCCTCTTCCCACGACACCTCGCGCCACGGATCGGTGATCTTCGCGCGGATCATCGGCTTGAGGATGCGGTCCTTGTGCGTGGCGTAGCCCCAGGCAAAGCGGCCCTTGACGCAGGCGTGGCCTTCATTGGCCTTGCCGTCCTTGTACGGCACCATGCGCACCACTTCATTGCCCTTCATCTCGGCCTTGAACGAACAGCCCACGCCGCAATAGGCACAGGTGGTCACGGTGCTGTGCGAGGGCTGGCCGAACTTGATCACCGAGGTCTCGGTCAGCGTCGCGGTCGGGCACGCCTGCACGCAGGCGCCGCACGAGACGCAGTCCGATTCCATGAACGACTGGCTGGTGCCGGGCGAGACGCGGGAATCGAAGCCGCGGCCGCTGATGGTCAGGGCGAAGGTGCCCTGCGTTTCCTCGCAGGCGCGCACGCAGCGGTTGCAGACGATGCACTTGGACGGATCGTAGGTGAAGTAAGGATTGGATTCGTCCTTCTTCATCTGCGTGTGCGTCGCGATCGGCGCAGCTTCCGGGCCGCCGTCGTTGTAGCGCACTTCGCGCAGGCCGACCACGCCGGCCATGTCCTGCAGCTCGCAGTTGCCGTTGGTCGGGCAGGTCAGGCAATCGAGCGGGTGGTCGGAGATATACAGCTCCATCACGCCGCGGCGCAGGTCGGCCAGCTTGTCGCTCTGGGTCTTGACCTTCATGCCGGCTTCGACCGGCGTGGTGCACGATGCCGGATAGCCGCGGCGCCCTTCGATCTCGACCAGGCAGAGCCGGCACGAGCCGAAGGCTTCGAGGCTGTCGGTGGCGCACAGCTTGGGGACGGCGATCTGCGCTTCCATCGCGGCGCGCATCACCGAGGTGCCGGCGGGTACGGTGACGCTGACGCCATCGACCTCCAGGGTGACCAGTTCGGTGGATGGGCTGGCGGGCGTGCCGAAATCGATCTCGTTGCGGGCATTCATGGCGGTTTGTCTCCCGTGTCTCTGCTGGACCTGGCTCAGGCGGCCTTGGCTGGGTTGGAGGCGAGGCCGAAGTCCTCGGGGAATTCATTCAGCGCGGACAGCACCGGGTACGGGGTCATGCCGCCCATCGCGCACAGCGAGCCGTTGAGCATGGTGTCGCACAGGTCGCGCACCAGCGCTACGTGCTTGACCGGCTGCTCGCCGGCGATGATGCGGTCCATCACTTCGACGCCGCGGGTCGAGCCGATCCGGCACGGGGTGCACTTGCCGCACGATTCGATCGCGCAGAACTCCATCGCGTAGCGGGCCTGCTTTGCCATGTCGACGGTTTCATCGAACACCACGATGCCGCCGTGGCCGACCACGCCGCCGAACGCGGCATAGGCTTCATAGTCCAGCGGCACGTCGAAGCGCGACTCGGGCAGGTACGCGCCCAGCGGCCCGCCCACCTGCACCGCGCGGATGGCGCGGCCGCTGCGCGTGCCGCCGCCGTAGTCGACCAGCAGCTCGCGCAGCGTGACGCCGAACGCCTTCTCCACCAGTCCGCCCTGCTTGATGTTGCCGGCCAGCTGGAACGGCAGCGTGCCGCGCGAGCGGCCCATGCCGTAGTCGCGGTAGTACTGCGCGCCGCGCGCCAGGATCACCGGCACGGTGGCCAGCGAGATCACGTTGTTGATCACCGTGGGCTTGCCGAACAGCCCCTGCAGCGCCGGCAGCGGCGGCTTGGCGCGCACCACGCCGCGCCGTCCTTCCAGGCTTTCCAGCAGCGCGGTTTCCTCGCCGCAGACATAGGCGCCGGCGCCCTTGCGCACTTCCAGGTGAAAGCGCTTGCCGCTGCCGCGGATATCGTCGCCGAGCCAGCCGGCGGCGTTGGCGATGCCGATCGCGCTTTCCAGCACGGCAATCGCGTGCGGATATTCGGAACGGCAGTAGATGTAGCCCTGCTCCGCACCCACCGCCAGCGCGGCGATGGTCATGCCTTCGATCAGCATGAACGGGTCGTCTTCCATCACCATGCGGTCGGAGAACGTGCCCGAGTCGCCTTCGTCAGCATTGCAGACGATGTACTTGACCGCGGACTGCGCGCCCAGCACGGTCTTCCACTTGATGCCGGTCGGGAACGCCGCGCCGCCGCGGCCGCGCAGGCCGGAGTCGGTGACCTCCTGCACGATCTCGGCGGGCTGCATCGCCAGCGCGCGCTCCAGGCCGGCAAAGCCCTCATGCGCGCGGTAGTCGTCCAGCGACAGCGGATCGGTGATGCCGACGCGGGCGAAGGTCAGGCGCTCCTGCTGCTTCAGGAAGGGGATTTCGTCGGTGACGCCCTGCAACAGCGCGTGCTCGCCGCCTTGCAGCAAGCCGGCGTCGAATAGTTCCGGCACGTCTGCGGCGCTGACCGGGCCATAGGCCACGCGGCCGGCTCCGGTCTGCACCTCGACCAGCGGCTCCAGCCAGAACATGCCGCGCGAGCCATTGCGCACAATGCGCACGTGCTCGTTGCGCGCCGCGGCCTCACGCGCGATGGCGCGGGCCACGTCGTCGGCGCCCAGCGCCAGCGCGGTGGAATCGCGCGGCACGAAGATGGTGGTGATCGTGATCATGCCTGTGCCTCCGCGGCTTCCGTGGTCTTTTCCGCGGACGACTCGCGCAGCGAGCGCACCAGCGCGTCGAAGCGTTTGGCATCGACATAGCCGTGCAGTTGCTCGCCGACCATCACCGCCGGGCCGCAGGCGCACTGGCCCAGGCAATAAACCGGCTCCAGCGTCACCTGCCCGTCCGCGGTGGTTTCATGGAAGCCACAGCCAAGTGCGCGCTGCGCATGCGCGACCAGCGCTTCGGCGCCGACCGACTGGCACGCTTCGGCGCGGCAGACCTGCACCACATGGCGCCCGGCCGGCTGCTGGCGGAAGTGGTGGTAGAAGGTGATCACGCCGTGCACCTCGGCGCGCGACAGGTTCAGCGCGCGGGCAATCACGGGCACGGCGGCGTCGGGGATATAACCCTGTGTGTCCTGGATCTCATGCAGGATCGGCAACAAGGCGCCCGGCATGTCCTGGCGTGCCGCCACGATGGCGGCGATGCGCGTGGCGTCGGCGGATGCCGGTGCGTGGGGGGAAATTTCTGGCATAGCGTCTCCTGTGAGGCGTTGCGCAGATCGGCAGCGCGGCCTCTTATATGCTATTTTTTTCCTATTTACGGGCTGTGGCGTCGCCGTTTTTTCCCGTTTGAAGGACTATATGAGAGTGACAGCGGCCCTTCAATAAGCTATTTTCTACATATGATCCGCATCTCGATCCACCCGCACCTGCAGATCCGGGACGACGCCAGCCCCGGTGGCGACGCCCTCGACGTGTCCCGGCTAGTGGCCCTGCTCGGGCACATCGAGGAATCCGGCAGCATCAGCCACTCGGCGCAGGCGGTATCGCTGTCCTACCGCTACGCCTGGGGCATCCTGCGCGATGCCGAGGCGCTGTTCGGCGGCCCGCTGATCGACAAGACCCGCGGGCGCGGCAGCGCGCTGACGCCGCTGGCGCAGCAGTTGGTGTGGGCCAGCAAGCGGATCGGCGCGCGGCTGTCGCCGACGCTCGACAGCCTGGCGTCCGAGCTGGAGATCGAGTTGAAGAAGCTGATGGACCAGCCCGAAGCCACGGCGCGGCTGCATGCCAGCCACGGCTTCGCAGTGGCGGCGCTGCGCGACTTCCTCGACGAGCAGCAGGTGCGGCACGACCTGAAGTACTGCGGCAGCGTCGAGGCCGTGGCGGCACTGGCCGAAGGCGCCTGCGATATCGCCGGCTTCCATGTGCCGGTGGGCGAGTTCGAGCACGGCATGTGGCGGCATTTCACCACCTGGCTCAAACCGGACACCCACTGCCTGGTGCACCTGGCGGTGCGCAGCCAGGGACTGTTCGTGCGGCCGGACAACCCGCTTGGCATCCACACGCTGGAAGACCTGACCCGGCGCGAGGTGCGCTTCGTCAACCGCCAGGTGGGCTCGGGCACGCGCCTGCTGCTGGACCTGATGCTGGCCGCGCGCGGCATCGACACGGCCCGCATCGAGGGCTACAGCAACGGTGAATTCACCCACGCCGCGGTGGCCGCGTATATCGGCAGCGGCATGGCCGACGTGGGCTTTGGCGTGGAAACCGCGGCGCGGCGCTTCGGGCTGGCGTTCGTGCCGGTGATCAAGGAGCGCTACTTCTTTGCGATCGAGCGCGCCAAGCTGCGCAGCGCGGCACTGGCCGGCGCGGTGGACGCGCTTACCAGCGAAGCCTTCCGCCAGCGCGTCAATGCACTGCCCGGCTACGACGGCACGCTCACCGGCACCGTGCTGACGCTGGAAGAAGCGTTCCCGGATTTCGCTGAGGCGCGCTAGCGCTCCAGCAACGAGAGGCGGTCAGGATGGCCGGCCCATTGCTCATGGCCGGGGATCGGCCCCTTGGCCTTGAGCAACGGCAGCCAGTCAGCGCGCCGCGACAGTTCGGCATTGAGGGCAATGAAATGGCGCTGGTCCTCGGGCAGGTCATGCTCCGAGTAGATCGCGTCGACCGGGCACAGCGGCACGCACATCGAGCAATCGATGCACTGGTCGGGGTCGATGGCGAGGAAGTTGGGCCCTTCGTGGAAGCACGACATCGGGCAGACTTCGACGCAATCGGTATGGCGGCACTGGATGCAGGCATCCGTCACGACAAAGGTCATGGGGCAGTTGCGGTACGGCGGGTGACGACCGCATGATGGTAACGCCCCGCCCGCGGGCGCGGGACGCGCCGCATTGTGCGACTCCTTCAAATCCGCTGAAGAGCCGCGCCCGGCCTGGCCCGGGCGCAGGCGCGTCAAGCGGTCTCGCGCATCAGTTCTTCCTTGCGCGCCGCCATGGCCTGTGCCACGTCGCGCAGGTTGAACTTTTCCTTGATCGCGTTCTTGAACAGCTCGCCCTCCTCTTCCTCGATATGGTGGGCGACGTATTCTGACAGCACCGCGTAGTTGGCCTCGAGCTTGTCGCCGGCCGGATCCTCCTCGATCGCAGCGATCAGGTCCTTCGCCACCTGATGCTCGACCTCGGCCTCGTCCAGCAGGTCGTCGATCTCGTCGCTGACGCCGCGCAGCGCCGGATAGAAGATCTCCTCCTCGATGGTGGCGTGCACCGTGAGCTGGTTGCACACCTCCAGCGCGATCGCCTGCTTCTCGTCGCGATCTTCAGTGTCCTTGAACGCCTTGAACTGCTTCTTGACAGCGCGATGGTCGTCCATCAATGCGCCGAGGGCCTGGGCCTGATCTGCGGGAATCTTCGACTTGTCCACGGTTTTCTCCTGGTGGGATTTGCCGGCGCTCCGGCTTTGCGCTGGGGAGAACGCAGATTCCGTGCCCGCCCCAGCGCAGGCAGCGCACCTGCCTGTCGTTGCAATTCCTGCGCGAAGCCTTGTAATTGTGCCCGCAGCGCCGCGTCGATCGGACCAGGCTTGCCGCGGCTTCATTGCCTGCATACCGTGCCTTGGGAGCCCCCTCACCTTTGCTCTGTGCGTGGCAAGCGCGGCATGAAATTTGCGGCGTGGCGCAGTAAGCCGAAACAGGAGTATCCCTGTCCGAAACGCAACCGATACCGGACGGCGCGTCCGCGCCGTTCATCACCGCCATGCCGACCTCATTCCTCTACTCCAATTGTGCCGATGGCCAGCCGGCCATGATGGACGAATTGCAAGCCGCGCGCGAGGCCGGCTATGGCGTAGATGCGCGCCATGCCTTCTGGGAAGAAGAGCCCGCGTCAGTGCCCGCGCTGCAGCGCCCGCGCCTGCGCGCGCTGCAGCACCAGGTGCAGCCGGCCGACTCGGTCGTGTCGCTGCGGCTGTGCAGCCTGGGCTGGAGCGTGCCCGAGGTGCTGGCCACCATCCGGCGCTTCCGCCTGCTGGGGGTGGCGTTGTATTGCGTGCAGCTGTCCCGTGACGACCTGGCCAGGGCCACGCCGCCGGAGGCGGTCGAGGTGCTGCGTGCGGTCGCCGCGCTGGAAGGCGCCGCCCGCAGCGTGCGCGTGCGCGAGAGCCTGGCCGCGGCCAAGGCCATGGGACGTCAGGTGGGCCGTCCGCCCAAGCACACGCCTGAACAGCGCCATGCGATCCTGAACGCGCTGGCCGCTGGCAATTCGGTGAGCGAGACCGCGCGGCGCTTCAGCACTTCACGCCAGACCGTGCTGCGCATCCGCGCCGCCGAGCCAGGCGCACAGCCCCATGCGGCATCCGCGGTCATGGCCGACGCTGAAGAATCGGCGACCGAAGCTGCCACCGGATGAGAGCGACAGCAGCACAGCGCGCCGTGCCGCCATGCCCGAGCACAGGAAGCTGCCCGTCAGCCGCGATGAGCTGAACCAATGCCGGCGTTGCCCGTTGTGGCGCAATGCCACCCAGGGCGTGCCCGGCGCCGGCGCCACCCATGCGCGCATCATGCTGGTCGGCGAGCAGCCGGGGGCGCAGGAAGACCTGCAGGGCTTTCCCTTCGTCGGCCCGGCCGGGCACCTGCTGGACGAAGCACTGGCCAGCGCGGGGCTGGACCGCGACAAGCTCTTCATGACCAATGCGGTCAAGCACTTCAAGTTCGAATGGCGCGGCAAGCGCCGGCTGCACAAGTCACCGGCGCAGCAGGAGATCGAGGCCTGCAATCTGTGGCTGGAGCGCGAACTGGAGAAAGTCGGGCCCAGGGTCGTGGTCGCGCTTGGCGCCACCGCGGCTCGTGCGGTGCTGGGCCGCAAGAGCGTGTCGCTGGCTGGAATGATGGAGACGCCAGTCGAGCACGAGGGGCGGCTTGTCATCGCCACCTACCACCCGTCGTTCGCTTTGCGCCAGCGCACCGACGAGGCGCGAGCCGCCACCTTCGACCGCATCGTGCGCAGCCTGCGCGCCGCCGCGCGGCTGGCGCGCGGCAACGCGGAAAGCTGAAGCAGCAGGCCACTCCCTGAAGGGAGAAGATTCCATCGGCCGGCAGGATACCCTCACGACAAAGTATCGAAGCCTCGCAAGTTCTCGATACCGAAATGTTATCGAGTCGCGAGAAAAATGGTAATGGATTAATCACTGAGCGCTTCTTAAAGTTGCACGGACAGAAGGCAATCGCCCTTCCGTTCTCCCAACTTCATTGCACCAAGGAATCAGCATGGATCCCACTCCTCAGGAAATGGAAGCCACCCGCATCGCGCGCTGGGGCAAGGTCAAACCTTACGGTGAGACCTTCATCGAAAGCCGCCTGCCCGGCATGAAGAAGAACATCTACAAGATCATGAACCGCGGCGTGCTCGAGAACAAAGGCGTCGAGCCGGCGATTCCGGGTAACCACCGCTTCGGCGTGACCTTCATCGAAATCCCGGTCGGGCAAGGCGCCAGCCTGCACGCGCACAAGACCGAGGAAGTGTTCTGCCCGTTGAATGGCCAGATGGAAGTCATCTGGGGCGAGAAGGGCCAGTACTCGCTGATGCTGAACCAGTGGGATGTGATCTCCTGCCCGATCGGCGTGATGAGAGGGTTCCGCAACCCTAACGACCACGCCCTGGTCGTGTACTCGGTGGTCGGCGGCACCGACGAGGAGTGCGGCCGCATCGCCTGGCACCCGGACGTAGTGAAGGCAGCCGAGGCCACCGGTCTCGTCTATGGCAAGGACGGCTACATCACGGAAACGGAAGCGGACAAGGCGGAACACCGCGCCGCAGACTGAAGACGGCCGCCGGGTCGCTCAGGGTGCTTGCGCCCGGTAGCCTTCGGCGCTGGCCTGGGCTGCCGCAGATTCCGACCTTGGCCGAGTCCGGCTTTCCGGGCTATCGTTCCGAGACCATACAGGCGCTGTTTGCTCCGGCAGGCGCACCCGAGCCGCCACCTGTACGCCGAGATCCGTCGCATCCTGCCGAGCAGCGAAGTGCGGCAACAGGCGCGCGATCTCGGCTTCGAGGCCGTGGCGTGCCAGCCCACAGAACTCGCTGCCCGGGTCGCGGAAGATGTCCCGCGCTGGGCCGACGTCGCGACCAAGGCGCGTATCCAGAGCGACTGAGACCGGGCGCCAATGTCCGTCTCCTCGCCAGGCAACAACCACTCTTTCAATCATCAGGAGCCGACCATCATGACATCTGCCTCCGCAGAAAGCGCGCTCGCGCCATCCGCATCAAACGCGCAATCGATTCCAGCCACCCCCGAGGCACTGCTGAACGCCGTGCTCAAAGCGAATTCCGGGACACACGACCCGCGCGCCAGGATCATTCTTGATGCGCTTATCCGGCATGCGCACGCCTTCGCGTCAGAGGTCCAACTGACCTATGAGGAACTCCACCATGGCCTGGACTTCATGGTCCGCATCGGCCAGGCCACCGGACCGAAAAAGCACGAGGGCATCTTGCTGGCGGATATTCTCGGACTTGCCACACTGGTGCTTCTGATGGATGCCAAGGCCGTGCTTGCAGCGGGCGGCACCGAACCCGCGCTGATCGGCCCGTTCTGGCGCGCGAACCAGCCGGTTCGCGCCAACGGCGCGCACATCGCAACCCCGGACACCACGGGCGATCCGCTGTTCGTCCAGGGACGCGTCGTGTCGATCGACGGCACGCCGATCGCCGGCGCGCGCGTCGAGACATGGCAGGCGGCGCCAAGCGGCCTGTACGAGAACCAGGACGAACACCAGGAGGACATGAACCTGCGTGCCGCGTTCGAGACCGATGCCGACGGGCGCTTCTGGTTCGAGAGCGTGCGGCCCTCAGGCTATGGCGTCCCGATCGACGGCCCCTGCGGCGACCTCCTGGCCCTGCAGAACCGTGACCACATGCGCCCGGCACATCTTCACTTCATCGCCATCGCGCCAGGGCACAAGGTGCTGACCACGCAGATCTTCGATGCCCTGGATCCCTTTGCCTTCAGCGACGCGGCGTTTGGCGCCGTCGGCTCGCTGCTGCGCGATTTTGAGCCGGTCGATGGCGGCGGCTTCCGTCTCGATGTCGAACTGAAACTCGAACCGGGGGAGACACGCCTGCCCAAGCCGCCCTTGCCCTGAACTGCTTTCGACTCACGGAGATGTTGAACCTGCCCGCCCGGCGCCCTGCGACTTGGCTCCAAGGCCGCGGACCCTGACGTGCTCGCTCCGTAGTTCATTCAGGTCACGCGACCGCCAGCATTGGATGTCCACGCAATCGTGGCAGTGCTGGCGGTCGCCAGTCCGGCGCCATGCGCGGACGCGGCGGTCCGACCCGGCTTGTTCTTCCGGCGTCATGACCAAACGGCATCGTTCGATGCCGTCTGGCAAGAACCCCTGCCGACTCAGGGCACCAGCACGAAACGCTGGCGCGCGCCCCTGGCCTGCGCGGCCCACACTTGCCCGACATCCTCCAGCGGCGCGGTGACGATATCGATTTCCATGCGCCCTGCCGCGGTATGCCGGCATAGCTCGGCATAGGCCTGCGCCTGGACCTCGACGGGCGCGTGGTAGTAGGCAAAGCCCATGATGTCGAAGCACGCCTTGCGCGCCGCGGCGCCGGCAAAGGCAATGGTGGGCGCCACCGTGGTGCCGATATGGACCAGCCGCCCGCCGTGGCCAAGCGCCAGCAACGCGGCCTCTGCCGGCGCGCCGCACAGGTAATCCAGCACGATGTCGACGTTGCCGTCGGCCGCGTTGCGGTAGGCATCCAGCAGGTCGCCGGGCTGGTCGAGCGGCACCACCGCATCCGCGCCAAGCCGGCGTGCGCGCTGCAGCGCCTGCACATTACGCCCTGCCGCGATCACGCGGCCGGCACCCAGCAGCTTTGCCGCGGCCACCGCCAGCAATCCCGAGATACCGGTCGCGCCGAGCACGAGCACGGTCTCGCCCGGCTGCATGCGCGCCCGCCACGACAGCGGCAGCCATGCCGCCAGGCCGGCGTTGCCGAGCGCGGCGGCGCGCTCGTCATCGATGCCGTCCGGCACCGGGAAGGTCAGCGCCGGATCCACCAGCGCGCGCTGCGCCATCGAGCCGAACGGCGCGACCGGTGCGTTGACGTTGAAGTAGACCCGTTGTCCATCCGCAAGCCGCCCCACGCCCTCGCGCCCGACGACAAAGCTGCCCGCCGCCGGCTTGATGTAGTGCCGGCCCTCGGCAATGGCCATGTCCAGCCGCGACAGCGCCGCGGCGCCTACGTCGACCACCACCTGCCCGCCGGCGGGGGTGGGATCGTCAAACTCCTGGTACACCGGCGCCCTGCCGGCGAGCGAAACCGCTCCTTTCATGTGCCTCTCCTTGTCCTTGATGTCCTTCTGGTCCGGGTCGATCTGCGACTTGGCACCGCCTTGTCAGCAGATTACAATGCAATCGATTGCACGACAAACGCGAAGCTGGCCGGCATCGAGGCCGATTCTAGAAACGGCCGCGGCCCGGCGTCCAATCCACTTTTTGGCGGCATCCCGATAACCAGAAGGTATGGCGAGCAGCCTGCCGCACATGGCACGACAGCGATGAGCAAACCCACCATCAAGCAGATCGCCGAGGCATTGGACGTCCATCCTTCGACCGTGTCGCGCGTGCTCAACCCCGAGACCCGCCACCGCATCGGCGACGAACTGGTGGCGCGCGTGCTCAAGGCGGCACAGGACCTGCACTACTCGCCCAACCGCATCGCGGCGGCACTGCGCACGCGGCGCTCAGGCACCATCGGCGTGGTGGTGCCTGACATCGGCAGCCCGGTGTTCCCGCCGATCGTGCTGGGCATCGAGAACGCCCTGTCCCGGCATCGCTATATTCCGATCGTGGCCAATGCCGGCGGCGACAAGGCGCGCCAGACCTTTATCGTCGACCAGCTGCTGGCGCGCCAGGTGGACGGCCTGATCCTGGCCACCGCCGAGCGCAATGACCCCGTGGTGGCGCATTGCCTGGCGCAGGGCGTGCCCATTGTGATGGTCAACCGCAGCGACGATGCGGGGCGCGTGTCGAGCGTGGTCGGCGACAACCGCCAGGCGATGGCGCTGGCCGTCGGCCACCTGCATGCGCTGGGCCACCGCCGCATCGGGCATGTTGCCGGGCCATCCAGCCTGTCGACCGGGCATGAACGCGAGGCGGGCTTCCTGCTGGCAGTGGCGGACCTGGGCCTGCCCGCGTCCCAATGCCCGGTGGAGCGTGCGCCGGCTTATACGGAAGACGCCGGCCAGGCCGCGTGCGCGCAGCTGCTGTCGCGGCGGCAGCGCATCACCGCGGTCGTGGCCGCCAATGATTTCCTTGCGCTCGGCTGCTATGCGGCCGTGCGCGCGGCGGGCGGCAGCTGCCCGTCGGACCTGTCCGTGGTCGGCCACAACGACATGCTGCTGATGCACGCGGTGTCGCCGGCACTGACCACCATCCGCGTGCCGTTCTACGAGATGGGCACGCGCGCGGCGGCGCTGATGCTGGGCGCGCTCGACGGCAGCATCGCCACCACGGCACGGACCCTGCTGACCCCCGAGCTGGTGGTGCGGGCATCAACCCGGCCCCTGTAAGGCGGCGCCATATGACTCCGCATTTTTTGTGCTCCACCGTGCAATCGATTGCACGATACGGCGAATACCCTGAGGCATGACCATGGATCTCCGACAGCTTCGCTATTTCAAGGTGCTGGCCACGCTGCAGCACTTCGGCCGCGCCTCGGCTGCGCTGCATATCGCACAGCCCGCGCTGAGCCGGCAGATCCGGCTGCTCGAGGAAGAGCTGGGCGTGCGGCTGCTGGAACGCCATGTGCGCGGCGCCACGCCCACGCCGGAAGGCCTGGTGTTGCTGGACCGCGCGTCCTTCCTGCTGCGCTATGCCGACCAGGTCAAGGTCGACATCGCCGACCTGGCGGCCTCGCCGCGCGGGCTGGTGGCGCTGGGACTGACCCCGGCACTGGCGCCGCTGCTGTTCATCCCGCTGGCCGAGGCGCTGCGCCAGCGCTATCCGGAAATCCGGCTGCGGCTGGTCGAGAACTTTGCGCCCGCACTACAGGATGCGTTGCTGCAAGGCACGCTCGACGTCGGGCTGCTGAGCGGGCCGGTGTCGAGCCCCGGGGTCTCGGTGGTGCCGCTGGTTGCCGAAAGCCTGTGCGCGATCGGCCCCTGGGGCGATGCGTCGCTGGGGGATGGGCCTGTGGACATTGAACAGCTGCAGGGCCTGCCTCTGATCCTGACCGGAGTGTCCAAGTCAGGCGTACGCCTGGCGCTGGAAGCGCTGGCGGCGCGCCAGGGGGTGGAGCTGCAAGTCACGATGGAGGTCGAATCGATCGAGGTGGCCCGGCGCCTGGTGGTGCGCGGGTTCGGCTGGACCGTGCACTTTGCCGCAGCGATACGCGACGAGCTGCAGGCGCAGCGTCTGCAGGCCTTGCCGATTCGTGGGCTGGAGTTGCATCGGATGATCGGCAATGCGGCCGCGCGGCCGCCGTCGCGGGCGACGCTGGCTGTGATGGAAACGCTCAGGGATGTTGCCAGGGAATTGGCGGTTGATGGGAACTGGCCTAATAGTCGGCTGTTGGGGGAGACCTTGGATAGTTAGTGGAGGCGCTTGGCGGGCGCGGCTGTGGGCAATCCACCTCGTCATGCAGACGCGCTACGGCGCTTGTTTTTGGGGAACCCGTGGCCACCACGCCATTGTGGTCGGTCATATCGCCAACCGTGATGATGCGGCGGGGGCTTATGTGCTGGCCTCGCCCATCCACGTCCAGACAACCAGCGCTTCGTCGGACGGCAAAAGCCCGAAGCGGATCATCGGCATCCCTTTTTGCCGCAGGATGCCGGACTTGCTGGCCACCCAATCCGCCTGAGGGTGTCCGGGCGGAAGCGAGGCGCGCCAGATGCCGGACAGAGGTGTGGTTTCGCCTGAGCGCACCGTGACCGGATCGCCGCTCTGCGTCGGCGGTGCGTTCACGCGGAAGCGCACACCATCCAGCAGCCTGTCCCAGAGGGCCACGGCTTCCTCGTCCGTCAGCGAGGCCTGATCCGCAGCGCCGATGCGATTGGCCGCCACCTTGGTGTACATCTTGGCGCCGATCACTGCCGGATGCAGCGTCGTTCGCTCCCTGCCAACAGCTTCCCACTCGAAGTCATGCGTGCCATCCGCATGGCGGACCAGCGATTCTTCCCCTTGCCAGACGCCGACCGTGCGCTTGCCCTCGCGCAGGGTCGTCAATTTCGGGTAGCGGCTACCCAGGTACTTCCTTTGCTCGGCAATCGAAGTCAGCAGACCAGGTTCGCCGTCCACGCTGGCCAGCTTGTTGGAGTCCACCGAAAAGCTGACATCGGGCAGGCTGGGCAGCCGAATGCCAGCGCCAAAGATTTCCTGATAGCTGCCGGACGCGTCCGCGACGAAGCCGTGGTCGATGCAGACGCCGGGGGCCGTGGGAATGTCTGCGTTGTCGCGTGCTCGGATGCCACGCACCAGGGGGGCAAGTTCCTCGCCACCATAGAACCATTCAAATAGATTCTGCCCAGATACAACAAACGTATGTTTTCGCTCATTGCCATAGCTCTTTGCACTATCGCTGGGGAAATACCTGACCTCGATGGCCTTACTTGATGATCCCGCCCCAAAATAGGTAACCTCGGCTGTCTTATCTGCCGAAAGCACTTTAGCGCGATAGGCTTCCGCCACCTGCTTCAGCAGGCCAGCCGCGCCGACATTTGTCACGATTTTTCCCGGAAACTCCTGGAAGCCCCACAGCAACTCGGCTTCGACCGGGACTTCCATCACATAGCGGCCAAAGCACACCTGCTTGGTCTTGGCGAAAAGGGTCTGCAGGCGCGGCGACAGCGCAACGGGTTCCGACATCTTGTTCTCCGGATACGCAAACGATTGGCAGCCCGCGAGCAGCAGGCCAGCCAAGACCTTGGTGAAGCCGCGGCGGGTCATTGGCCCCACCATGTCGCAGTGTTGGCAATCTTGATGATCGAATACAGCGCGCTCGCCAGCACCTGGTCATTCTGATAGCTGCCCTGATGCTCGTAGCCAGTTTGCCGGAATAGCGCACCGCGCACGGCTTCGGCGGACGCCTTGGCAGGCACCGTCTGGTCACCTGCGTCTACCGGCGGCTCCAGCCGTAAGGTGAGCGGCTGGTTGCTTCTGGTACGCACCACGATGCGGCCCTCGGCATCCTCGCTTTCGAACGTCCACGTAAGCGGGTCGCCATGCGGTGCCAGATCGGTGATGTCCACCCGCCAGGTTACGCTGCCATAGGATTTCTGCGAACTGTCTTCGCCGTAGCTCGCATAGGTCGTGGGGTGATACAGGTCCTTGATGTTCTTGTGGAATTTCTGAGCATCCGCAATCCTTTCCAGTGAAAACTTGTATGGGTCTAAACCTTCATACTTCTTGCCCGCCGGATTGATCCAATCCGGATTCAGCAGCCGCCACCAGCACTTCGGATTGCGCGTGTAGATATCGTAGACCGGGTCGCCCACCGCCATCGGCGGCGCAGGCTTGTCCACGCCCAGCTTCTGATGCAAGTCCAGATCGCTCAGATACGCCTTCAACGGTGCATCCGAGGTAATCGGCAGCGCCATGGCCTGCCGGTAGTCGCCGGTCTGCAGACGCAACCATCCTCGCGGATAGGAGGCGGTCGGCAGCAGCTCCAGCGGCCCCGAGGCATTGGCAAATACCGCCGTCACTTCCTTGCCCGTTCTGCCCATCACATTGCGGGCAATGTTCCCAACCAGATTGTCCTGCACGTCGGACCCTGTACGCACGCGCTTGTAGGCGGCCCCGGCCCCGAGCGCAGGCTGGACGCTATGGTAGACGCCGAGAATCCTGTCCTGCGCGTTGCCGTAGTCCGGATGCAGCAGTGCGCGAGCCACCAGGCCACCCATCGAGTGCGTGACCACGATCACCTTTTTGCACTGCCGCCCGTTGGCCGTGTACATCCCGATGATTTCGTCGATGCGCCTGGCCAGCTTCTTTGCGGACGTGCCATTGCTTTCCAGCCAGTTGTAGCCCATCGCGTAGACTGGATACCAGCAGTTCGCCACGCGCAGGACATCGGCCTCGGTCAGCGCATCGCCGGCGCCGCCCCAATAGGCGGGGGTGACGCCCAGCACTTCCACCTTCTTGCCCTCCTTCCAGGTCGGCGAGAGTTCCCCGGCCACCAGCATGTCGTTCAGGTGAGCCTCCATGAGCTTGATCACCTCGCCGTAGGTCTCGAACATGACTTCGCTCCAGCCGCGCCAGCGCGCCTTCTGCGCGGCGGTGGCCTCGTGCTTGCCGCGCCTGGCCTTCCACTGCTCGGCGGCAGGCGGCAGTGGCGCGCTCATCAGCAAGCCGATATCGGGCAGCCCATCGGGGACGTTGCCGTGCCGCTTGTCCGAATTGACCGTCTCTTTGCCGGTCATGTCGAACCTTCCGGCGTCCTCGGTGATCTCGTAACGGTCCGGCTTGCCGCAAGACACCCGTGTTGCACGCGAAGCGCCTTCTGCGGAGCGCAGGCGATGTTATCCGCAAGAAATGCTTTTCAAGTACTAGTGATGGCAATCTCTATCGGAAGACCGGCAAATTTAGACAATTCCTAGCCACCATGCAGCGCATTCCGCTGCCGCCTGCAGACCTGTCTGCCTGGGTACGACACCCGACCGCATGGCGCCAAGCCAGTCAGCCCACTAGAAGACGTGCTTGATCCCCACCATCGTCCCAAACTGCGACCCACCCGGCCTGGGGTTGGACCCCGCCGCCCCGGCACTGACTGACTGGGCAAGCTGCCCACCGTTATCGATGAATCCAGCCGTGGCATAGACCGAAGTCCGCTTGGAAAACGCATAGGCACCACGCAGCGCATACAGCATGGCCTTGTTGGCGCTGTCATGGAACTTGAGGTAATAGACCTGCCCGGCCAGCGTGAAGGCCGGCGTGATGTCGTAGGCGATGCCGCCATACCAGAGCTCGCTGCGCGGCGTCGCGCTGCCTTCGTTGTCGCGGCGGATCACGCCCACGCCCAGCTTGGCGCGCGACAGCATTACATAGCCGCTCAGCGACAGGCGGTCATCGGTCAGCGACTTGTTGCCAAGCCCGCCGAACGCGCCCGGCCCGCCGCGCAGCGAGTCATAGGCAGCGGTGACGCCCCAGCCCTTGTGCTCATACTGGATCAGTGCCGACCATTCCCGGCAGGCAGACTTGCTGGCAGGATTCTCGCCCGCGCAATTGGTGCCGGCCGGGCTGGGGCCGGCATTGACCGCATCGCGCCCGAAGCTGTAGGTGGCGCCGACGGTCAGGCCGCCGAAGGTGCCCTTGTAGGCCAGCGCGTTGTCGGCACGCGTATTCGGCAGGTAGCTGTCGAGCGACGCCGCGCCGTACACGTTGGGGCCGAGGATGTCCGAGTCCAGGTTGGCCCAGAACAGCATGGTGTACTGCCGCCCCAGCGACAGCTGGCCCCACTTGCCGCTCAGCCCCACCAGCGCCTGCCGCCCGAACAGCCGTCCGCCCTGGTTGGCACCGCCGGTATCGGGGGCGAAGCCGGACTCCAGCACGAACACGCTCTTGAGCCCGCCGCCCAGGTCCTCGGTGCCGCGCAGGCCCCAGCGCGACGGCACGGTGCCGGTGAGGGTCGGCATGCGCACCAGGCTGTCGCCGCCCGCTCCGACCTTGTTCACGTATTCCACGCCGGTATCGATCACGCCGTACATCGTCACGGACTGCGCCGCGGCCAGCGTCGGGCCAAGCGCAAGCAGCGCGGCCCCCATGGTTCCGATCTTCATTGCTGTCTCCTCCGTGGGTCTTTCTTGTCGTTGTGGTGGTACGCGGCCGCCGCCCTATGCAGCCGTGGTGCTGTAGCGCTGGTGAATGTTGTTGAGGCTCCGGTAGGCACCGGCAAACTCACGCAGCTCCAGCGACAAGGCCAGGTAGCGGCGCCGGTATGGCTCGGCGAAATGCGCGGTCAAGGTATCGAACAAGGCGCTGACGGTGCGGTCGAGCACGTCCTGCGAGCGCCCCGCCGCGACCGCCAGCGTCACGTGCACGAAGGCATCGTCGCTGCTGCCGTCGGCCATGCGGTAGGACTCCAGGCATAGCGCGCGCGCACGGATGCCGCCCAGCGGAAACGCGCCGTCCTGCGCGATCAGGACCGCGCTCAGTCCGGCCAGCAAGGCATCGATACGCGCAACCGGTGCAAGGTTGCGGGTGTATTCGACGATCAGGTGCGGCATGCGTGTTCCCTCCACTGCGCTTGCGGCGCCGCTGGCTAGCGCGCCTTGCGCGCGGCAAAGCCGCCGTCGGCATGGACCACCTTGCCGTCGACCATCGTCAGCACCGAACGGATGCGGTGGATGTCTTCAATGGGGACGGTCAGGTAGGGCTTGTCGAGCACCGCCAGGTCGGCCAGCTTGCCGGCCTCCAGCGTGCCGCGCGAATCCTCGTCGAATGAAATCCACGCCGCGTTGGCGGTGTACAGCCGCAGCGCTTCCAGCCGCGACAGCCGGAAGTCCTCCTTGCGCCTGACTTCCTTGCCGATCGAATAACCGCCGACGTGGAACTCCAGCGCGCGCCAGACGCCGGGGATGCCGATGCGCGTCGCATCCGTTCCGCCCGCCACCTTCAGCCCGTGCTGCAGCGCCAGGCGCACGGGCGGCGCGGCCTCGGCCACATGGTGGTCGTTGGCGTGGCCGATGGCGCCGGCCTCGAAGTACGGCCCCATCTGCACCGTGTAGGAGAGCCCAAGCGCCTTCATGCGCCGGAACGTCTCCGGCTTGCCGGTATTCAGGTGGGCCATGGCCCAGCGCAGCCTGCCCAAATCATGGCGCTTGCCCACTTCCTCGAAGACATCGAGGATCGCGCTGGCGGCGTCGTCGGTATAGGCGTGGATCTCGACCGGATAGCCGCGGCTGGCGGCGAACGTTGCCACCTTGAGCAGTTCCTCGCGGTCCTTCGCCGACGGCTGGAATCCAGGCCCCATCTTCACGCCGTCGTCCATGCCGAACACCAGCATCTCGCCCGGGCCGAGGAAGCGCAGCTTGCAGTCGCCCAGGCGCGGCGGCAGGTAGGCCAGCGTATTGCGGAACCATTCGGCCTCGTTGCCAGCGACCATGGTCGGGATGCGGTAGCCGACCCGCAGCGACAGGCTGTCCTCGCGCCACAACGCGTACAGCGGATCGTAGGCCGGGCCCGGTCCCGCGGTGGGGTCGATCAGCGCGGTGACGCCGAGGCTGTTAAGGCGGCTGAAAAAGGACTGCAGGCTGGCCTTTGCGTCGACCTGGCTCTGCGCCAGGATGCGGCCGAACAGCGCCGACAGCGGCCGGATCGCGCCGAAGATCCGGCCGGTGGGGCGCCCTTCGCTGTCGCGCTCCACGCGGATGCCCGGCGGCAGCGCATCCGGCTGGTCGAGCTTGAGTGCGTCGATCGCCCTGGCGTTGACCAGTGCATAGTCGTACAGGTACTGCACATAGGCCGGATTGTCAGGCAGCAGCGCGGTCAGCTCGGCAGGGGTCGGCGCGCGCTTCTCGGTGAACTGGTCGGGGTGCCAGGAACCGGTCACGGCCACCCATTTGCCGGGGCCGCGCGCCAGCGCGGTCTTGCGCAGCTGCTCCAGCCCCGCGGCCAGGCTGGTGGTCTCGCCTTCGTACCAGTAGGTCTCGAAGGCATAGCTCTGGCCGCCGCGGATGGCGTGGATATGGGTGTCGATCAGGCCGGGGATGACCGTGCGCCCGCCCAGGTCGATCACCTCCGTGCGCGGGCCGGCCAGGCGCCGGATGTCCCGGCTGCTCCCCACCGCGGCAATGCGGTCGCCGCGGATGGCAAGGGCCTGCGCCACTGTGTCCGTGGCGTTCATGGTGAGTACCGTGCCATTGACCAGGATCCGGTCGGCATGTGCGCCGGCTTGCGCCTGCGCTCCCGAAGCCGCCACCAGGCAGCCCACCGCCATGGCATGCGCCAGGGCCCGTGCAATGCAACGCATATCGATGTTCCCTTCGTGCAGGAGAGGTGGCGCCCGGCCCCCCGGGCGCCGTGGCGGCGTTACTGGCCCGGCTGTGCGCCCGAGCGCTTGACGATGGGCTCGAGCTTGGCGATGTCGGCGGCGATCAGCTTGTCGAAGGCAGCCGGCGTCGAGGGCTTGGCCTCGGCGCCTTGCGCAATCAGCTTCTCCTTGGTCGCCGGCGCGCTGAGCGCTTGCTGCATCGCCGTGTTCAGGCGGGCGACGACATCCTTGGGCGTGCCCGCGGGCGCCAGCACGCCGAACCAGGCATCGAAGACATAGCCCGGCACGCCCGCTTCGGCGATGGTGGGCACGTCCGGCAGCGACGGCACCCGCGCCGCCGTGGCCACGCCCAGGATGCGCAGCTTGCCGTCCTTGACGAACTGCAGCGCGGTGATGGACGGCGCGAAGAACATGTCGACGCGCCCGCTCATCACATCGGTGATCGCCGCCGGCGCGCCCTTGTACGGGATATGCCGGGTCTGCACGCCTGCGGTCACGTTGAACAGCTCGCCGCTCAGGTGCGAAGAGCTGCCGCTGCCCGCCGAGCTGTAGGTGACGGAATCCGGCTTGGCGCGCGCAGCCGCGAGCAGGTCCTTGAGCGTGCGGTAGGGGCTGGAGGCGCTGACCACCAGCAGGTAGGGCATGGTTGCCACCGTGGAGATGCCCTTCAGGTCGCGGGTGGTGTCGTACGGCAGCTTGGGATAGAGCGTGGGATTGACCGCATGCCCGGCGGAGGTCAGCAGCAGCGTGTAGCCGTCCGCGGGCGCCTTGGCCACCACCGCGGTGCCGATGGTCCCACCCGCGCCGGGGCGGTTGTCCACCACGATCTGCATGTTCGAGCTGGTGCCGATCTCGGCGCTGACGATGCGTGCGAGCAGGTCGGTGGCGCTGCCGGCAGCAAACGGCACGATCATGCGGATCGGCTTGTCGGGATACGCTTCGGCTTGCGCCGCGCCGTGCAGCAGCGGCAGGCAGAGCGCGGTGGCAAGCGCCGCGCGCAGGATGTTCTGGAATTTCATTGGGGTACTCCTGGAATCGTGGGGGATGGCCTGACGTGCGCCGTGCTCAGAAGACGTGGCGCATGCCCAGCGCAACGGTCTGCGGATCGGCGCCGGCGGAAATGCCCAGCTCATTGATCGCAAAGTCGTAGGTGGCATTCTTCTTGTTGAAGATGCGGCTGTAGAAGCCAAACACCGAGGTGCGCTTGGACAGCGGGTACTCATAGCCCAGGGTGGCCTGGACCGCGCCGGTATCCGCTCCGCTGCGGAAGAAGCCGACAGTCTCGGTGGCGTTGCCACGGCCGTTGCCGGCCACGCCGACGCCGGCGCGCAGGCTGCCTGTCCACAGCTTCTGCACCACCGACGCGTAGTAGGCATCGCGCTTCAGGTCGCCGGTGGCGGTGCGGTAGTGCAGCCGCTCATAGATGGCCGAGACCTTGGTGGTCGGGAACTGGTACGACAGCCCGATCTTCATGCCTTCGTCGTCGCGTCCCGCGGTCTGGTAGTTGTTGTGGCGCTCATAGGCCAACACGACATTGAGCGGGCCGTTGTCATAGGCCCCCGCGAACGACCACAGGCTCGGGTTGCGCGGCACCGTAATGCGCTCTTCGTTGATACCCCAGGTCACGCCGCCGCTGAAGCCGTTCCACTTCGGGCTGCGGTAATGGACACTGTTCTTCTGGCGGCGATCGAAGGCGCTGGTGTCCTGGACATTGTCGGAGGTCGGGGTCGAGCCATTGCCGATCAGCGCCATGTAGCCGGCCGTGGTCGGATAGAACGGATCGTAGGACGAGGTGGCTTCCAGGTAGGGCGTGGTCCAGTTGCCCATGAAAAAGCTGCCAGCTGAGCCGGCCAATCCAATGCGGGTGTTGCGGCTGGCCAGTTGCCCGCTGCCCGTATCCAATGAGATATTGCTCTCGATCTGCCAGATCGCCTTGAGGCTGCCATACAGCGATTCCTCGCCGCGCATGCCGAAGACCGAGCGGTTGTTGGTCAGCCGGCCGGTGCCGCCCAGCTTGGTGCCGTCGGACGCCGTCGACGCATCGGAATACTCCATCGATGTATTCAGCCGGCCATAGAGCGTGACGTTGCTCTGTGCGAAAGCGCCGGTGCAGCAGGCCGCAAGCGCCGCAAAGGCAGCGCCCGCAAGGGGGTTCTTCATGTTGTCTCCAGTGTCTTGCGCCTGTCCGAACCGATACGGGGATGCCTGCCCCGCCCTGTGCACGAAACTGCGGGCAACAACGACCCCTGCCCCATTTACGGCATCAGCATCTGGTGGATTCTTGGTGGCGCTCTTTTAGTGCGGCGGATTTACGCGACCATTCAGCGTGAGGTGATTCTAGAAATGGCGAATCACAGCGTCCATTCGCATTTTCTTTTCGTCACCATACCGATTTGTTATTGGAATACCGGGCCCGCGCCACGCCTTGCCAGTGCCGCAAAAGCCGACGCTGTCGGGCTTGAGCATAGGTACTTGGGGACGTGCCTGGTAGCGGGTGTGGCTGTACCACTGCGTTCCAGGCATAGGACGCTGGACGCCGGAAGCCGTGCGCTATGCCGCGCACTCCCTGGCGCGGCCGCAGGCACCCATGACCGCTCGTCGCGCTCAATAGCTTGTGGATGTGCCGCATGGCGCCCGCCGCATCAGAACGTATAGCCGAGCGCCAGGTAGAGAAAGCGCGTGTTGTGTCCGCCAACCGACTTCAGCGTGCGGCTCTCGTCCACGTACACGGCGCCGCCATTGACCAGCACATGCCGGCTCGCCTGCCATGCAACATCCACGGAGAGCTGGCTGCTGCTGTACTGGCCGGAGCGGCCCGCGGTGCCGGGAACCGGGATGCCCGCCGAGGTGTAGACCGCGTCGTGCGTGGTTGCCCGCCAGATGAAGTCACAGGCGAAGGTCAGCTTGATTCCGGCCGCGGGGATCAGCGTCAGCGACGGCTGGATATCCAGCACGTTGGAGGCGCCGATCAGGCCGGCCTGGTTGAAGTAGGCCAGCTTGGGAAACAAGCCGTTGTAGGTGCCGATGGTGCCGTCGTGCGGATTGCGGTCACCGCTGCCCATGGTCGCCTTGATGCCTGCGCGCGGGTGCCAGGCCGAAGCTGCAAAGGTGTACCCGGTATCGGTCGAGAAGCCCCATGCGCGGATCTGCTGCGAGGCCAGGCTGCCGAACTGGAACAGCGCCTCCCAGTCCCAGTCCCAGCGTCCATGACGGCCGGACAGGCGGCCGCCGAGTGAATGCCGCCGCTCCGCGCCGCTGCCATCGCTGAACAGCGCGCGGTCATTCTCGAAGCCGAGGTAGTAGAGATCGGCGGAGGTTGCCGGCAGGACAGCCGCCGGCATCGTCGCATAGACACCCCAGAAGCCCTGTGCCTGGTTGGGCCGGTCGTCGAAACTGCCGTCCTTGAGCAGCACGGGACGCGTGGCGAAGGCATCCACCCGCGCGCTGCCCAGGCTTGAGCCGAGCCTCACTCCGTCGAAGGCGCGCCGCACATTGGGGGCATCGCGGATCGAAACCAGGCGCTGCGCGCCGAACGCCATTTCCTGCCGGCCCACGCGCACCAGCAGCGGGTCCTGCGCGGGCGCCGGGAGCGGCACGCGCAGGTCGACGAATGCCTGCTGCACATCGAGCTGGTCGACATAGGGCGGCGTGGTGACGTCCTTGCCCATGGCCAGCTGGTTGCCCAGCTGCACGAACGCGCGCAGGGATTCACCGGCATGCAGGTCGGCATGCAGCAGCGCGCGGTGCATCAGGTAGCCATCGCCACGCGGACCCGGCACGCCGAAATTGCTGGCCGAGTAGTCCTCAAAGCGCTCGCGGATCTCTCCGCCGAAGCTCGCGAACCAGCCAGGACTGCCGAGCGGCACATACTTGGCCGGATCCCAGAAACCCGTGCGCATGGCCGGATCGCGCAGGTAGCGATAGTCCTCGTCATAGCGCAACAGCTTGAACGGGGGCGGCACGCCCGGCGGGGAAGGCAGCGGCTGCGCGCTGGCGCCGCCGACGGCGGCGAGCAGCAGGAGTGCGACGGGCAGGGCTGCCCAGGGACGGCGCGAACCGGCGGGGCTGCAAGGGGAACATGCCTTCCATCGGGCCATCGGGCACCTGGCTGCGGGAAATGGCCGGCATACGAAGTACACGATGGCACGGAGCGCACGGGTGCGCACCGAATGCCGGCGGCCGGATACGGACCAATATGGACGATCCCGCAGGCAGATTCAAACCCGATCCCGCCCCATGCGCGCCCAAAAACAAGAAAGGGCCGGATGGCCCTTTCTTGCTGCAAGCATGATCCGCGGATCAGCCAGCGAAATTCTTGCCGGCGAAGTCCCAGTTCACGACATTCCAGAATGCCTCGACGTACTTCGGGCGGGCATTGCGGTAGTCGATGTAGTAGGCGTGTTCCCACACGTCGCAGGTCAGCAGCGCCTTGGCGTCAGTGGTCAGCGGGGTGGCGGCGTTGGAGGTGGACACCAGGTCCAGCGAGCCGTCGGCCTTCTTGACCAGCCAGGCCCAGCCCGAACCGAAGGTGCCCACGGCGGTCTTGGTGAACTCTTCCTTGAACTTGTCGAACGAGCCCCACTTGGCGTTGATGGCATCAGCCAGCGCGCCGGTCGGCTGGCCGCCGCCGTTGGGCTTCATCGAATCCCAGTAGAAGGTGTGGTTCCACACCTGGGCAGCGTTGTTGAAGATGCCGCCCGACGACTTCTTGACGATCTCTTCCAGGGTCGAGTTCTCGAACTCGGTGCCCTTGATGAGGTTGTTCAGGTTGGTGACGTAGGTCTGGTGGTGCTTGTCATGATGGAACTCCAGCGTCTCCTTGGAGATATGCGGAGCCAGGGCATCATGCGCGTACGGGAGCGGGGGGAGCTTGTGTTCCATTGTTCTGTCTCTGTGGGTTGGGGTTGTGGGTCCGGAATTGCCGATTGTAGGGGACTTGCAAGACCCGCGCAAACCGCGGGACAAAGCCCCCTGCTCCGATGTTAGTTTGTCCTGGCAGGGGTTTCCGGGGGGATTTTCGCCCGGATTGCCTGAGCGTTTCGCGCCCGCCGCGGCATCGCGAATGGGAGGCGTTCCCGGGCCGCGCAGGCGCTCAGAAATCCGGCAGCTTGGCCTGCACGCCGGCAATCGACAGGTCGGCCACGCCCTCGGCCAGGTGCGCTTCGAGCACGCTGCCGGCGCGGATCTCGGCGGGCGAGCGCAGCGCGCGTCCGCGCTGGTCCAGCAGCACCGCATAGCCGCGTTCCAGCGTGCGCTGCGGCGCCAGCAACTCGAGCGCGCCGGCGCTGCGCGCCAGGCGCTGGCCGGCGCGCTCGTGCTGGCGCACGGCGGCGGCCTGCAGGCGTTGCCACAGGCGGGCCACGTCGGCGTGGGCGGCGCTGGCATCGGGACGGCACGCGCTCCAGCGCATCGCCAGCAATTGCTGGCGGTGGCGCTGCGACACCACCGTGTCGCGCAATGCCGAGCGCAAGTGTCGCGCCAGATTGTCGACGCGCGCGCGCCGCTCCTGCAGCTGCGCCTGCGGGCTGCGCACGCGCCGCGCCAGCCAGTCCAGGTGCTGCGCGCGCAGGTCCAGTCCGCGCCGCATGCACTGCGTGAGCGCGTCGCGCGCACGCATCGCCTGTGCCAGCAGGTGCGCGCGATCCGGGCTGACCAGCTCGGCCGCGCCGGTCGGCGTGGGCGCACGCACATCGGCGACAAAGTCGGCGATGGTGAAGTCGGTTTCGTGGCCCACGCCGGAGATGACCGGCAGCGCGCAGCGCGCAATCGCCTGCGCCACCACCTCTTCGTTGAACGACCACAGGTCTTCGATGCTGCCCCCGCCGCGGCACAGGATCAGCACGTCGCACTCGCGCCGCGCGCTGGCCGCATCGAGCATGTCGGCGATCTTCTGCGCCGCGCCCGCGCCCTGCACCGGTACCGGATAGACCAGCACCGGCACATGCGGCGCGCGCCGGCGCAAGGTGGTCAGCACATCGCGCAGCGCCGCCGCCTGCAGCGAGGTGACCACGCCGATGGTGCGCGGATGCGCCGGCACCGGGCGCTTGCGCTCCGGCGCGAACAGGCCTGCCTGCGCCAGCTTTTCCTTCAGGCGCAGGAAGGCTTCGTACAGGTTGCCCAGCCCGGCCCGGCGCATTGCCTCCACGCCCAGCTGCACCTCGCCACGCGCCTCGTACATGGTGACCACGGCGCGCACCTCTACCGCCTCGCCCTCGCGCGGCTGGAAGTCGACATGCTGGTTGCGCCCGCGGAACATCACGCAGCGGATCTGCGCGCGTGCATCCTTGAGCGAGAAATACCAGTGCCCGCTGGCGGCGCGCGTGAAATTGGAAACCTCGCCGCGCACCCAGGCCAGCGGAAAACTGCGTTCGAGCAGCCTGGCGATTGTGTGGTTCAGCTCACCGACAGGGATGACGTCGCGGCCGCTGCGCAGCGTGGTGGAGGAAGGGTCACGCGAAAAATTCGGCAAGTCTGGCATGGCGCACTGGTGGCAAGCGGCGTGAATGGGACATGTCCACAGCATAACCTCTATGTCAAGGGGGTAGGGCTGATGCCGGCGGCCTGCCCCGAAAGGCGCATGGGTTCGTGCAACCCTTTGATTCTTATGAGCTTTACGCGTAAAACAAAAATTAGGCAATATAACCAATTCTCTTTTGCATCAATCACTTACAAAGCGCCCGGCAGGCTTGTTCACAAAGTTATCCACAGCTTCTCTGGATAAAACGGGCCGTAAACCACACTTTTCCAGCGTAAGTGGCCCCAACCCCGCTTGCGGTCCCATGGAAAGCGACCAACCCGGCGCGTGGCGTATCGGAGCATTGCCGGTCGTCCGCGGCGCAGCGTCCATGCTGCATTTGCACAATTTCTGGGCAGGACCCTCGGAGGCTATAAAAATCAATGGGTTAACCCGCTTCTCCCGGATTTGTCCACAGGCCGTCCACAATGCTCTCCCTGCGGAATGTGGAAAAACCCGATTTCTGTCCTGCCTGCTGCCCCATCGACCGAGCGCAGCGCTGATACACCCGTTTGCCTGTTTTTTAAGCAACGCATGGTGCTGCCTTATAAATCAATAACTTAGATGACCTCTCAGGCAGCTTTCCACAAGCGCTCCACAATCCTGTCCCGGCGCTGTGTGGAAAGCCGCACTGGACGGTGCGCCAGCACACCGACGCGCCTCGTCAGGTTGTGGAAATCGGTGCCTGGCGGCGTGCACCATGCGCCGCAGGGCTTGCGGCAGGCATTTGCACAAAATTTAGGCAGGAACATCTTTGCCCTTATGGATCAATGTGTTAGCACGCTTGTCAGGCGGCTTTCCACAATCGATCCACAACACTGTCCCGCTTTGCTGTGGAAATGGACCGGCACGAGCGATGCGTGGCCGAGACAGCGCCGGGTGCCGTCTTGCCGTGCGACAGGGCGCAGGTTAGAGTGGCGCCTGATTTTTCAGAGCAATGCCGGAGCGCGCGCCGCCAGCGGCCAGACGCGCATCAAGGCATGCCGTCCAGGTGGTTTGGGGTTTTGTTATTCGGTTGTCGATCCCGGGGGTCCAATTGTTTTCCATCATTCAAGCGGCCGGCTGGCCGATCTGGCCGCTGTTGCTCGCCTCGGTCATCGCGCTGGCGCTGATCGTCGAACGTTTTCTTACCCTCAAGCGCAGCAAGGTCCTGCCCGCCAGGCTCTATGAAGAGGCGCTGGCGGCCGCGCAGCAGCGCCGCGCCACGCCGGAAGTGGTCAACACGCTTGAGCAGAACTCGCCGCTGGGCCGGGTGCTGGCCGCCGGGCTGCGCCACGTGGTGCTGCAGCCGCACACCTCGCGCGATGCCGCCAAGGACGTGGTGGAGGAAGCCGGCCGCGTGGTCGCGCATGAGCTCGAGCGCTACCTGAACGCGCTCGGCACGATCGCCTCGGTGGCGCCGCTGATGGGCCTGCTGGGCACGGTGATCGGCATGATCGAGATCTTCGGCAGCCAGGGCGGCACCGGCGCCAGCCCTGAACAGCTGGCACACGGCATCTCGGTGGCGCTGTACAACACCGCCTTCGGCCTGATCGTGGCAATCCCGGCACTGATCTTCTGGCGCTACTTCCGCCGCCGCGTGGATGACTACGTGGCCGAGCTGGAATTCCGCGCCACGTCGTTCCTCGACGCAATCCTGCCGCAGCGCCGCGCCTGATCGCCGAACAGAACGAACGCCATGCACTTCCGTTCCCGCCAGCGGCGCGAAGAGCCGGAGATCAACCTGATCCCGCTGATCGACGTGCTGCTCGTGATCCTGATCTTCCTGATGATCACGACCACCTACTCGCGCTTTACCGAGCTGCAGATCCAGCTGCCCACCGCCGACGCCGAGCGCTCCCAGCAGCGGCCGCAGGAGATCGTGGTGTCGGTGTCGTCGCGCGGGGTCTACTCGGTCAACAGGCAGGTGATGGAGCAGAAGGACGTCACCAGCCTGGCCGACCAGCTGCGCGCCGCCTCGGGCACCAGTGCCGGCGGCCAGCCGCCGGTGGTGATCGTCAATGCCGACGCGCAGGCCAGCCACCAGGCCGTGATCAACGTGATGGAGGCCGCGCGGCTGGCCGGGCTGTCGCGCCTGACCTTCGCCACGCAGAGCGCGCAGCCGCGCTGACCCCGGGCGCCGTGGCGCATGCGGCCGGCGGGCTTGCCGCATGCGCTGTGCAATGCCCATAATGGTTGAGCCGCCCGCGCCCCCAGGGAGCGAAGCCGCGGGCGCACTACAATCCCATCCCAACCACCGACTCCACCGCCCGCCGCGCCCATGCCCGTTCCCCGACATGCCCTTGCCGACTTCGTGACCGCCCAGTGGCAACGCCGCGGCTGGTTCGCGTGGGTGATGCTGCCGTTCTCGCTGCTGTTCGGGCTGATCGCGCGGGTGCGCCGCCATGGCTACCAGCGCGGCTGGTTCAAGTCGACGCGGCTGCCGATGCCGGTGGTGGTGGTCGGCAACGTGACCGTGGGCGGCACCGGCAAGACGCCGGCGGTGATCGCGCTGGCACAAGCGCTGACCGAGGCGGGGCTGCGCCCCGGCGTGGTGTCGCGCGGCTACGGCGTGGAACTCAAGCACCCGCGCCGCGTGAAGCCGACATCAAAGGCGTCCGACGTAGGCGATGAGCCGCTCCTGATTGCGCGCGCCACCGACGTGCCGGTCTGGGTCTTCCCCGACCGCGCGCTGTGCGCGCAGACCATGCTGGTATCGCACCCGGGCGTCAATGTGCTGCTGCTCGACGATGGCCTGCAGCACTACAAGCTGCAGCGCGACTTCGAGATCGTGATGTTCGACTCGCGCATGGGCGGCAACGGCCTGCTGCTGCCGGCCGGCCCGCTGCGCGAGCCGCTTTCGCGCCCGCGCGACGCGACCCTGATCAATGACCCCAACTTCCGCGCCACGGCCGACCGCCCCGGCATGTACGGCATGCGGCTGGAGCTGGACGATGCCTGGCAGCTGGCCGACCCCACCATGGCGCGGCCGGTCAGCGCCTTTGCCGGCCGGCGCGTGCTGGCCGCGGCCGGCATCGGCAACCCCGAGCGCTTCTTCGCCAGCCTGCGCGGCGCGGGCCTGACACCGAAGACGCTGCCGCTGCCGGATCACTATGATTTTGTCGCCGACCCGTTCGCTGACAATCCCGACGCGCTCGACGCCGACGTGATCCTGATCACCGAGAAGGATGCCGTAAAATGCGAGCGCTTCGACGACCCGCGCATCTGGGTCGTCCCCACCAGGCCCGTGATCGATGCCGGCCTGATCGAAAAAATCCGCCGCGCCGTGCTGGCGCAAATCAAACCCGCGCCGACCGCGCCGGCAACCACGCCCGGCGCCGCAGGGCGCAACGAGGAACACCGAGATGGACAACCGGCTGCTTGAAATCCTGGTCTGCCCGCTGTGCAAGGGCAAACTGGAATACGACCGCGCCGCGCAGGAGCTGATCTGCCACGCCGACAAGCTGGCGTACCCGATCCGCGACGGCATCCCCGTGATGCTGGCCGACGAGGCCCGCCAGTCGGTGCCGGGCCGCGTGGTCAACCCGGACGCCCCTGCCTCCGGCAACTGAGTGCGCGCCATGACCGTCCCGGCGTTCACTGTCGTCATTCCCGCGCGGCTCGCTTCGACGCGCCTGCCTGACAAGCCCCTGGCCGATATCGGCGGTCGCCCGATGATCGTGCGCGTGGCCGAACGCGCGCATGCGTCGTCGGCGCAGCGCACCGTGGTCGCCACCGATGCGCCCGCGGTGGCGCAGGCCTGCGCCACGCACGGCATCGAAGCCGTGCTGACCCGCGCCGACCACCCTTCCGGCACCGACCGCCTGTCTGAAGCGGCCGCCCAGCTGGGCCTGGCCGACGACGCCATCGTGGTCAATGTGCAGGGCGACGAGCCGCTGATCGAACCGTCGCTGATCGACGAGGTGGCGCTGCACCTGGCGCACCACGCCGACTGCGCCATCGCCACCGCGGCGCATCCGCTGCAGGACATCGCCGAAGTCTTCAATCCCAATGTGGTCAAGGTGGTGTGCGACGCCGCCGGCCGCGCCCTGTATTTCTCGCGCGCGCCGATCCCGTGGGCGCGCGATGCCTGGTCGGGCGTGCCGGCCGTGCCCGCGGCGCTGGCACAGGTGCCGCTGCCCGGCATGCCGGTGCTGCGCCATATCGGGCTGTACGCCTACCGGGCGGGCTTCCTGCGCCGCTTCCCGACGCTGGCGGCGGCGCCGCTGGAGCAGACCGAGGCGCTGGAGCAACTGCGCGCCATGTGGCATGGCGAGCGCATTGCGGTGCTGCAGACCAGCGCCGCGCCGGCCCCCGGGGTCGACACTCCGGCCGACCTGGAACGGGTGCGCGCGCTGTGGGCGCAGTCGATGGCCCAGGAAGGGCCCTGACAAAAACGCCGGAAAGTGACCCGCGCGGGCGCTTGCCCGCTCAGGTTCATACTGCTGCAACCTGAACCAGGGGGCGGATTTCGGGCCGATTTGGCGCCGCCTCATGGCATAATGCTTGCCGATACAGAGCCGCCCGGCCGGCATGCGCAAGCGTGCCGCCGGCCAAGGCTCGGTGGGGAGATAAAGATAGAGCCCGTCCGGTGTGCCGCGCCGCCATCCCCCTGGCAGCCGCCGCCGGCCGTATGCGTGGGTACGCATGAGCAGTGCCCGCGCTGAACGCAGTCAGAACGCATCAGGACCGCAGTAAGTCCTGCGTCAAGTTACGGCGTTACCCTCCTTCTGATCTCCCGCCACACCAGATTAAAAACTCTGAGGACCCGTAAATGCGTTTGATCCTGTTGGGCGCGCCCGGCGCCGGCAAAGGCACGCAAGCCAAGTTCATCTGCGAGAAGTTCGGCATTCCGCAAATCTCCACGGGCGACATGCTGCGCGCCGCGGTAAAGGCCGGCACCCCGCTGGGCGTAGAAGCCAAGAAGGTCATGGACGCGGGCGGACTGGTGTCGGACGACATCATCATCGGCCTGGTGAAAGACCGCCTCAAGGAAGACGACTGCAAGAACGGCTACCTGTTCGACGGCTTCCCGCGCACCATTCCGCAGGCCGAGGCAATGAAGGAAGCGGGCGTGGCAATCGACTACGTGCTGGAAATCGACGTGCCGTTCGACGCCATCATCGAGCGCATGAGCGGCCGCCGCGTGCACGTGGCCTCGGGCCGCACCTACCACGTCAAGTACAACCCGCCCAAGACCGAGGGCGTGGACGACGAGACCGGCGAGGCGCTGATCCAGCGTGACGATGACAAGGAAGAGACGGTCAAGAAGCGTCTTGATGTCTATTCGCAGCAGACGCGTCCGCTGGTGGACTACTACTCGGACTGGGCTGCCAAGGGAGATGCTTCCGCCAAGGTGGCGCCGCCGAAGTACCGCAAGATCCTGGGCGTGGGCAATGTCGATGACATTACCGCGCGGGTGTTCGAAGCGTTGAAGTAATTTTTCGCCTGCTCTGCCTGGTGTTGTGAAAGCGGCCTTTGGGCCGCTTTTGTTTTGGCCGACTGATTCCGAGCCCGCCTAGCAATCCCACCCCTTGCACATCCCCCACCACCCCGTAAAATACCGCCAACGAATTGACGTTTACGTAAACGGCAACAAATACCCAATCCAAGGAGACAACCCCAAATGCAAATCCAAGGCAACGTATTCATCGTCACCGGCGGCGCCTCGGGCCTGGGTGCAGGCACCGCCCGCATGCTGGCCGAAGCCGGCGCCAGGGTCGTGATCGCCGACCTGAACGAGGCCGACGGCCAGGCGCTGGCAACTGAACTGGGCGGCCAGTTCGTCCGCTGCGACGTCACCTCCGAGGCCGACGGCCAGGCGGTGGTGGCCGCCGCCCAGGCACTGGGCCGGCTCTCGGGCATCGTCAACTGCGCCGGCATCGCCACCGCCAACAAGACCGTCGGCAAGAACGGCCCGCATCCGCTGGAAGCCTTCGACAAGACCATCCGCATCAACCTGGTCGGCACCTTCAACATGATCCGCCTGGCCGCCGCGGCCATGGTGCAAAACACCCCCGACAGCGAAGGCGAGCGCGGCGTGATCATCAATACGGCGTCGGTGGCGGCCTTTGACGGCCAGATCGGGCAGGCCGCCTATGCCGCGTCCAAGGGCGGCGTGGTGGCGATGACGCTGGCGATCGCGCGCGACCTGTCGCGCGACGGCGTGCGCTGCATGACCATCGCCCCGGGTATCTTCGAAACGCCGATGCTGCTGGGCATGCCGCAGGAAGTGCAGGACGCGCTCGGCAGGACGGTGCCGTTCCCGCCGCGCCTTGGCCGCCCGGCGGAGTACGCCAAGCTGGCCCGCTCGATCATCGAGAACACCATGCTCAATGGCGAAGTGATCCGCCTGGACGGCGCGATCCGGATGCAGCCCAAGTAAAGCCCCGGCGCTGCCCGCTCAGCCGGGCAGCAGCATCACCAGCATCAAGCCCGGCGCCGCCGCCGGCACCAGCGTCAGCTGCTCGAACTGCAGCGCGCCCAGCTGCGGATGGTGAAAGCCGCGGCGGCCGCCCTCGCGGTCTTCCACGTCCTGCGACAGCCAGGCATCGCGGAAGGCCGCGCTCTCTGCCATCAGCCCCTCGATCAAGGCTCGCGTCGGCGCCTCGTCCGCATGGCGGATGCTGTGCGCGCGGAATTCCGCCACCAGCCGTGCCGCGCGGTGCGGCCAGTCTTCCACCAGCGCCATCAGCCCCGGCGACAGGAACATCGCGCGCAGCAGGTTGCGCTCGGCGCTGGCGGCATCGAGCCAGCCGATAAAAAGGTCCGCGGCGGCGTCGTTCCAGGCCAGCGCGTTCCATTGCCGGTCGAGCAGGTAGGCCGGCCCGCCGATGGCATGCACGCTGGCCAGCACCACCGGCGGCACGGTTTCGTCCGCGGCCTGCTGCGGGTCGCGGCGGCCCGCCAGTTCGAACAGGTAGGCGCGCTCGGCGCGCGACAGCCGCAGCGCGGCAGCCAGGCTGGCCAGCGCGCGTGCCGACAGCGATACCGGCCGCCCCTGCTCCAGCCACGTCACCCAGGTCGCGCTCAAGCCCGCCAGTTGCGCGACTTCCTCGCGGCGCAGGCCGGGGGTGCGGCGGCGCCGGCCCGGTGCGAGCCCGACATCGGCCGGCGCGAGCCGTTCACGGTGCGCACGCAGGAAAGCGCCCAGCACGGATTCGCGCGACGATGGCGATGCAGGCGGGACAACGGCGGGATCGGCAGACAAGGGCATGACAGGCTGGTGTCGCTTATACCAGGATAAATCGGTAACTTGTACCGGGAAAACTGCCCGCCTACAGTATGCCGAACCCGCCTCGCGGGCAAGTCCCCTCCCCAACAAGAAGGCCGCCCATGACTAGGGCGTGGCCCAAGGAGCCCAGCACCATGCAACAGCAGGAACTCGTCGCCGCCCAGTTCGGCGCCACCGCCAGCGCCTACCTCACCAGCGCCGTCCACGCCAGCGGCGCGGACCTGCAGCAACTGAAAGACGAACTGGCCGCGCTGATCCCCGCAGCCAACCGCCCGCGCAGCCGCGTGCTGGACCTGGGCTGCGGCGCGGGCCATGCCAGCTTCGCCGCGGCAGCGATTGCGGGCGAAGTGACGGCTTACGATCTGTCGGCGGACATGCTGGCCGTGGTCGAGGCCGCGGCGCGCGAGCGCGGGCTGGCCAATATCCGCACGCGCCAGGGCGCTGCCGAACAGCTGCCGTTCGACGATGCCAGCTTCTGCGCGGTGGTCTCGCGCATGAGCGCGCACCACTGGCGCGACGTCCCGGCGGCACTGGCCGAGATCCGACGCGTGCTCAAGCCCGGCGGCAAAGTGGTGCTGATCGATATTGCCGGTGCGCCGGATCCGCTGCGCGATACCTGGCTGCAATCGGTGGAACTGCTGCGCGATCCCTCGCACGTGCGCGATTACGCGCCGGCGGGGTGGCGGTCGATGTTCGAGGAGGCGGGCTTTGGCGCCGATGGCATCGCCGTATCGGACATCTGGCGCATCGGCATCGAGTTCGACAGCTGGGTCAGGCGCATGCGCACCGCGCCGGTGGCCGTGGAGGCCATCCGCCACCTGTGGCAGATGGCGCCGACGGAAGTGCGTGAGCACTATCGCGTGCAGGCCGACGGCAGCTTTGAACTGGAAGCGGTGATGGTCACCGCGCGTTGACAGAGTGAGACCGGGTCAGGCCGCGGCGCTCATTGCGGGCGCCTCGGCGCGCACGGTCAGGCGGCGCACCAGGTCCCACACCGCCGCCGCGGCCGGCGACAGTGAACGGTCCTCGCGCCGGACCATGACGATGCTGCGCTCCTCGCACGGCACCAGCGGGCGCCACACCAGCGGCGACGCCGCCGGCAGCGGCAGCGAGAACGACGGCAGCACCGATGCGCCGATGCCGGCCTCGACCATGCCGAACACGCTCGCCGAGTGGCCCAGCTCCTGCACCACCAGCGGCACCACGCCATGCCGGCCGAACACGCGGTCGATCAGCGGACGGCTGCCGGAGGCAAAGTCCAGCAGCACCAGCTGCATCCCATGCAGCGCCGACCACGGCACCGAGGCCGACTGCGCCAGCGGATGGTCGCGCCGGCAGACAAAGCAGAACGGGTCGGTCGCCACCGGCTCCACCACCAGCCCGTCGCGCACCAGCGGATCGATCAGCACGCCAAAGTCCACCGCGCCGGCACGCACCTGCTCCAGGCCGTCGGCCTGCACGTTGTCACGCACGGTCAGGCGGATCTCGGGGTATTGGGCGGCGCAGGCGGCCACGTACATCGGCATCAGCCGGGCCGAGATCGTCGGCGCACCAGCTATCACTACGCGACCACGATAGCGTTCGCCAAGCTGGCGCGTCTCTTCCAGCGTGTCGTCGAGCTGCCCGAGCAGCCGCTCAAGCGCGGGCGCCAGCGCGTGGCCGGCCTCGGTCAGCACCACCTCGCGCGTGGTGCGGTCCAGCAGGCGCACGCCAAGTGCCTCTTCCAGCTCAGCCACGCCGCGGCTGACCGCAGGCTGGGTCAGGCCGACCACATCGGCGGCCCGGCTGAAGCCGCCGGTATTGGCCACGGCCAGGAAGACGCGCAACTGGCGCAGTGTGTAATTCATGCAACGCCCGGATAAATAGATTCTATAAATGAATTTGCATTCTAGACTTGGCTGGCGTCCAATACTAGGCAAAACCCTAACATCGCAGGATCCACCCGCAGTCATGTCTCGTATTGTCCGCAAGCTCAAGAAACTTTATGACCTGATCGACGGCTTCGTCCTCGTCATGTTGACGGCTATCGCCATTGCGCTGGCCGCCCCTGAAATCGGCGCCGGCGACGGCCCGCTGCACCTGGGCGTGGTGACCGGCCTGGGCGTGGCGCTGGTGTTCTTCCTGCACGGCGCGGCGCTCTCGCGCGACAAGCTGGTGTCGGGCGCCAAGCACTGGCGCCTCCATGTCTTCGTGCAGACCTTTACCTACGTGGTGTTCCCGGTGGTAGGCGTGCTGCTGATGCTGTCGCTGCGCAATACGCTGCCGCCGGACCTGCTGCTGGGCGTGTTCTTCCTGTGCGCGCTGCCGTCGACGGTATCGTCGTCGGTGGCCATGACCTCGATGGCGCGCGGCAATGTTTCCGGAGCGATCTTCAACGCCACCATCTCGGGCCTGATCGGCATGCTGGTCACGCCGCTGCTGATGGGGCTGGTGATCAGCGCCAGCGGCGCCTCGATGCCGCTGGGCAAGGCGCTCACCGGGGTGGCGCTGCAACTGCTGCTGCCGTTCGCGCTGGGGCAGCTGCTGCGTCCGCTGATCGGCAGCTGGCTGGCGAAGAAGAAGCACATCACCAACAAGATCGACCGTGGCGTGATCGTGCTGATCGTCTATTCCTCATTCTGCGACGCCACCGCCCAGGGCCTGTGGCACCAGTACCAGTGGCAGACCATCGGCGCAGTGATGCTGATCGCCGCGGTGCTGCTGTTCGTGGTGCTGGGCTTTACCACGCTGACTGCGCGCCGCCTTGGCTTCTCTGTCGAGGACGAGATCACGGCGGTGTTCTGCGGCTCCAAGAAGAGCCTGGCCAACGGCATCCCGATGGCCAAGATCCTGTTCGCCGGCCATCCCGCGCTGGGCCTGCTGGTGCTGCCGCTGATGGTCTATCACCAGCTGCAGCTGATCGTATGCTCGGTGATCGCGTCGCGCTATGCCAACCGCGATGCCTTGCTGGAGGACCAGGCCGCGGCGCGGGCCTGAGGCACGCAGCCATGAAAAAAAACCGGGGCATGCCCCGGTTTTTTTGTGCCCGCCAGATTCACACTGACGGATTCTTCGACAGCGGCGGATTGCGCGCGAAGTAAGACCGGATCCCCTTCAGGATCGCATTGGCCAGTTGCTCCTGGTGCGCGTTATCGTTGAGCTTGCGCTCTTCTTCCGGATTGCTGATAAAGGCCGTCTCGATCAGGATCGACGGGATATCCGGCGCCTTCAGCACCGCAAACCCGGCCTGCTCGACGCTGCCCTTGTGCAGCTTGTTGATGCCGCCGATCTCGCCCAGCACGGCCTTGCCGACCTGCAGGCTGTCATTGATCTGCGCGGTGGTGGACAGGTCCAGCAGCACGCGCGCCACCTGCGCATCCTTGTTGCCCATATTGGCGCCGCCGATCAGGTCGGAGGCGTTTTCCTTGTTGGCCAGCCAGCGCGCCGCGGTACTGGAGGCGCCGCGTTCGGACAGCGCGAACACCGACGCGCCGCGCGCCTCGGGCGACAAGAAGGCATCGGCGTGGATCGATACAAACAGGTCGGCCTGCACCCGGCGCGCCTTCTGCACGCGCACGTTCAGCGGCACGAAAAAGTCGGCGTCGCGCGTCATCATCGCGCGCATATTGGGCTGGGCATCGATCTTGGCGCGCAGGCGGTGCGCGATCTGCAGCACCACGTCCTTCTCGCGCGAGCCGGCGGCGCCGATCGCGCCCGGGTCTTCGCCGCCGTGGCCGGGGTCGATCGCCACGGTCAGCAGGCGGCGCATCTTGAAGGGCCGTTCGGCGGTAGGGTTGTCGCGTGCGACCGGCGGCACCACCGGGGCATTGGGGCTCGGCACCGGCGGTGCGGACGGCCTGGGCCGGGCCGAGGCCACCGGCGGCGGCAGCGGCGCGGTGGTGGGCGGCACCTCGCCCTTCTCGTCGAAGCGGCGCACCAGCGCGCCGATCGCGTCTTCCTCGGCACCGGCCGGCGCGCCGGCGATGCCGTCGTTGCCCGGCGCCGGGTCCGAGGTGGCGAAGCGGCGCTGCTTTTCCTCGGTGTCGCGCACCAGCTTCCACAGCGGATCGGGCGGATTGACCGGGTACAGGTCGAACACCAGGCGGTTGCGGTAGCTGCCGATCGGCGCCAGCGTGAACACCTGCGGCGCCACGTTTTCCTTCAGGTCGAACACCATGCGGACCACGCGCGGGCGGTTCTGGCCGACGCGCACGGTCTGGATATAGGGGTCGTTCGGAGTGATCTTGGCCACCAGCTCGCGCAGCGTGGGCGACAGGTCCAGGCCGTCGATGTCCACCACCAGCCGGTCGGGGTCGCGGATCATCTGGTGCACGGCGGCCAGCGGGGAATCGGATTCGATGGTGACGCGGGTGTAGTCCTCGGCCGGCCACACGCGCACCGCGACGATGCCGGCGCCAAACGCGATCTGCGGGCCGGCCAGGGTCAGCACGGCCGTGCCCGCGCCCAGCTTCAGTGCCTGCGCCATCCATTTGCGGCGCGCCTGCAGCAGGCCGTCGGGTCCATCGGGGCGGTCGGTGGCAAGTCGCTTGATCAGCATGCGTTCAGCAGGGTAAGTCCAGTGTGAGTATAGGCGCGCATCGTCGCGATCCGCCGCTCGCCGGCGTCATCCGCCCCGGCCATGTCCGATTGGAGCAACATATGGAGATCCGGTTCCCCGAGCAGGCGGCCGGCCTTTTCCGGCCACTCGACCAGGTTGAAGGCCGGTTCGGCGAAGCAGTCGCGAAAACCCGCGTCGATCCACTCTTCGGGATCGGCAAAGCGGTACAGGTCGAAGTGGTAGACCGTCAGCGGCGAGCCGTCGGCGCGGGCCACCTCGTAAGGCTCGCACAGCGTGTAGGTAGGGCTGCGGACCTTGCCCGCATGGCCGAGCGCGCGCAGGATCGCGCGCGTCAGCGTGGTCTTGCCGGCGCCCAGGTCGCCGGACAGCTGCACATGCACCGTGCGCGGCGGCATGGCCTGCACGGCGGCGGCCAGCGCGGCGCCCAGGCGCGCGGTGGCGGCTTCGTCGGGCAGCGTCAGGGTGCGTTCTTCGAGCAAGGGCATTGCGTACAATTCAGGGATGATCGACCGAGTCGCCCCAGGGCAGGCAGATGCGCCACCTACCCCCGTTCCCGGCACCGCCGCCCACCTGGCCGCGGGCCCCGGGGAACTTGCGGCACTGGCCGCGTCGATCCGCGCATGGGGCGCGGAACTGGGCTTTGCCTCGGTGCGCATCGCCGATGTCGACCTCAGTCATGCCGAGCCGGGGCTGATGGCGTGGCTGGCACAGGGCTACCACGGCGACATGGATTATATGGCGAACCACGGCCTGCGGCGCGCCCGGCCGGCCGAACTGGTGCCCGGCACCGTGCGCGCGATCGTGGCGCGGATGCCGTACATTCCGGCTGCCGGCGCGCAGGCCGGCGCCACCGACTGGCGCCGGCACGAGCTGGCGCGGCTGGACGATCCGGCCACGGCGGTGGTGTCGCTGTATGCGCGCGGCCGCGATTATCACAAGGTGCTGCGCAGCCGTTTGCAGCAGCTGGCCAGCCGGATCGAGGCCGAAATCGGAAAATTCGGCTACCGCGTCTTTACCGATTCCGCACCCGTCATGGAAGTGGCGCTGGCCAGCCAGGGCGGGCTCGGCTGGCGCGGCAAGCATACGCTGCTGCTGGACCGCGACGGCGGCTCGATGTTCTTCCTGGGCGAGATCCTGGTCGACATCCCGCTGCCGGCCGACGCCCCCGAGTCCGGCCACTGCGGCAACTGCCACCGCTGCCTGGACATCTGCCCCACGCGCGCCATCGTGGCGCCGTACCGGCTGGACGCGCGCCGCTGCATTTCCTACCTGACCATCGAGCACAAGGGCCCGATTCCGGTGGAGTTCCGCGCGCCCATGGGCAACCGCGTCTACGGCTGCGACGACTGCCAGCTGGCCTGCCCGTGGAACAAGTTCGCGCATGTGGCCATGGTGCCGGACTTCGACGTGCGCAACGGGCTCGACGCGCCCGACATGGTGGCGCTGTTCCAGTGGACCGAAGCGGAATTCAACCAGCGGCTCGAAGGCAGCCCGATCCGCCGCATCGGCCATGAGCGCTGGCTGCGCAACCTGGCGGTGGGGCTGGGCAACAGCCTGCGCGCGGCGCTGTCGGGCACGCGCGCCGAAGACGCGGCCCTGGCTACGCGCATCCGCGCAGCGCTGCTGGAGCGGCGCGAGAGCGCCACGCCGCTGGTGCGCGAGCATATCGACTGGGCCCTGGCGCAAGGCGGCCCGCCGCCGGACTAACTGACCAGCGCCAGCCACAGCGGCGTGGTCACGATCGCCGCCACCGTCATCAGCGAAATCGTCGCCGCCACCATCGGCCCGTTGCCGCCCATGCGCACCGCCAGGATATAGGCGCTGGAGGCCGTGGGCAGCGAGGCGTACAGCACCACGATCTGGTACTGCAGCGCGGTCAGCGGCAGGTGCCGCCCCACCAGCCAGGCCACGCACGGCATCGCCAGCAGCTTGACCCCGGTCCACCAGGCCACCGGGCCGGCGGTACCGGTGGCGCCACTCATCTGCAGCCCGGCACCCACCGTCATCAGCCCCAGCGCGGTCGAGGCCGAGCCCAGCCGGTTCAGCGTCATGCCCAGCACCTCGGGCGCATGCAGCCCCATCAGGTTGGTGAGCAGGCCGCCGGCAGTGGCCAGGATCAGCGGGTTGCGCGCCAGCTCTTTCCACAGTGCGGTCTGGCCGTGCCGCGCCAGCGCCCACACCGCCGCCACATTGCACAGCGGCACCGTGCAGCCGACGATCACCGCCATCAGCGCCAGCCCCTCGGAGCCGCCCAGGCGCGAGGCCAGCGCCAGCCCGATATAGGAATTGAAGCGGAACGCGGTCTGCAGGCCCGAGGCAAAGCTCAGCGCGTCCGGTCGCAACACCCATTTGACGGCGTAGCCGCCGGCCATGCCGGTGGCCATCACCAGCAGCGCCAGCCCCAGCATGGCCGAGGTCGACGAGAAATCCAGCACCGCGGTATTGGTCGACTGCAGCAGCAGCGCCGGGAACAGCACGAAGTAGACCAGGCGCTCCACCCCACCCCAGAAGGCACGGTCGAACGGGGTATAGCGCACCAGCAGCCAGCCGATGAGGATCAGGCTGAAGTCCGGGACCAGCAGGAGAGCAGAAGACATTTATCGTTGTTGTAGTGGCGGTGGCATGACGCGGCAGCTGCCCTGCGGGCCGTCGTTCGGGAATGCGGCGGCGGCGGTAGAAAACGGCAAAAAACCGTAATGTGCGGACTAGGGCAGATACGGATAGGTATTTTTCCAGATTTAGGCCAGCATGGCATGCCAAGTTGTACGCCTGCCGCCATGTTGTCCCGCACCCGGTCCGCGCCGCCGCGCCCGGACACCCACCTCCGAGCCCCCTTCCGCCCTGGTCTGCACCCGGGCCGCTGCCTGCGCCTGGCCGCCGTGCTGGTGGCGCTGTGCGCCGCCACGGCCGCGGGCGCCGTACCGGTGCCGGCGCGCTCGGTGGAGATTGAGGGGATACGTTTTGACGATGCGGCGCGCGTGGGCGGCAAGGAGCTGCAGCTCAACGGCACCGCCCTGCGCGCGGGCTTCCTGGCCAACGGCTACGTGGCCGCCCTGTACCTGCAGGAGAAGGCCCGCAACGCGGCCCTGGTGCTGGGCACGCCCGGCGCCAAGCGGCTACAGTTGCGCATGCTGCGCGAGACCGAACCGCCGGACGTCGTGCGCGCCATCCGCCAGGGCATCCGCAACAACCACAGCGAACAGCAGATGCAGGAACTGGCCGCGCGGCTGGTACAGTTCGAGCGCACCCTGGGCGAGATCGGCACCGCGCACAAGGGCGACGTGATCAACCTGGATTTTTCCCCGCAGACGGGGACCGTCATCGCCATCAACGGCACGCCTCGCGGCCGGCCGATCCCCGGCGAAGACTTCTACCAGGCCGTGTTGCGGGTCTTCCTGGGCGAGCGCCCGGTCGACGCCGAGGTCAAGCGCGGGCTGCTGGGCGGCTGACACAATTACGCTGCCGACGCACGGCCCCACCTGTGGCACTGCGACGGTTTTTTTTCTTCCGGGCGGCACCCTGCCCGGATTTCCTGACGGGAGACATGATCTCATGCAAGCTGGCAAACTCGCACTGACCCTGGCCCTGGCCGCCGCCGCCACCGCGGCGCAGGCCCAGAGCTACCCCACCAAGCCGATCCGACTGATCATTCCGTTCGCACCCGGCGGCACCACCGACATCGTCGGCCGCGGCGCCGCGGACCAGATGAGCCGCATCCTGGGCCAGCCCGTGGTGGTGGAGAACCGCGCCGGCGGGGGCGGTTCGATCGGTGCCGACGCGATCGCCAAGGCCGCGCCGGACGGCTACACCATCGGCATCTCCACGGTCTCGACCATGGCCGTGAACCCGGCCTGCAACCCCAAGCTGTCGTACGACCCGATCAAGGACTTCAAGCCCATCACCAACCTGGCCAACGTCGCCAACGTGATCGCCGTGAACCCGAACTTCCCGGCCAAGGACTACAAGGAGTTCCTGGCCGTGCTGAAGGCCAACCCGGGCAAGTATTCGTACGCCTCGTCGGGCACCTGCGGCTTCGGCCACATGCTGGGCGAGCAGTTCAAGGTCTCGACCAAGACCTTCATGGTCCATATCCCGTACCGCGGCGCGGGCCCGGCGCTGAACGACGTGCTGGCCGGCCAGGTGCCGATCATGGTGGACAACCTGCCCTCTTCGATCCCCTACATCAAGGCCGGCAAGCTGCGCCCGATCGTGGTGGCCTGGAACAAGCGCCTGGAATCCATGCCCAACGTGCCGACCTTCGGCGAAATGGGCCTGAAGGAGCCGAACGACCCGGCCTGGTACGGCCTGGTGGCGCCGGCCGGCACGCCTGACGACGTCATCAAGAAGCTCAACGAGGCCGCCGTCAAGGCCCTGCAGGACAAGGACTTCCAGCAGCGCCTGCGCACCGCCGGCGCCGAGCCGTCGGGCAACACGCCGGCGCAGCATGCGGCCGAGATCAAGAAGGAATTCGACAAGATGAAGAATCTTGTGAAGGTGCAGAACATCAAGCTGGAGCAATGATCCGGCCGGTGTGACGCCACCCGCAAAGGGCCGCCGCGAGGCGGCCCTTTTTTCTTGCCCGCGCCAAAAAGCACTAAAATCCAGCATTCGCCCCAGCCTGACCGCCATGCCCGCCACCTATGACGCCATCCTCCCCGCCCCCTTCGGCAAGATCGGGGTGCGCACGGACGGCGCGCGCATCCGGGCCATCGTGTACCTTCCCGAGCACGTCGAGGCACGCGCCCCTGTTGACGCGCTGACGCAGCAACTGGCGGCACAGCTGGAGGCCTACTATGCCAACCCCGACACCGTCTTCGACCTGCCGCTGGCCCCGGCCGGCAGCGACTTCCAGCAGCGCGTGTGGCAGGCCATCAGCGCAGTGCTGCGCGGCGCGGTGACCACTTATGGCACCATCGCCGAGGCCATCGGCGCGATGCCGCGTGCGGTGGGCCAGGCCTGCGGGCAGAACCCGTTCCCGATCGTGATCCCCTGCCATCGCGTGGTCTCGGCACGCGGCATCGGCGGCTTCTCGCACCATGCCGAAGACGGCTTCTACCTCGACGTCAAACGCTGGCTGCTGCGCCATGAGGGCGCCATGCTGATATGAGCGGCGCCGCCCAGGCACCTGACATCGCCGCCGCGCCCAGCGACGCCGACGTGGCACTGGTCAGCCGCTTCTGCGACGCGCTGTGGCTGGAAGACGGCCTCTCGCGCAATACCATCGATGCCTACCGGCGCGACCTGACGCTGCTGGCGCGCTGGTTGCAGCATGAGCACCGCGGCGAGTTGCCGGGCGCGGACGACGGCGCGCTGTCGGCCTACTTCAACGCACGCCACACGCAGAGCCGCGCCTCGTCGGCCAACCGTCGCCTGGCGGTGTTCCGCCGCTTCTACCAGTGGGCGCTGCGCGAACACCTGGTCGAAGCCGACCCCTGCCTGCTGCTGCGCCCCGCCAAGCAGCCGCCGCGCTACCCCAAGACCCTGACCGAGTCCCAGGTCGACGTGCTGCTCGAAGCGCCCGACACCGACACGCCGCTGGGGCTGCGCGACCGCACCATGCTGGAATTGATGTACGCCAGCGGGCTGCGCGTGTCGGAGCTCACGCAGATGAAGACCATCGAGATCGGCCTGAACGAAGGCGTGGCGCGCGTGGTCGGCGGCAAGGGCGACAAGGAGCGGCTGGTGCCGTTCGGCCAGCAGGCCGGCGACTGGCTGCGCCGCTACCTGGCCAGTGCGCGCCCCGCGCTGCTGGCCGGGCGCGCCTGCGACGCGCTCTTTGTCACGCAGCGCGGCGAAGGCATGACGCGGCAGGCGTTCTGGCACCTGATCAAGCGCCATGCGCGCGATGCCGGCGTGCACGCGCCGCTGTCGCCGCACACGCTGCGGCACGCCTTTGCCACGCACCTGCTCAACCACGGCGCCGACCTGCGCGTGGTGCAGCTGCTGCTGGGCCACGCCGATATTTCCACCACCCAGATCTATACGCACGTCGCCCGCGAACGCCTGCGCGAGCTGCACCAGCAGCACCATCCGCGCGGCTGAGCAAGCGGGCGGCGACCACTGTCATGAGCAAGACCAGGCACGTATCAGAAACCCCCGCCACGCAGTACCTGCGCAAGCATGGCGTCGCCTTCGGCGAGCATCCGTATGACTATGTCGAGCACGGCGGCACCGGCGAATCGGCGCGCCAGCTGGGCGTTCCCGAGCACGAGGTGATCAAGACCCTGATCATGGAAGACGAGCGCGCGCAGCCGCTGGTGGTGCTGATGCACGGCGACTGCTCGGTCTCGACCAAGAACCTGGCGCGCCAGGCCGGCCGCAAGAGCGTGCAGCCATGCAAGCCCGAGGTGGCGCAACGCCACAGCGGCTACATGGTGGGCGGCACCTCGCCCTTCGGCACGCGCAAGCGCATGCCGGTCTACGTCGAATCGACCGTGCTGGAGCTGGCGCGCATCTATATCAACGGCGGGCGCCGCGGCTTCCTGGTCAGCCTGGACCCGAAGCTGCTGCCCATGCTGGTGAACGCCCAGCCGGTGCAATGCGCACTGCCTGACTGAGAGCCCCCGCGCAAACCGAGGGGAGCCTCGATGCCAATCCGGGAAGTCACGGACGTAGCGAGGCCCCTGCCGCGCTACAATCGCGCCAGCCTGAAAACACCCCACTACACATGGCCAATCTGCTTTTCGCCCTCGCCGCCTACCTGATCGGCTCCATTTCCTTCGCTGTGGTCGTCAGCAAGCTGATGGGGCTGCCGGACCCGCACTCCTATGGCTCCGGCAATCCCGGCGCCACCAACGTGCTGCGCACCGGCAACAAGAAGGCCGCCATCCTGACGCTGATCGGCGATGCCCTGAAGGGCTGGCTGGCGGTATGGCTGGCGGCGCGCTTCGGGCCGGCCTACGGGCTGAACGAAACCGGCCTGGCCATGGTGGCGCTGGCGGTTTTCCTGGGGCACCTGTTCCCGGTGTACCACCGCTTCGCCGGCGGCAAGGGCGTGGCCACCGCGGCGGGCATCCTGCTCGCCATCGACCCGATCCTGGGCCTGGGCACGCTGGCCACGTGGCTGATCATCGCCTTCTTCTTCCGCTACTCGTCGCTGGCGGCGCTGGTGGCGGCGATCTTCGCACCGTTCTTCCATGTGCTGATGAACGGCGTGGATGTGATGACGGGGGCAATCTTCGTGATCAGCGTGCTGCTGATTGCGCGGCACCGGCAGAATATTGCCAAGCTGCTGGCCGGCAAGGAAAGCCGGATCGGGGAGAAGAAGAAGGTTTGAAGGACGTGCAGGCCGCTGGCAAGCGCAACGGATGACAGCATCAGCATGCCGGCGGTTTGCTCCCTCTCCCGCAAGCGGAAGAGGGGAGCAAACCAGCGGTAATCAAGCCTCAGCTGCCCCGAACAGCATCTCCACCCGGAACCCGCCACCATCGGCATTCACCAGGTTCAGCTTACCGCCCGCCTGCCGCACCAGCCGGTCCACGATCGCCAGCCCCAGCCCGGAATGCGCATTGCCGCCCCGAGCCGGGTCCAGCCGTACAAAGGGCAACGTGGCGCGCTCCTTGTCATCCTCGGGGATGCCGGCGCCCTGGTCCTCCACCACCAGCAGGTAACCCTCCGGCGTGCGCGCGGTCGCGATGCACACCGGCGGCTTGCCATAGGCGTAGGCGTTGTCGACCAGGTTGCCGACGATGCGGTCCAGCTGCGTGGCGATCATGCGGAAGCCCTCGCCCGCGCCCAGCGACAGCACCACCTGGCGCTCCTGCTCGGCCAGCGACGCGGCCAGCTCATTGACGCGCCGGTCCACCGGCACCGGCCGCGCGGTCGACTCGCTGGTCTGCGCGAAGCTCAGGAACTGCTCGACGATGGCCGACATGGACTCCACGTCGCGCGTCACCCCCGCGGCGGCCTTGGGATCGGCCAGCATCTCGGCGCGCAGGCGCAGCCGCGCCAGCGGTGTCTTCAGGTCATGCGCGATGCCGGCAAGCATGGTATTGCGCTCCTGGTCGATGCGCGCCAGGTCGGCCACCATGCGGTTGAAACGCTCGATCAGCTGGCGCAGCTCATGCGGGCCGCGTTCGCGCAGCGGCGGCACGGCGTGCTGGCGCGACAGCAGCTCCGCCGCATTGGCCATGTCGCGCACCGGCCGCTGGATCTGCCAGGCGATCAGCACGGCAAAGACGATGGCCACGCCCACCACCAGCATCACGCCAGGCACCAGCCGGTTGTCAGGCGGCGGATTGTGGACCCACAGGATCGGCATGGCGATCCAGCGGGCGCGGCTGGGCAGCTTGATCCAGATGCGCGGCGTGGTCTCGTCCTCCAGCCGGATCTCGGTGCCCTGCGGCAGCCTGCCGATGAACTGCTCGACCAGCCGGCGCGAGCGCCCGCCCTTGGGCACGACGGCATGCTCTTCGGCGTCGGCCGTGTTGGCTGTCTCAACCAGGCTGGGCAGCTTCGCCGGCGGACGCGCGTCGAGCGCGCGCTCGATGCTGTCGAGCTGGAACAGCATCTGCTCGACTGAATAGTCCACCTGCTGCTGGCGGCGGTCCATGCGCAGGATGGCCAGCCATGAGAAATGGCTGATCACAAGCACGGCGGCAATCAGCAGCGCAATGCGGCCGAACAGGGTGTCGATACGTCGCAACTTCATCGGAAAGCAGGGTCTGGTGGCATGCGGCGCCAGGGGGCGGGCGCCGCGGCCATTATTCGGGGAGTCCCGCGGACATCTCTTCCGCTTCGTCGGGCACGAAGGTATAGCCGCGCCCGCGCACGGTCTGGATATAGCGCGGGCGCTGCGCGTCTTCATCGAGCAGCCGGCGCAGGCGCCAGATCTGCACGTCGATGCCGCGGTCGCTGATGCCGCTGGCGCTGCCGTACATCAGCTCGACGATGCGCTCGCGCGACAGCACTTCCAGCGGATGCATCAGCAGCAGCTTGAGCAGCGCGAACTCGGTATCGCTGATCGACAGCGTCTGGCCGGCGCGGCTCAGCGTGCGCTGGCGGAAATTGACGCGGAACGGGCCGAAGGCGACCGATTCGCGGTCCTCGGGCGCGGCCGCGGGGCGTGCCAGCTTGCGGCGCAGCACGGCGTTGATGCGCGCCAGCAGCTCGCGCGGCGAGAACGGCTTGCCAAGGTAGTCATCGGCGCCGATCTCGAGCCCGACGATGCGGTCGATCTCGTCGCTGCGGGCCGTGAGCAGGATTACGGGGATGTCGTCGTTCTTGGCGCGCAGGTTGCGCAGCGCGGTCAGGCCGTCGACCTTGGGCATCATCAGGTCCAGCACGATCAGCGCCGGGCGCTCGCGCTCCAGGCGCGCCTGCAGGCCGTCGCCGTCGTGCATCACCGAGACGGCAAAGCCCTGCTGGGTCAGGTACTCGCGCAGCAGGTCGCGAAGTTCGGGATCGTCGTCGACGACGAGGATCTGGGTAGGCTGGTTCGTTCGCATAGGCACATGATAGTCAGCCCCGGCGCCACACATGCCGGTTTGGCCGGGCGGTTTTGTTTCCGGAGGTTACACCCGGGGTGCTGGTAATCCGCTGTAATAAAAGCGCCGGGCGCTGAAATACGGGCGTCCGGGCCCGCACATTATCCTTGCGGCATGACGTGCCACCGGCGCCGCCGCATTGCGCGCCACACGGCACTTGCCGTCCTGCCGGCCACCCGCGGCGTGCCCCTCCACGCGGCGGGCCGGCGCCCGTGGCGTTGCGGCATACTGCTGCATCGTCACTTGCCAGACCGAACATCGCCGGCGCGCCGCGCGCGCCGCCCCCAGGATTTGCGGACATGTCCAACCCCGAACAAGGCCAGCCTACCCCCTCCCCGACCCCGTCTTCGCCTCCGCCCGAGGGCGCTCCGCCGCGGCGCACCGGCCGGCGCCGGCTGACCGCCGGCGTGCTGGTGCTGCTGCTCGCGGGGGGCGCCTGGTACTGGTACGCCCATCGCGGCCAGGCGCCGCAGGAGGCGACCGGGACGGCAGGCGCGCAGCGGGGCGCCAGCGGCCCGGGCGCGCGGGGTGGCGCCGGCGGCCCCGGCATGCCGCGCTCGCCCGTGGTGGTCGCCACCGTGGCCAAGCGCGATATGGATGTGGTGCTCAACGGCCTGGGCAACGTGACCCCGGTTTCCAACGTCACCGTGCGCGCGCAGGTGTCCGGCCCGCTGCTCAAGGTGCTGTTCAAGGAAGGCCAGATGGTCAAGGCCGGCGACGTGCTGGCCGAGATCGACCCGCGCCCGTTCCAGGCCGCGCTGGACCAGGCCGTGGGCCAGCTCGCGCGCGACCAGGCACTGCTGCAGAACGCCAGGCTCGACCAGCAGCGCTACCGCACCCTGCTGGGCCAGGACTCGATCTCCAAGCAGCAGGTCGATACCCAGGACGCGCTGGTGCGCCAGTACGAGGGCGTGGTCAAGACCGACCAGGGCAATGTCGCCAACGCGCGCCTGCAGCTGGGCTATACGAAGATCGTGGCGCCGGTGTCGGGCCGCATCGGCCTGCGCCAGGTCGATCCGGGCAATATCGTCAACACCAGCGACGCCAACGGCATCGCGCTGATCACGCAGATCCAGCCCATCGCCGTGATGTACACCATCCCCGAGGACAACCTGCCGTCGGTGCTGAAGAAGCTCAACGCCGGCGAAGAGCTGCCGGTGCAGGCATGGGACCGCCAGGTGCGCAACCAGCTCGGCGAAGGCACGCTGCTGACCACCGACAACCAGATCGACACCACCACCGGCACGGTAAAGCTCAAGGCGGTCTTCCCCAACGCCGACGGCATGCTGTTCCCCAACCAGTTCGTCAACGTGCGCACGCGCGTCGATACGCTCAGGGACGCCACCGTGATCCCCGTGGCGGCGATCCAGCGCGGCCAGCAGGGTACCTTCGTCTACACCGTGGATGACAGCAGCAAGGTCAAGGTGCAGGTGGTCACGCTGGGCCCGGGCGACGGCAGCCGCAATGCCGTGCTCAAGGGCCTGGAGCCCGGCCAGCGCGTGGTGGTGGACGGCGCCGACCGCCTCAAGGAAGGCATGACGGTGGAAGCCGTCGACCCGGCCGCGCGCGCTGCCGCGGTGGTGCCGGCCAGCCAGCCGCGCGGGCGCGGCCGCCGCAACCGGGACGGCGGCCGCGCCAGCGG
>NZ_JBYSXC010000021.1:0-96079 GCF_058781795.1 Cupriavidus sp. FW306-1B-F12B
GCCAGTTCGGATTTGGTCGGCAGCTTGCCGTGCACCAGCAGGTGGGCGATTTCCTCGAACTCGCAGGTCTCGGCGATGTCGAGGATGTCGTAGCCGCGGTAGTGCAGGTCGTTGCCGGTGCGGCCGACGGTGCACAGCGCGGTATTGCCGGCGGTCACGCCCGACAGGGCGACGGATTTCTTGGGCTTGGGAGTGACGAGCGGTTGCGCTTCGGACATCTGGGTCTCCTTTGTGTGACGCCTGGTATTGCCTGTCTGTTGTCGTGCAAGCGGCCGGGACAAAGCCCGGCCGCGCGTGAGTCTTGCTTACTTGCCCTTGCCTTGTGCGAAGAGCGCGTCAAGCTTCTGCTCGAAGTCATGGTAGCCGATGCTCTCGTAGAGCTCGGCGCGGGTCTGCATGGTATCGACCACGTTCTTCTGCGTGCCGTCGCGGCGGATGGCCGCGTAGACGTTCTCCGCCGCCTTGTTCATGGCACGGAAGGCCGACAGCGGGTACAGCACCATCGACACGCCGGCGCCGCCGAGTTCCTCGGTGGTGAACAGCGGCGTGGCGCCGAATTCGGTGATGTTGGCCAGCACCGGCACCTTCACCGCATCGACAAACTTGCGGTACATGGCCAGGTCGGTCATGGCTTCCGGGAAGATGGCGTCGGCACCGGCTTCCACGCACGCGACGGCGCGCTCGATGGCCTTGTCCAGGCCTTCGACGGCGAGCGCGTCGGTGCGGGCCATGATCACGAAGTTCTCGTCGGTGCGGGCGTCGACGGCGGCCCTGATGCGGTCGACCATTTCACCTTGCGAGACGATTTCCTTGTTGGGGCGGTGGCCGCAGCGCTTGGCGCCGACCTGGTCTTCGATGTGCATGGCCGCCGCGCCGAACTTGATCAGCGACTTCGTGGTGCGGGCCACGTTGAAGGCCGAGGCGCCGAAGCCGGTGTCGACGTCCACCAGCAGCGGCGTGTCGCACACGTCGGTGATGCGGCGGATATCGGTCAGCACGTCGTCCAGGTTCGAGATGCCCAGGTCCGGCAGGCCCAGCGAGCCGGCCGCAACGCCGCCACCCGACAGGTAGATGGCCCGGTAGCCGGCGCGCTTGGCCAGCAGGGCATGGTTGGCATTGATGGTGCCGACTACCTGCAGCGGATGCTCGTCGGCAAGCGCCTGGCGGAAGCGGGCGCCAGCGGAGCGCGCGAGGTCGGAAGCGGAGTAGGTCATGGCGTATGCGTTGGTGAACGGGACGGGCCTAATACTGCAAGCGGTGTGCCAGGCCTTTGCCTGGCCACACGGAATATCCGCCAGCCCTTGCCAGCGCTGGGCTGGCGGGCAGGGCGGCTGGCCTGGCCACCGATTTCATGTCATCCTTTCAACACAATTGAATTCCAAAATCACAAGTTTGGAATTCAAAGTTGAAATCCCAGGCCGCGTGGCGGACAATGTGCCAGCACTGTACGCCTGTTCGTCCCGGGTTTCACCACGCATTCCTTCCGCATTGCACCATGGCTCCTCCCGTTTCCACGCAAGCCCGTCCGCGCATCTGGGCCATCGGCATCAGCCGCCTGGCGCGCGCCTTTGCCGACCTGATTCCGGCCTACGCCGACCGGGCCGAATTCCGCATCGTCGGCAAGGGTTTCGAGGCCGCCGCCAGCGCCGTGGCGCGCGAGGCGCGCGAGGGCCGGCTCGACGTGGTGGTGGCGGGCGGCTCCAACGGCGCCTACCTGCGCCAGCACGTGGATGTGCCGGTGGTGCTGGTCAAGGTCACGGGCTTCGACGTGATGAGCGCGCTGGCCACCGCGCGGCGCATCTCGCCGCGGGTGGCGCTGGTCACGCACGCGTCGACGTATGCCGAGGTGGATGAATTCGTGCGCGCGTTCTCGCTGTCGGTCCCGGCCTATACCTACCTGACCGAGGACGACGCCGTGGCGCGCGTGAAGGCGCTCAAGCAGGAAGGCATCCAGGTCGTGGTCGGCCCCGGCCTGGTGACCGACCTGGCCGACCGCTATGGCCTGACCGGCGTGTTCCTGTACTCCGGCAACTCGGTGCGCATGGCGCTCGAAGACGCGATCGAGGCCGCGCGCCTGCGCCGCATCGAGGCCACCCGGCGCGACTACGTCAACACCATCCTGGCGCACCTGAACGAGGGCGTGGCGGCGGTGGATGCCGAAGGGCGCATCCAGTCGTTCAACCCGGCGATGGAGCGTTTTCTCGGCACTTCCGTTGCTGCCGCGGTCGGGCGCAAGCTGCAGACGCTGGCGCCAAACCTGGCGCTCGAAGGCGTGATGCAGAGCGGCGACAAGGAACTGGAAGCGATCCACAAGCTCGGCGACAAGATGGTGGTGGTCAACCGCATCCCCATCATCGGCGAGGCCGGCACCGCCGGCGCGGTGCTGACCATCCAGGACGCCAGCGCGATCCAGCGCGTGGACCGCAACCTGCGCTCGCGCGCCCGCACGCGGCCGGCCGGGGTGCGCTACAGCCTGGACGACCTGGCCGGCACCTCCGCGGCCATGACCGAGCTGCGCGAGCTGGCGCGGCGCTACGCGGCAGTCGATTCCACCGTGCTGATCGGCGGCGAAAGCGGCACCGGCAAGGAGGTGCTGGCACAGGGCATGCACGACGCCAGCCCGCGCCGCGCCTTCCCGTTCGTGGCGGTCAATTGCGCGGCCTTCCCCGAGGCGCTGCTGGAGAGCGAGCTGTTCGGCTATGAAGAGGGCGCCTTCACCGGCGCGCGCCGCGGCGGCAAGGCCGGCCTGTTCGAGTCGGCCCACAACGGCACGCTGTTCCTCGACGAGGTGGGCGACATGCCGTCCGCGCTGCAGACGCGCCTGCTGCGCGTGCTGCAGGAAAAGCAGGTGCTGCCGATCGGCGGGCTCGACGCCGTGCCGGTCAACGTGCGCGTGATCGGCGCCACCCACGGCGACCTGGCCGCGATGGTGCGCGATGGCTCATTCCGGCAGGACCTGTACTACCGCCTCAATATCCTGCGCATCGAGATGCCGCCGCTGCGCGACCGCTCCGAAGACCTGCAGGAACTGGCCGAGCTGCTGTACCGGCGCGCCCAGGAGCGCCTGGGCATGGACCGGCCGCAGCGCCTGCCCGCCGCGGCCCGCGCGCGGCTGGCGCACTACCGCTGGCCGGGCAATATCCGCGAGCTGGAAAACGTGACCGAACGGATCGCCGTGCTGGTGGCCGGGCGCCGGCTGGACAGCGACGCGCTGCAGCGCGAGCTGCAGGCAGCCGTGCCGGAGCTGTTCGGCGATGGCGTGCTGGCGCCGGCCGAGGCCGACGCTGAGCCCGCCGCGCCGGCAACACGCCCGCGCCGTTCACTGGCCGGCGTGAAGCAATCCAGCGAAGTCGAGCATATCCGGCGCGTGCTGGCCGAGTGCGGCGGCGACCGCGCCGCGGCCTGCCATGTCCTCGGCATCAGCCCGACCACGCTGTGGCGGCGGCTAAAGGCGGCGTGAGCCGCGCAGGCATTTACCCGGCGGGGCCGGCACGCCGGAACGGAATCGGCTGCAGCCCCTTGCCCTCCAGCCAGGCCTCATTGAACAGCCGTGCCATGTACAGGTCACCGCGGTCACATAGCAGCGTGACGATGGTATGGCCCGGCCCCATCTCGCGCGCCAGCGCCACCGCGGCGCCGACGTTGATTCCCGACGACCCGCCCAGGAACAACCCTTCCTCGCGCAGCAGGCGGTAGACCATGTCCACGCAGGTCTGGTCGACGATGCGCACCGCATCGTCGATGGGCGTGTCCTGCAGGTTGGCGGTGACGCGGCTGGTGCCGATGCCCTCGGTGATCGAACTGCCCTCGGACTTGAGCTCGCGGTGTTTGACGAAGTTATAGAGGGCGCTGCCGTGCGGGTCGGCCAGCACGATGCGCACGCCGGGCTTGTGCTCTTTCAGGCAGCGCGCGATGCCGGCCAGCGAGCCGCCGGTGCCGGTGGAGCAGGTGAAGGCATCGATATGCCCGCCGGTGGCGTGCCAGATCTCGGGGCCGGTGGTCTCGTAGTGGGCCTGGCGGTTGGCCAGGTTGTCGAACTGGTTGGCCCAGATCGCGTTGTCGGTCTCGTCGGCCAGCCGGCCGGCAATCTTCTGGTAGTTGTCCGGATCGGCGTAAGGCTTGGCGGGCACCGCGCGAACTTCGGCGCCGAGCATGCGCAGCCGCTCCATTTTCTCGGGCGACTGCGTATCGGGTATCACGACGATGCAGCGGTAGCCGCGCGCCGCGCACAGGTGGGCCAGGCCGATGCCGGTATTGCCGGCGGTGCCTTCGATGACCGTGCCGCCGGGCGTCAGCAGCCCGCGCCGTTCGGCGTCACGGATGATGTAGAGTGCCGCGCGGTCCTTGACCGAGCCGCCAGGATTGAGGAATTCCGCCTTGCCGTAGATATCGCAGCCGGTCTCGGCGCTCAGGCCGGCCAGCCGGATCAGCGGGGTGTGGCCGATGGTGCCGGCAAATCCATCCCTGACTTCCATGGTGCACTCCTGCCGTGCCCGCTGCGGGCGTCACATTGAGTGATAGATCGGTGCGGCGGGAATGACAAGCAGGGGGATGGCAGAAAGTGATCGGGATTGCCCGTGGCCGGGCGGATCAGGCGGCGTTGAGCCAGCGGAAACTGAAATCGCCTTCGACGAAATCCGCGCGCGATGCGTGGAAATCGCGCATATAGGGCCGGTTCAGGTGCGATTCGAGCGCGCGCTTGGAGTCCCAGACCATGTAGATCACGAATACCCGCGCATCTTCGGCGTCTTGCCCGACGTGGTAGTCCAGGCAGCCGGGCTCGGTCAGCCCGCGCGAGCGCAGCGTGGTGAGCTGGGATACCAGCGCCTCGCGGCGGTGGGTCTTGGCACGGGCGATGCCGACTAGCGTGTACGTTCCGGACATGGGTGAACGGGGGCGACTGGCTGGCGTCTGTGAGCACTGGGCAGGCCATTGTAGCGCCGGCGGCACCGCCCCCGGCAATGCCCGAGGACGCCGTCCGGGCATTCGGGCGGCGCTTGACAAGGGCGGGCGGCACGGTTCTTCCCCCGCAATGGGGGCTAAAGTCCTGCCGGCGGCTGCCGATAACCGGATCGACAACAAGAAAACCATCATCCGAGGGGGTAACGCATGTTGAGACGCATACGGTCGGAGCAACTGCAGGTCGGGATGTTTGTCGCCAGGCTTGGCGGCCCGTGGATCAACCATCCGTTCTGGCGCGCAAAGTTCCTGGTCGCCAATGAGGACCAGGTGCGGCAGATACAGTCGGCAGGGGTGCAGGAGGTCTGGATCGACATCCTGAAGGGCCGCAACATAGCAGCGCCGGACACGCCGGACACGCCGGAAATACCCGGACCGGTCCCGGAGTCCGCGCCCGACGCCATGGACCCGGCCACCGCGCCGCCACCCGCGGCCGCCCTTGATGCCGAGATTGTCCGCGCGCGCGAGCTACTGCAATCCGGCAAGGCCGTGATCGGCTCGATGTTCGCCGACATCCGCATGGGCCGGGCGCTGGAGGTCAACGGCGCGCTGCTGCTGGTCGATTCCGCCTCACGCTCCCTGTCGCGCCATGGGCAGGCGTTGCTGGCGCTGGCGCGGCTCAAGGCGCGTGGCGACGAAAACTACATGCACGCCTTCGCCGTCTGCGCGCTGATGATCGCAGTCGGCCGCACGCTGGGCCTGCCCGACGACGAGGTGCGCGAGCTCGGCCTGGCCGGCCTGGTCCACGACATCGGCAAGCTGACGCTGCCCGATACCCCCATGCACAAGGCCAGCGAACGCACGCCCGAGGAAGAGGAGATCTACCGCCGGCATCCTTCGGCTGGCTACCGCATCCTGAACGAGGCCCGGCTCTATTCGAACATCCCGCTCGATGTCTGCGTCCACCATCACGAACGCGTGGACGGGCGTGGCTTTCCCTACGGCCTGGCGGGGAGCGAACTGAGCGTGCACGCCAAGATCGGCGCAATCTGCGATGCCTATGACTCGCTCACTTCCAGCCGCCCGGGCCACCAGCCGTGGTCGCCGGCCCGCGCCATGGAATACATGGCCGTGCGTGTCGACACGCTGTTCGACCGGCGCGTGTTCAAGGCCTTCACCCGCACCGTCGGCATCTACCCGCTCGGCACCGTGCTGCGGCTGCGTTCGAACCGGCTGGCCGTGGTCTGTGCGCAGAACGAGGCCGACCCGCTGCGGCCGAAGGTGATGGCGTTCTATTCCGTGTCGCAGTCAAGGCCCGTCCCAACCGAACTGATCGACCTGCGCCATAGCGACGAAACGGTGGTGGCGTTTGAGAACGCGGCCGACTGGGGGTACACAGATGAGCAGTTGATGGAGATGTATGCGGCGGCGGCCTGAACCGGGGGCAAGTCTTCAGCCCGCCACCCATTCCCCTTGCCTCAGCCGCTCATACAGGAAATCGCCCAGCACCCGCACGCGCGCGCTGTGCCTGAGATCCGGATGCGTCAGCACCCATAAATCGGTATCCATGGCTTCATCGACTGGCGCCAGCCGCACCAGGTCTGGGTCGGCCCCGGCCAGCAGGCACAGCAGCATGCCGGCGCCCATGCCGTGCCGCACGGCATCCGCCATCGCCACCAGGCTGTCGGCACTGACGGCGCGGCGGGGTTCGGGCACGTGGTCGCGTATCCAGCGCGCCTGGGCAAGGTGTGACAGCGCTTCGTCCGGCACGACCCAGTCATAGGCCGCCCAGTCCGCCAGCCGCGGATGGTCGGCTTCCGTTGGCAGGCCGAGTTGCTGCAGGTAGCGCCGCGCCGCGTATGGTGCCGTCTGCAGCCGCCCGATACGACGGCCCACCAGGTACTCCGGCGGCGCATTCGCCGGCCGGATCGCCACATCGGCCTCGCGCCGGCTCAGGCTCAGGAAGCTGTTATTGATGACGATCTGCAGCTGGATGCGCGGGTGCATCGACCGGAATTCCGCAAACAGGGGCATCAGCAGGCCACCCAGCAGCGTGTCGGTCGTGGTCACGCGCAACGGGCCGCTCAACTGGCTGTCGAGGCCGGACAACTGGCGCTGGGCCGCATCGATCTGCTCGCCGACGCCGGCTAGGCGGTGCGCCAGGGCCTCGCCGGCAGCGGTCATGGCATAGCCGGTGGCATGGCGTTCAAAGAGCAGGGTGCCCAGGGTCTCTTCCAGCCGCGCCAGCCGGCGCAGGACCGTGGAATGGTTGACGTGCAGGGCGCGCGCGGCGCCAGCGAGCGAGCCGGACTGGCCCACGGCAAGGAAGTACTTCAGGTCGTCCCAGTCTGCTTCCTGCATGTTTGCATAGCCCCTTTGCAGAATTCGCCAGTTTTCGTGCTGATCTGCACAGCCTACAGTGGCGTGGCGTGCCCGGCAATGGGTGTCGGGCGGCACACCTGGATGAAAGACATGGCGATGGCGTGGATGCTGCTGGTGCTGGCGGGCCTGATCGAGATCGTGATGGCGCTGGCGCTCAAACATACCGACGGCTGGACGCGGCCCGGGCCGACGGCACTGGGCATCGGGGCGGCGCTGGTCAGTATCTTCCTGCTCAGCGCGGCGCTGCGGCATCTGCCGGTCGGGACGGCATACGCAATCTGGACCGGGATCGGGGCGATCGGGGTGACGGTGATCGGCTTCCTGTTCCTGGGCGAAAGCGCCGCGCCGATGCGGCTGGTGCTGATCGGGCTGATCTTCGTGGGGATTGGCGGATTGAAGCTGCTGCCGGCGTAGGACCTTGGGGGGAATCCGTTACGGATTCGGGGTGTGGCGGGCACGTTCTGTACACTATCTGGCCAACTCCCAGGCTATAAAGTCGCCCCTCCATGAGTTTCGATGCCCTGCTGGAGCTGTTCCAGCAACGTATTCCGGCCCATCCGTGGGCCCAGATTGCCTTGTACCTGCTGGTGCTGGTGCTGATCGCCGTGGTCGCGCAGTGGCTGTTCGGCCATGTGATGTCGCGCATCGCCCATCGCTTGCTGACGGTATGGGGCAAGGCGCCCTGGAGCAAGGCGCTGACGCGATATCGTGCCTATCGGCGCTTCGGCTATGCGGTCGGGTTCGGGGTGATCACCGTCGGCATTGGCGAAGTGCCGCACATGGGCCGCTATGCGCTGGCCATCGAGCGCCTGGCCCATGCCGGCCTGTGGATCTGCTTCTTCCTGATGCTTGGCGGCGTGCTGAGCGCCTGGCAGGACGTATACGCCAGCAGCCGCCAGGCGCAGACGCGCTCGATCAAGGGCTATATCCAGGTGGGGCGCCTCGGGCTGGGGCTGGTGTGCTCGGTGCTGGTGCTGTCGATCCTGATCAACCGCTCGCCACTGTGGATGCTGTCTGGCCTGGGCGCGCTGTCGGCGGTGCTGCTGCTGGTGTTCAAGGACACACTGCTGTCGCTGGTGGCCAGTACCCAGCTGACCTCCAACGACATGCTGCGCATCGGCGACTGGATCGAGATGCCCCAGTGCAATGCCGACGGCTACGTCAAGGACATCGCGCTGCATACCGTCAAGGTGCAGAACTGGGACAACACCGTGACCACGGTGCCGACCTACAAGCTGTTCTCCGAGAGCTACCGCAACTACCGGCAGATGTTCGAATCCGGCGCGCGGCGCATCAAGCGCACGTTGCGGCTGGATGCGGGCAGCGTGCGCTTCCTGGAGGACCGGGAAGTGAAGGCGCTGATGCGCTTCCGGCTGCTGCACGACTACCTGGAAGAGAAGCAGGCCGAGGTCGACGAGGCCAACCGCCTGCTGATTGCCGCCGGCAATGACCCGGTCAACCGGCGCCGGCTGACCAATGTCGGCACCTTCCGCGCCTATGGCATTGCCTACCTGAAGGCGCACCCGGAGATCCACCACGACCTGCTGCTGAACGTGCGCATGATGGAGCCCGATTCGCAGGGCATCCCGGTAGAGATCTACTGCTTTACCGCGCTGACCGCGTGGATGGACTATGAGCGCATCCAGGGCGATGTCTTCGACCACCTGCTGGCGATCCTGCCCGAACTGGGCCTGCGCCTGTACCAGGCGCCGTCAGGCGCGGACCTGACCGGCGTGCGCATCTCGCCGGTGCTGGCCGCGGCGCAGGTGGCGGCGGCACAGGCCGCCGTCCATCATGCGCCTGCCCACGGCGCCGCCGCGAGCAGCCATCCGATCTGAGCTGCGCCTGACGCTCAGCCGACCGCGCGCGGACGCACGCGGCTGGCAGCTTCCTTGGCGCGGGTGCGGGCGGTGTCGACATCGTCGGCGTACGCCAGCGCCACGCCCATGCGGCGCTTGACGAAGCTCTCGGGCTTGCCGAACAGGCGCACCTCGGTCTGCGGCACGCTCAGTGCCTGGTCCACGCCATCGAAGACCACGCCCTGGGCATCCACGCCACCGTAGATCACGGCGCTGGCGCCGGGGCTGCGCAGCGTGGTGTCGACCGGCAGGCCCAGGATGGCGCGGGCATGCAGCTCGAACTCGTTCTGCCATTGCGTGGCCATGGTGACCATGCCGGTGTCGTGCGGGCGCGGGCTGACTTCGCTGAACCAGACCTGCTCGTCCTTGATGAACAGCTCCACGCCGAACAGGCCCATGCCGCCCAGGTCTGCCGTGACCGCCTGCGCGATGCGCTGGGCGGTTTCCAGCGCGGCGGGGTGCATCGGCTGCGGCTGCCAGCTTTCGACGTAGTCGCCGCTGACCTGGACGTGGCCGATCGGGGCGCAGAACTGCGTTTCCACCTGGCCGCTGGCGCCCATGGCGCGCACGGTCAGCAGCGTGATCTCGTAGTCGAAATCGATAAAGCCTTCCACGATCACGCGGCCGTGGCTGACGCGGCCGCCGGCCATGGCGTAGTCCCAGGCCGCCTTGACGCCCTCGGGGCCGTCGATCTTGCTCTGGCCCTTGCCGGAACTGCTCATCACCGGCTTGACCACGCACGGGTAGCCGATGCCGCCGTCGATGGCAGCCTGCAGTTCATCCAGCGAATCGCAGAACTTGTACGGGCTGGTGGGCAGGCCGAGCGATTCGGCGGCCAGGCGGCGGATGCCTTCGCGGTCCATGGTCAGGCGCGCGGCGCGGGCGGTGGGGATCACGCGCACGGTGCCGGCGGCTTCCAGGGTTTCCAGCATGGGCGTGGCGATGGCCTCGATCTCGGGCACGACCAGGTGCGGCTTTTCCGCCTCGATCAGCGCCTTGAGCTGGTCCGGGTCGCTCATGGCGATGGTGCGCGCGTGGTGGGCTACCTGCTGGCCGGGGGCATTGTCATAGCGGTCGACGGCGATGGTTTCCACGCCCAGGCGCTGCAATGCAATCAGCACTTCCTTGCCCAGCTCGCCGGAGCCGAGCAGCATCACTTTGGTGGCAGAGGGGGAGAGGGGCGTTCCGAGTGTGGTCATGGCAGCGGGTGGGACGGGAAGGAAAGCCGAGATTGTACGTGCTGGGGGCTGTCTGCGGCGCCGAAGGGGGGCGCATATTGGTATGGGCCAGGGAAGGGCGCCTGGCGCGCGTGCCACCCAATTCAGCGACGAACCATAAAAAAACCCGCGCGGGGGCGGGCTTGAAAAGGCCTGAGGATCCAAGACCGGACCGCTCAGTGTTCATGCTAGGTGCTAAGCGCGCCCTCCGCATCCCCCGTTCGGGGCGGCCCGGCACAGTGTTTCAGGAAGTGGCCATCAGCGGTGGCTGCCGCCGCGTGGCCACGGCAAATGCAATTTGCGCCAGACCCGCGGCCAGCCCCAGCGTCACGCCGACCTGCCACGCCACGGTGTAGGAACCCAGCGCGTCGTAGACCAGCCCACCGCCGAAGGCGCCGAAAAAGCTGCCGATCTGGTGGCTGAAGAACGCCACGCCGCCCAGCATGGCCTGCCAGCGCAGGCCGAAGGTCTCGGCGATCCAGCCCGATACCAGCGGCGCCACGCCCAGCCACAGGAAGCCCATCACCGCGGCGAACACCAGCGTGCTCTGCGGCGTGGGCGCCGACGTGAAGTACCAGGTCAGCGCCAGCGAGCGAATCGTATAGATGCCGCCCAGCAGCATCAGCTTGTTGAAGCGGCCGCCGGCCCAGCCGAAGAAGATGCTGCCCAGCACGTTGAAGCCGCCGATCACGCCCAGCGCCTGCGCGCTCAGCATCGGGTCCATGCCGCATACGTCCAGATACGACGGCAGGTGCGTGGTCAGGAAGACCAGCTGCATGCCGCAGACGAAATACGCCAGCGCCATCACCACGAACGGCGCGTGCCGCAGCGCGGTGCCCAGCGCTTCACGCGCGCTGTCCTGGCCGCGCCCTGCGGGCGACACCAGCGGCAGCCGGTCCACGCGCCCGGCAAACCACGCCGCGGGCAGCATCACCAGCGCCAGCAGCACGAACGCTGCCAGCCCGGCGCGCCAGCCGTAGGCCTGCGTCACCATCTGCCCGATCGGCGCCGCCAGCAGCGCGCCCAGCGAGCCCGCGCCAGACACCAGCCCCAGCACCGTGCTGCGCAGTGCCGCCGACACCGGCCGCGCCGCCACCGCCATCGCCAGGGCGCTGCCGGTGCAGGCCATCGACGCGCCAATGGCCACGCCCGCGCCCAGCGTGACGCCGACCATGCTGTGCGCGGTCGCCAGCAGCACCAGTCCGGTCACATAGAGCAGCGAGCCGGCCAGCATCAGCGGCCGGAAGCCGATCCGCGTGGCCCAGGCCCCGGCCAGCGGCTGCAGCAGGCCCCACGCCAGGTTCTGTACCGCGATGGCGATGGTGAAATCCGATACCGAGATGCCGATGTCCCGCGTCAGCGGCGGCATGAAGATGCCAAGGCTCTGGCGCAGGCCCATGGCCAGGCTGAGCATCACGGAGGCGCCGATCAGGATCGGCAATGCCGGGCGCAGGGCTTCATAGCGGGAAGGCGCGGTGGGGGTAGGCACGGTGTGGTCTCGTCGCTTGTCGTTATCGTTGTGAGCCCCGGGGCGCTTTCCATGTCTTTACATTTAAGTGTGCGCTGAATATACCGCAGGGTAGGGCGAGGGTATGCCCCAGGCCCAACCGTGTCAATTTGGCTTTGGGCGGGTCCGCCTTCCGCTTTGCCAAAGGCGGCCCCACACCTCGCTAGTCCAGACTGACCTTGGATGCCCGGATGGTCTCGCCCCAGCGCTTGATGTCGCCGCTGACCAGCGCGGCGAACTTCGGCTGCGGTTCGCCGCCCGGGATGCCGCCCATGTCGCGGAACCTGGCCACCACCTCGGGGTCGCGCATGGCCTTGCCCAGCGCTTCCTGCAGCGTGGCGGCTATGGCCGGCGGGGTCTTGGCCGGCGCAAAGAAGCCCAGCCAGCCCATCACCACGAAATCCTTCACGCCGGCCTGCGCCATCGTCGGCACGTCCGGCAGGGCCGGCAGGCGCTCGGCGCTGGTCACCGCGAGCGCGCGCAGCTTGCCGGCGCGGATCTGCGGCAGCGCCTGCGTCAGGTTGTCGAACATGAAGGTGGTTTCGCCCGCCAGCACCGAGGTGGTGGCTGGTGTCGACCCCTTGTACGGCACGTGAATCACTTCGGTGCCAGTGCGCAGCCGGAACAGTTCCGCCGTCAGGTGCGTGGTCTGCCCGATGCCGGCCGACGCGTAGGAATACTTGCCCGGGGACTGCTTGAGCTGCGCCACCAGCTCGGCCACGCTGCGCGCCGGCGCCTGCGCGCCGACCACCAGCACGTTGGCGAACGAGATCAGGTCCGTCAGCGGCATGAAGTCCTGCGGCTGGTAGGACAACTGCTTGTAGGCGCTGTAGTTGATCGCGTGCGAGCCGGTATTGCCGACCAGCAGCGTGTAGCCATCCGGCGCCGCGCGCGTGAAGGCCTGCGTGCCGATGATGCCGCCGCTGCCGGGCTTGTTGTCGACCACCACCGGCTGGCCCAGGATGGCCGATAGCTTCTGCGCCACCAGGCGCGTCGGGATGTCCGTGGTGCCGCCCGGCGCGCCGGGCACGATGATGGTGATGGGGCGCTCAGGCCAGGCCGCGGCGCTGGCGGGCAGCGGCAGCGTGGCGGCGGCGGACGCCAGCAGCAGGGCCGCGGACGTGTTGAACAGCGATTCTGGCAGCTTGTGTTTCATGGGTCTCCTCCATGTTCTGGTCTGTGTGCTGCTTGGAATGTGCGAACGGCCGGCTTGCGGCCGGCCGTTCTCTAGCCCAGGGCGGATGACATCGATGCCCTCGGTCTGGCGTGGGCCATCACTTGCCCGTCCACACCGGCTTGCGCTTCTCGGCGAATGCGGCGGCACCCTCGCGGGCATCGGCCGAGGTGAACACCGGCGCCAGCAGCGGGCGCTGGCGCTCGAACATCTCCTCGGCGCTCCAGTCGGCGGACTCGGCCACGATCTGCTTGCTGACCGCTACTGCCAGCGGGCCGTTGGCGCCGATCTCGTCGGCCAGCGCCAGCGCGCCAGCCAGCGCCTGGCCCGGTTCGGTCAGGCGGTTGATCAGGCCATAGGCGTGGGCCTGCTCGGCGCCCAGCATATTGCCGGTCAGCGCGTATTCCATGGCGATGTGGTACGGCACCCGGCGCGGCAGGCGCATCAGGCCGCCGGCGCCGGCCACCAGCCCGCGCTTGACTTCAGGCAGGCCGAACTTGGCCGCCTTCGACGACACGATCAGGTCGCATGCCAGCGCCAGCTCGAAGCCGCCGGCCAGCGCATAGCCTTCCACCGCGGCGATCAGCACCTTGCGCGGCGGCTTCTCGGTCAGCCCGCCAAAGCCGCGGCCAGGCAGGCTGGGACGCTTGCCTTCCAGGAAGCCCTTCAGGTCCATGCCCGAGCAGAAGGTGCCGCCCGCGCCGGTCAGGATGGCCACGCTCAGGTCGTCGCGGCTTTCCAGCTGGTCGATGGCGGCGGCCAGCGCGGTCGCGGTCTCGAAGTCCATGGCGTTTTTCGCCTGGGGCCGGTTCATGGTGATCAGCAGCGTATTGCCGCGGGTTTCCAGTTGCAGCGTGTCGCTCATGGGTTCTCCAGTTTTTGTCCTTATCCGGCTCAGCGCGGTGCCATGCGAATGGCGCCGTCCAGGCGGATGGTTTCGCCGTTGAGCATGGGGTTCTCCAGGATGTGCAGCGCGGTGGACGCGTATTCATCCGGTGCGCCCAGGCGGGGCGGGTGCGGCACCATGGCGCCGAGCGAGGCGCGCACGTTCTCCGGCAGCTTGGCCAGCAGCGGGGTGTCGAACAGCCCCGGGGCGATGGTGCAGACGCGGATCGCGCGCTGCGCCAGGTCGCGCGCGGCCACCAGGGTCATGCCGACGATGCCGGCCTTGGCCGAGGCATAGGGAATCTGGCCGATCTGGCCTTCGTACGCGGCCACCGACGCGGTCAGCACGCACGCGCCGCGCTCGCCGTCGATCGGTTCGTTCTTGGCCATGCGCGCGGCCCCCAGGCGCAGCGCGTTGAAGGTGCCGATCAGGTTGATGCGCACGATCGACTCGTACTTTTCCAGCGAACCCGGCGAGCCGTCCTTCTCGACCACGCGCACCGGGCCGCCCAGGCCGGCGCAATGGATCAGCGCGCGCAGCGGGGCAATGGCTTCGGCGGCGTCGTAGACGGCGTTCATCTGGTCGGTGTCGGTTACGTCGGCCTTGAGGAAGCGGACCTTGCCGCCGAATTCGTCGACCGCGGCATTGCCGCGCTCTTCCGACAGGTCGGCGATCACGACGTCGACGCCGCGTTCCACCAGGCGCCGCACGCAGGCCAGGCCCAGGCCGGAAGCGCCGCCGGTCACGACGGCGGACATATTGGTCAGTTTCATGTTGTGTCTCCTTGACTGGATGTCTGGTTCAGGCGCCGCTTACAGGCGCTCGATGATGGTGGCGTTGGCCATGCCGCCGGCTTCGCACATCGACTGCAGGCCATAGCGCTGGCCGCTGTCTTCCAGCGCATGCAGCATGGTGGTCATCAGCCGCACGCCGGAGGCGCCCAGCGGATGGCCCAGCGCAATGGCGCCGCCGCGCGGGTTCAGGCGTGCCGGGTCGGCGCCGAGCGCGCGCTGCCAGGCCAGCGGCACGCAGGCAAAGGCTTCGTTGATCTCGTAGTGGTCGATCTGGTCCAGCTTCAGGCCGCTCTTCCTGATCGCGCGCTGGCTGGCGGGGATCGGGGCGGTCAGCATCATGACCGGATCGTCGCCGCACACGTCGAACGCCACGAAGCGAGCGCGCGGCTTCAGGCCCAGGCGCTGCGCCATCGATTCGCTCATCAGCAGCATGGCGGAGGCGCCGTCACTGATCTGCGAGGCATTGCCCGCGGTCACGTTCCAGCCGATCTGCGGGAAGCGCGCGCTGAGTTCGTCATTGCGGAACGAGGCCTGCAGCGTGCCCAGCTTTTCCACCGAGGTGCCCGGGCGGATGGTTTCATCCTGCTCGACCAGCCCGTTGGGCGTGCTGATGCCGAGGATCTCGCGGCGGAAGGCGCCGCTTTCGCGCGCGGCGGCGGCCAGCTCGTGCGAGCGGGCCGAATAGCTGTCCATGTCGTGGCGCGACAGTTCGTACTTGGCGGCCACCAGCTCGGCCGCAACACCCTGTGACACCAAACCCGGCGCATAGCGCGCTTCCATCGACGGGCCGTACGGGTTCTGGCCGATGCGGGCCGAGCCCATCGGCACGCGGCTCATCGACTCGATGCCGCAGGCGATGACGATGTCATAGGCCCCGGCCATGATGCCCTGCGCGGCGAAATGCACCGCCTGCTGGCTGGAGCCGCACTTGCGGTCGATGGTGGTGGCCGGCACGTGGTCAGGAAAGCCTGCCGCCAGCCACGCCACGCGGCCCGGGCCGGCGGATTGCTCGCCCGCCTGGGTCACGCAGCCGGTGATGACGTCGTCGACCAAACCCGGGTCCAGCTGGTTGCGCTCGACCAGGCCCTTGAGGACCTGGGCCAGCAACTCGGTGGCATGGAGTTCGGTGAAGGCCGAGCCGGGCTTGGAGCGGCCCATCGGGCTGCGGATGGCGTCGACGATGACGGCTTGTTGCATGCGGTGTCTCCTGAAAAGGCTGAGCGTTGCGAGTCGTGGCTGGGATATTGAGACGTTTGTACCGAAATTTGATCGTCCAATACGATGAATTGGGATTCTGGCTTCGGAAAATCGTCCTGTAAACTCAAAAACCACGGTTTGACTTTGGGAAAGGCGAAGGGCAACATCCGGGTTTTGAGACTCGCGTATCAAAAAACCTTGAATCAAGGCAATAACATGACGAATGCACCACAAGCCTCCCTGGCCCCGCCGCCCGCCGATGCCGACGGCGAGGCGCGCCTTGTCAGCGCGCTGGCGCGGGGCATTTCGATCCTCAACTGCTTTTCGCCGACAGTGCAGGAGCTCAGCAGCCGCGAACTGATGGAACGCACCGGCCTGGCCAAGCCGACCCTGTTCCGGCTGCTCGACACCTTGTGCGAGCTGGGCCTGCTGCACTATTCGGAGCGCTTGTCGCGCTACGTGCCCGGGGTCGGGCTGATCAACCTGGCCGCGCCCGCGCTGGCACGCATGACGATCCGCCAGCTGGCGCGCCCGGCCATGCAGGAGCTGGCCGACCATATCGCCGGACAGGTCGAGCTGATCGTCGGCAGCGGCAATGCGCTGACCTACGTCGAAATCGCCCAGGGCGTGGGCAGCCATGTGTTCCGGCCCGAGGTCGGCACGCGCGTGTCGGTCTCGCGCACGGGTTCCGGACGCGGCTACCTGATGCTGTTGACCGAGGCCGAGCGCGAGGCGTATCTCGCCCAGCTCCGCGCCGCCGATCCGCAGCGCGCCGACTGGCTGCAGGAACGCCTGGCCGATGCCGCCCGCGACCTGCAAGACCACGGCTTCTGCCGCGGCCACCGCGACCTGCACCGCGAGGTCGAATCGGTTGCCGTGCCGATGCGCACCCGCCGCGACGGCGAGGCGTGGATCTTTGCCGCCTCGGTGCCGGTGTTCAGCCAGCAGAGCAAGCAGATGGAGGAAGACATCGGCCCGCGCCTGGTGAGCCTGGTGCGCAATGTAGAGGGGGCGCTGGGCGTGGCCGGATAGTCGCCATGGCTTGCTCCGAGTGACTTAACTTGGCCCTGCCATGCCCTGCGACTATTCTGAGTCGCATGTGCCACGGGAGGGGAATCCGATGCAGCAGATCCGCTTGGCGGTAACGGTTGGCGTGCTGGTGCTGCTGGCGGCGTGCGTGTCGCGCACGCTCGGGCAAGTGGCAACCGAGGCCGTACCGGTGTGGCTGGGCAGCGGCGTCACCTTTGCCGCGCTGCTGGTGTGCGCGCGCTGGTCGTGGCCGGCGGTGCTGGCTGGTGTCGGCATCGCGCTGGCGGGGTGGGGCACGGTGATCCATGGCCTGCCGCTGCCCGGCGCGGCGGCATTCGGGCTGATCGAGGTGGTCAGCCTGGGCACGGCGGGCTGGGTTGCCACCTATGGGCGGCGCGATCCGCAAAGCCCGCTCGGTGCCACGCTGCTGATCGCTGGCGCGCTGGCGGGCGCCGCGCTGGGGGCTACGCTGGCGGTCGAGTTGTGGCGCTGGCAGCGGCCCGGACTGGATTTGCCGATCGAGTGGCGCGCCTGGTTCTTCTCCACGGCCGCGGGGCTGCTGCTGGTGGCCCCCGTGGTGGTAGCGTTCCGCGGCTTTCGCGTGCGCCGCTCGGGCGGCATGCCGATGCAGCAGTTCGCCGCCGGCGGACTCGCCTTCATCATCTTCGTGCTGGCGGTGCTGGTGGTGTTCTCGGCCAATGCCACGCAACGCTTCGGCGGCCTGGCCTCCACGCTGGCCTATGTGCCGATGCCATTCCTGCTGGCCACGGCGCTGCTGTGGGGGCCGCGCGGCGGCGCCGTCGCCACGCTTGTCGGCTGCCTGCTGATCATCTACCGCACCGCGGGCGGCGCGGGTCCGTTCAATGTCATCGAAGGCTTTCCCGGCGAGGCCGTGGTCGAGGTGCAGGGCTTTGTCATCGTCTGGGCACTGGTGATGCTGCTTGGCCGCGCACTGTCCGAAGGGCGCCGCTCGGCGCTGGAAGATGCCCGCGCCTGGCGCCTGCGCTACGCGCGCACGCTGCAGGCAGTGGGCGTGGCCAGTGTCGAATATGACGCCGTCACCGGCCGCGCCACCTGGAGCGAAGGCGCTGCCGAACTGCTGGGCGGCACCATCCGCCAGGTCAACAGCGTCGATGAATGGCTGGACCGCGTCGATGCCGCCGAGCGCGGGCTGGTGCAGGCCAACTGGTCGGCCGTGGCGCGCGGCGACGCGCCCGACAGCGTGCAGGAATACGCGGTGACGCTGCCAGACAGCGGCAAGGTGCGCATCCATGAGCGCCTGGCCGGCATCCGCGGCGCCGACGGCCAGGTGGAGCAGGTTGCCGCCTTGCTGCGCCGGGCCACGCCGGAGCCGGCCCATGGCTGAGCCCGGGGTGTTCCTGATCCACGGCCTGGGCGGCACGCAGTATGACCTGGGCTCGATGCACAAGCGCCTCAAGCGCGCGGGCTTCGTCACCCATTCGCTGACGCTGCCCGGCCACGGCTCGCGTCCCGAGGACCTGTGCGGCGTGCGCGCCGAAGACTGGCTGGAGGCGGTGCGCGTCAAATACCGCGAGATCGTCGACCAGCATGACACGCTGCACGTGATGGGCATGTGCATGGGCGCGCTGCTGGCGGTGGAAACGGTCAAGCGCGAGCAGCACACCAAGGGCCGCCTGGTGGCGCTGGCGCCGCCGGTCTATATCGACGGCTGGGCCACGCCCTGGTACCGCGCGCTGCGCACCGTGCTCTACCGCGTTCCCGGCGTGGCGGACCGCATGAAGGTCGAAGAGGAAGAGCCTTACGGCATCAAGAACGAGCAGCTGCGCGAGATCGTCAAGGCCAAGTTCGCGCGCGGCGAGAACTTCCACTACCGCTGGGTGCCGCTGGCCTGCCTCCGCGAGGTGAACCGCCTGCGCGGCTTCGTGCGCCAGGGGCTGCAGCGCATCGCCTGCCCGACGCTGGTGGTCCATGCGCGCCTGGACGAGCTGACCAGCCTGCGCTCGGCCAACTACCTGGTCGAGCAGATCGGGCACGGCAAGCGTGCCGGCCAGGCGCGCATGCTGGTGCTGGAAGACAGCTACCACATGGTCTGCGTCGACAACGACCGCGAACTGGTAGCGAGAAGCGTGCTGGAGTTCTTCGAGGCCAGCGTTCCCACCTCGCTCGGCATGCCCAGCGACGACGCCCGCATGACCCCGGCGCAGATGACCGAGCTGCTTGCCGCCGCGCGCGCCGACCTGGAGCGCGGCGATTTTGCCGCGCTGTATGCACGCGGCAAGGGCGATTTTGCGTGGTTCCAGCCCGGCAGCAACCGCGCCAGCGGCGTCTACCGGGGCGAGCGTGCGCTGCCGCGGCTGCGCGCGTGGGCGGATGCGGGAGCGGCGTTTACCGCGTTCGGCGCGCCGGTGCTCAATGCCGGCATGGCGGTGGTGCCGGCCACGCTGCGCAGCGGCTCGCTGGACTCGCAAGGCGTGCTGGCGTTTGCGCTGCGCGACGGCAGGCTGCTGGAGGGGCGCTGGTTCCCGGACGAGATCGCGCTGGAAGACGCGCACTTCGGCGGCGCGCTGGCGGCGCAGGGGCCAAGCCCCGCCGAACAGGCCTTCGAAGCCGCGGCAGCCTTGTCGAAGACCCTGCGCCACGCACCCGGCAACGACACGCTGCTGGACCTGTACGCGCTCTACAAGCAGGGCAGCGTGGGCGATGTCAGCGGCGAGCGGCCGGGCCTGATGGACATGGTCGGCCGCGCCAAGTACGACGCCTGGGCCGCGCGCCGCGGGCTGGCACGCGAGCAGGCCATGCGCGACTACGTGACGCTGGTCAACCAGCTGAAGTCGGCGGAAACGCAGTCCGCCTGAACCACAGTTGCCCCTCAGTTGCCGGTAAACACCGGGGTGCGCTTATCCAGAAACGCCTGCACTGCCTCACGGTGGTCGGCGGTCTGGTGCGACAGCGCCTGGAAGCCGGCGGACAGTTCCAGCAGCGTATCCAGGCGGGTATGCATGGCCTCGCGCATCAGGCGCTTGGCCAGGCGCACCGCGTGCGGCGGGTTGGCGGCGATGCGGCCGGCCAGTTCATAGGCCGTGGGCAGCAGCGCCTCGGGCGCGACCACGCGCGACACCAGGTTCCATTCCAGCGCCAGCCTGGCATCGATCGGCTGGCCGGTGAAGGTCATTTCCGCCGCCCGCGACAGGCCGATCACGCGCGGCAGCAGCCACGCGCCGCCGTCGCCGGGGATGATGCCGAGCTTGACGAAGGACTCGGCAAACTGCGCCCGCTCCGAGGCAATGCGGATGTCGCACATGCACGCCAGGTCCAGCCCCGCGCCCATGGCCGCGCCATTGACCGCGGCGATGACCGGCACTTCCAGGTTGAACAGCGCCAGCGGCAGCCGCTGGATGCCGCAGCGGTAGTCCTGCCGGATTTCCATGCCCGGCACTGCGCCGGAGGCCTGGCGTTCCATGTCCTTGATATTGCCGCCAGACGAGAACGCCGTGCCCGCGCCGGTAATGACCACCGCGCGCACGCTGCGGTCGCCGTGGATGCGGTCGATCGCGGCCAGGAACTCCGCCACGGCGGTATTGCCGGTCAGCGGGTTGCGGCGCTCGGGCTCGTTCATCGTCAGCGTGACGATATGGTCCTGCTGCTCGTAGAGAAGGAAGTTGCTCATGGTGATGTCTCCGGATACGGCGATGCGGGCTGGTTGCCTGCCTTGGCGCCAAGGCTAAGCCACCGGCGCCTGCACCGTCCAATATTCATTTCTTCATCAGCAATATCCGACGCATATCGCTCGGCAGGCTCGGGACGCCAGCCGCCTTGCGCCGGCTGCACGACTTTCTGCGGGTAATCCCTGTACCCATAATCGAATCGCTCACCGATTATCTATAGGCCCAGGCCACCGCCCGGCATCGCGCAGTTCCGTAATCCTGCAGTCCCGAATTCCAACAAGAATGCCCTCCAGGAGACGATATGAGCCATGCGTTGACGCAGGCGACGGACCCCGTTGCCCCCGATGTTGCAATCCACACCCACCGCGTCATGAGGCGCGCCACAGGCTTCCTGGCAGCGGCCCTGGCGCTGGTGATGCAGGTCTTGCCCGCCGGCGCCGCGGCGCCGCGCAATGCGGCAGCCAAGGTTGACGGCGCCTTTATCAGTGCCAACGCCAGCACCGCCCGCGACTGGCCCAGCCACGGCCTGGACTATGCCGAGACCCGCTTCAGCCGGCTCAGGCAGATCGATGCCGCCAACGTGCGCGACCTGGGACTGGTGTGGACCTACAACCTGGAGTCGACCCGCGGCGTGGAGGCAACCCCGCTGGTGGTGGACGGCGTGATGTACGTCACCGCGTCATGGAGTGTGGTGCATGCGGTCGATGCGCGCACCGGCAAGCGGCTCTGGACCTTCGATCCCAAGGTGGACCGTTCGCTCGGCTATCGCGGCTGCTGCGACGTGGTCAACCGCGGCGTGGCGCTGTACCAGGGCAAGGTGTTCGTGGCTGCCTACGATGGCCGGCTGATCGCGCTGGATGCGGCGAGCGGCCGCAAGCTGTGGGAGAAGGACACCATCATCGACCGCAAGTACTCGTACACCATCACCGGCGCGCCGCGCGTGTTCAAGGGCAAGGTCATCATCGGCAACGGCGGCGCCGAATATGGCGTGCGCGGCTACATCACCGCCTATGACGCCGGCAGCGGCGAGCAGAAGTGGCGCTGGTTCACGGTGCCGGGCGACCCTTCCAAGCCGTTCGAGGATGAGTCGATGGCTGCGGCGGCCAAGACCTGGGACCCCAGCGGCAAATACTGGGAGGCGGGCGGCGGCGGCACGGCCTGGGACACGCTGGCCTTCGACCCCGAGCTGAACCTGATGTACGTGGGCACCGGCAACGGCGCGCCGTGGTCGCACAGCAAGCGCAGCCCGGCCGGGGGCGACAACCTCTACCTGGCGTCGATCGTCGCGCTCGATCCCGACACCGGCAAATATGTCTGGCACTACCAGGAGACCCCGGGCGACAACTGGGACTACACCTCGACCCAGCCGATGATCCTGGCCGACCTGAAGCTCGATGGCCAGATGCGCAAGGTCATCCTGCACGCGCCCAAGAACGGCTTCTTCTTCGTCATCGACCGCACCAACGGCAAGTTCATCTCGGCAAAGAACTTCGTCGACGTGAACTGGGCCACCGGCTATGACGCCAATGGCCGCCCCATCGAGCGGCCCGAGGCACGCGCGACCGACAAGCCTTATGACTCGGTCCCCGGTCCGTACGGCGCGCACAACTGGCATCCGATGTCGTTCAACCCGCAGACCGGGCTGGTCTACCTGCCGGCGCAGAACGTGCCGATCAACCTGATGGACGACAAGGCCTGGAACTTCAATGAAGGCAAGCCCGGCACGCCGCATGGCAACGTGGGCTGGAACACCGCCAAGTTCCTGAACGCCGAGCCGCCCAAGGGCAAGCCCTTCGGCCGGCTGATTGCCTGGGACCCGGTGCAGCAGAAGGCCGCGTGGACGCAGGAACATGTGTCGCCGTGGAACGGCGGCACGCTGACCACGGCCGGCAGCCTGGTGTTCCAGGGCACCGCCGACGGCCGCTTTGTCGCCTATGACGCGCGCAGCGGCGACAAGCTGTGGGAGTCGCCCACCGGCACGGGCGTGGTGGCGGCGCCGGTCAGCTTCGAGTTGAACGGCACGCAGTATGTGTCGGTGGCAGTGGGTTGGGGCGGGGTCTACGGACAGGCCCAGCGCGCCACCAACCGGCAGGGGCCGGGCACGGTCTACACCTTCGCCCTCGGCGGCAAGGCACCGCTGCCGGCCTTTGCCGAGTACCGCACCGCCAAGCTGCTGCAGGGCGTGAAATATGACCCGGCGCAGGTCAAGGCGGGCACCGGCCTGTACGTCAGCAACTGCGTCCTGTGCCACGGCGTTCCCGGCGTGGACCGCGGCGGCAATATCCCCAACCTGGGCTATATCGATGCCGCCTATATCGAGAACCTGGACAAGGTGGTCTTCAAGGGGCCGGCGATGGCGCGCGGCATGCCGGACTTCACCGGCAAGCTGACGCCGGACGATGTCGAGAAGATCAAGGCCTTCATCCAGGGGACCGCTGACGCGGTGCGGCCCAAGCCCTGAGGGCTGGGCCGGCCCGAGCCTCAGTCCTCGGCCTGGAAGCCGGTCGCCTCCACGATCGGCTTCCAGGCGGCGCGTTCCAGCTGGATGCGGCGGCGGCCCTCCTGGCCGGGGCGGGCCACCACTTCCAGGCCCAGCGCTTCCAGCTTGGCCGCAGTGGCGGCGTTGGCCGAGGCGGCGAGGAACATCTTTTCCACCTGCGCCACCACGTCAGGCTGCGTGCCAGCGGGCACGAACACGCCGTACCAGCTGGTGGCGTGGTCGTACTGGCTGAAGCCCTGTTCCTTCATGGTGGGCACTTCGGGCAGCGCCTTGGCGCGGCGCGTGCCGCTCACCCCAAGGAAGCGCAGCTTGCCGCCCTTGTACAGCGGCATCATGCTGGCCACGGCATCCCAGCCGATCGACACATTGCCGCTGACCACATCCACCAGCATCGGCGATGCGCCGCGATACGCCGCGGGCGTGATGGCGATGCCTTCGGCCTTGCCCAGCGCCACCGTGCCCAGGTGGCCGGCGCTGCCGATGGTGGCCAGGCCCAGGCTGGCGCCGCCCGGGTTGCGCCTGGCCCAGCTCACGTATTCCTTCATGTTCTGGTAAGGCTGCTGCACGCCGGTCGCGACCGCGGTCGGCACATCGGTCAGCACCGCCGCGGGCACAAGGTCCTTGTCGGCGTCGTAAGACAGCTTCTTGTAGGTCAGAGGAAAGATCGTGAACAGGGGCGAGGGGCCAATGAACACGGTCTTGCCATCGGGCCTGGCACGCTTGACGTAGTCGAGCGCAAGGCGCGCCGACGCACCGGGGCGGTTTTCGACCACCACCGTGCCGTGGCCGTCCTGGCGCAGCTGCTCGGCATACAGGCGGGCGAGGCTGTCGGCGGCGCCGCCGGGGGCGTAGCCGACGATGATATGCATCGGCTCGGCATCGGCCGCGCTAACCGGAGCGGTCATGGCGAAGGTGGCGGCAGCGACGGCGGTCATGGCCAGCAGCCGGCGCGTCAATCGGACTTGATCAGTCATGGCAGTCAGGGAACGATGTTGAGAGGGTGTCAGGGCAGGGTGGGCCACTGGCCCGTGAGGTCATGGATCGATTCATACAAGGCCGCCGCACGCAGCAGCGGCGCGTCGCCGCGGAAGCGCCCGACCAGCTGCAGCCCGATCGGCAGCCCGTCGCCGCCAAAGCCGCAGGGCAGGCTGATGGCCGGATGCCCGGTCATGTTGAACGGCATGGTCCACGGGAACCAGTTCGCGCGCACATCGGGATAGTCCTGGCCGTCGATTTCGATCTGGCCGAACAGGTCTTGCTCCAGCGGCAGCGCGGTGCGTGTGATGGTGGGCATGGCGAGCAGGTCGGCGCGTCCCAGCAGCGCCTGCACGCGCAGGAACAGTTGCGAGCGCTCGAACATCGCCTGCTGGTATTCCACTGCGGTGAATGCGGCGGCGGATTCCACCTGGCGCACGAAGGTCGGGCTCAAGGCATCGCGATGCTGCGCCACGATCGGCGCAAAGCGCGTGCGCCACACCGTGTGGTTGATGGCACGCCAGACGGGCTCGACGTCGAACCCTTCGCCGCCGAAGGGCTCCAGTTCGGCGCCCAGCGCGCGCAGTTTGTCCAGGCTGGCCTCGAATGCGCGTGCCACGTCCGCCGACAGCGGACGGCCCGGCGGCGCCAGGCAATACAGGATGCGCCGGCCACGCAGGTCGCCCTGCGGTTGCGCTGCGGCCACGTAGTCGGCGGCGGGCACGCCGATCGACCACGGGTCGCACGCATGCTCGCCGGCCATGGCCTGCAGCATCAGGCCGGTGTCGGCCACCGTGCGCGTGGTCGGCGTCACGTAGGTCTGGTTGCCGAACAGGTCCTGCGCCTGGCTGTGCGGAATCACCCCCTGGCTCTGCTTGATGCCCACCACGCCATTGCAGGCGGCGGGAATGCGCGTGGAGCCGCCGCCATCGGTCGCCACCGCCAGCGGCGCGATGCCGCTGGCCACTGCCACCGCGGCGCCGCCGCTGGAGCCGCCACTGGTGCGCTCGGCGTGCCAGGCATTGCAGGTGCGCCCGAACAGCGGCGAATCGGTCAGGCATTTGGAGCCGAATTCCGGCGTGGTGGTCTTGCCGACCAGGATCGCGCCCTGCGCGCGCAACCGCGCCACCGCCACGGCGTCGTCGGCCGGCACGTAGTCGCGCATCGGCACGGCGCCAAAGGTAGTGCGCACGCCGCGCGTGTTGACGATGTCCTTGGCGGTGAACGGAATGCCGTGCAGCGGAGGCAGCGGCCGGCCGGACATCACTGCCGCTTCCGCCGCGCGCGCCGCGGCCATGGCCTCGTCCGCGCACAGCGTGATAAAGCAGTTCAGCACCGGCTGCAGCCGCTCGGCGCGCGCCAGCACCGCAGCGGTCAGTTCCACCGGCGAGATTTCCTTGCGCCGGATGCGCTGCTGCAGTTCGGCGGCGCTGGCAAGACAAAGCGCTTCGCTCATTGGACGGGCGTCTCCTGAAGATGGCCGCGCGTGCCGGTATCGGCGCGCGCAGGCGTGATGGCGATAAGCCAGGGCCTGTTCACATATAGAACGTTTTATATGTGAACAGGCCCTGGAACAGCCATCTTACAACCGGCCCGCACGCGGGGACTATCGCCGCCAGGTGCCATCGGCGAGGAAGCGTTCGGCAAGCTCCGGGATGCACTGCGCCACCGTGCGCGCAGCCTGCGTGAACGGACGCAGGCTGCTGGCCGCCAGCACCACCGACTGGCGCATGGCGCGCTCGCCCAGCGGCAGGGCATCCATCAGGCCGCTGGCCAGTTCTTCCGCCACGGCGTGGTAAGGCAGTACGCTGAAGGCCATGTGATCGGCCATGATCCGCTTGATCACGGCGGAGGAGCCGGCCTCCATCACCACCGCCAGGCTGAATTTCTGCCGCGTGGCGAGGTCGTCGAGGAGCGTGCGGATGGCATTGGGCGGCACCGGCAGCACCAGTGGGAAACGCGCCAGCTGCCGCGTGGCCAGCGGACCTGGCCCGATGCCCAGCTCGCGGCACCGTTCGGCCAGCCGCTCGCGGTGCCCGACCAGCATCAGCGGGGTCTCGAACAGGCGCCGGTAGCTGTTGCGCCCGGCGGCGCGGTAGCGGTTGACCACGCCGAGATCGATCTCGCCCTGCGACAGGCGCGTTTCGATATCGCCGCTATATCCCTCCACGATGCGCAGACGCACACCGGGATAGCGCGTGCCGATCTCGGCCAGCAGTGCACTGGACAGCGCCGGCGACACCGCTGGCACCAGGCCGATGGTGACCACGCCGCTGACATGGCCGGCGTGGCCGCGCGCGGTGTCCAGCAGCTCGGTCGCGCCGTCCAGCAGCGGCACGGCCTGCGCCAGCAACTGGCCGGCGAGCGAAGTCAGCGCCACGCCGCGCCCGTTGCGATAAAAGAGGGCCCCACCGATCAGGCGCTCCAGCGCCGCGACTTGCCGGCTGACCACCGACTGCGCCAGCCCCAGCCGTGCCGCGGCGCTGGTGACGCTGCCGGTGCGGGCCACCTCCACAAAGATGCCAAGTGCCTTCAGGGTAAGTTCGTCTTGCATGTTGCAGCGTTTTCGAGGTCAGCCTGGATTTGCTGTTAGTGGAATTCTGCTATGCATTGTAGACATTGATCGATGCCATCGGAGGCGTCTATCGTCCCCTCTACGCCATGGCCGTGCCCGATGGCCAGACCAAAAGGAGACATGCAGCATGCCAATCCACGCCGAACATCATCCGCTCATCTCACTGGAAGCCCCGGAAGCCGACATGCTGGCGCGGGTCCAGGCCCTGGTCCGGGAGCAGATCGGGCCGCAGGCCGAGCAGGTCGGGCGCGAGGACGTTTTTGCCTGGGACACGTTCCGGCTGCTGGCGGCCGAGGGCGTCATCGCCACCGCCTTTCCGCGCAGCCTGGGCGGCACCGGGGCTTCGATGCTGCTGCGCGTGCGCATCATCGAGGAACTGGCGCGGGCATGCAGCACGGCCGCGTCGCTGGTCACCGGCACGGACCTGTCGTCGCGGCCGATCGTCGCCGGTGGCTCGGATGCGCTGTGCAGTGCCATGGTACCGAAACTGGCATCGGGCGAGTTGCAGGCGGCCTTTGCGCTGACCGAGCCGGGTGCCGGGTCGGACCTGGCCGGGCTGCAGGCCACGGTCCGACGCGATGGCGGCCACTATGTACTGAACGGCACCAAGAAGTTCATCACCCGCGCGGGCGTGGCCGACATGTACGTGGTGGTGGCGCGCCTGGCGGACGGCCCGGCCGGCAGCAAGGGGCTGAGCGCCTTCCTGGTGCCGCGCGCCAGCGCCGGGATCTCGGTGTCGCCGACCATCCCCAAGATGGGCTGGAACGGTGTGCCGATCGCCGAGGTGTATTTCGATGAGGTAGCCGTGCCGGTCGGGAACCGCCTGGGCGAAGAAGGGCAGGGGATGGCGCTGGCGCAGGATACGCTGGTGCGGGCGCGCATCGGGCACGCCGCCATCGCGCTGGGCCGCATGAGCGGGGCGCTGCAGATCGCGGCCCAGTACGCGGATGTGCGGCAGGTATTCGGGCGCACGGAGGGAGAGCACCAGGGCATCCAGTGGATGCTGGCGGACATGGGCGCACGCATCGAGGCCGCCCGCTGCCTGGTCTATGCCTGCGCGCAGCGCTACGACCGGCAGGATCCCGATACCTCGATCCATGCCTCGATCGCCAAGATGCACAGCACTGACCTGTGCATGAAGGTGGTGGTGGACTGCCTGCAATTGCTCGGCGGCAACGGCTACCTGAAGGCCTATCCGCTGGAGCGCTTCATGCGCGACGCCAAGATGAACCAGATCGGCGAGGGGACCAGCGAGGTGCACAAGAACCTGATCGGGCGCTACCTGATGAAGACCGCGGCGGCAATGCCATGCCACCCGTGCCTGGACCTGGCACCCGACCTGTTCGGAGCCGCATGATGACGCACACGCCTGAGCAAGCGCGGCAGCAGGACGCCGGCCATGATCCGCTCACCAATCCCCTGTGCCGGCGGCTGGGCATCCGCTGGCCCGTGTATGGGCTGGCACACAGCATCGAAGTGGCCGCCGCCATCTCCAATGCGGGCGGGCTTGGCGTCTACGCGGCCGCGCGCGACGGCCCCGACGAACTGGCCGGCAAGCTGCGCGACCTGCGCCGCCTGTGCCCGGATCGCCCGGTCGGCGTGGACCTGCTGTTGCCCACCGCCTTGCCGGGCGCGGTGGATGCGGACACCGTCGCCGCGGCGGTGCCCGAAGGGCACAAGGCATTCATCGACACCCTGTTTACGCGCTTCGCGGTGCCGCCAGCCACGCAGGGCAACTTCTTCTCGCAGTATGTCCGCTCGCAGGCGCTCTTCGAAGAGCAGGTCGAGGCCGTGGCGCAGAGCGACATCGAAGTCTTTGCCGCCGGCGTGGGGACGCCGGCCGGCACGCTGGCGCGCGTGCGCAAGGCCGGCAGGACCACTATGGCGCTGGTCGGCTCGGCGCGGCATGCGCACAAGGCCATCGAGGCCGGCGTCGATATCCTGGTGGCACAGGGCTATGACGCCGGGGGCCATACCGGCCCGATCGGCACCTTCACCCTGGTGCCGCAGATCATTGCCGCGGCGCAGGGGCGGCCGGTGCTGGCCGCCGGCGGGGTCGGCACCGGAGCGCAGATTGCCGCGGCGCTGGCAATGGGTGCGCAAGGCGCATGGCTGGGCACGCTGTGGCTGGGCACCAGCGAGCAACAGCTGGCCGGCCCGCTGGCCGACAAGCTGATCGCCGCCGGCAGCGAAGACACCGTCATCACGCGCGCACATAGCGGCAAGCCTTGCCGCGTGGTGCGCAGCGCCTTCTCGGACGCGTGGGAGGAACCGGGCGCGCCTGCCCCGCTGGAGATGCCATACCAGCAGGCGCTCACCGGGCGGCTGCTGGCAGCCGTTGAACAGCATGCCGTGGCGCCGCTGATGTACGAAGCAGCCGGCCAGAGCGTGGCCTGGGTCCGCCAGGTCGAACCGGTGGCAACCGTGATGCACCGCCTGGTGCAGCAGACGCGCGAGGCACTGGCGGCGCTGCGGCCTTACCTGGAGGCCCGCAGCGCCTGACGTCCCGCAGACCCTCAAACGGCAAAGACCGTGACACGCATGGAGACCCGCATGAACCGCAGACAATTCACCATTTCGACAATGCAGGCGGCACTGGGACTGTCCGTGCCGGCATGGCTGCCAGCCGCGGCGCGCGCGTCCGCGCCGCCCCCGCCGGCTGGCTACCCGGGCCGCGTGGTGCACGCCGTGGTGCCATATCCGGCCGGCGGCGTGGTCGATATCACCATCCGCACCGCCACGGACCGCATGTCGCTGGCCATGCCGCAGCGCATCCTGGTGGAAAACCGGCCAGGCGCCGATGGCAAGATCGGCGTTGAGGCCGTGTCGCGGGCCGAGCCGGACGGCTACACCTTGCTGGCGGCCACGCCGGTACTGTCGGTGAGCGAGAGCCTGTATCCGCAGACATCGATCCGGGTCAGGGACTTCCGTGCCATCGGCGCCGTGGCCGCGGTGCCGGCCATATTCGTGGTGGCGGACTCGGTGCCTGCCAGGACGCTGGCGGAGTTTGTCGCCTGGGCCCGCGAACGGCCCGGCCGCATCAACGTGCCCAATCCCGGCACCGGCAGCTCCATCCACCTGGGGCAGGAGCTGTTCTTCGAGGCCACCGGCATCAAGGCCGTCAATATCGGCTACAAGGGGCAGCCGCCGTCCGTTCCGGACCTGGGCCAGGGGCAGCTGCATTTCGCGCTGTTGTCGCAGTCGATTGCCTTGCCGCTGATCAAGGCCGGGCGCGTGCGCGCGCTGGCCGCCAACGCCGGGCAGCGCACCCAGTCGCTGCCCGAGGTGCCAACCATTGCCGAGGCCGGCTACCCCGGCGTGCTGGTGCGCTCCTGGTATGGCCTGGCGGCGCCGGCGCGCACCCCGGACAAGGTGATCGCCTACCTGAGCGGGGTGCTGCAGCAGGCCATGGGAACGGCCGACGTGCGCACCAAGCTGGCCGGACTCGATGCGGAGATCCTGGCGCTAGACGCGCCGGCCTTCGACCGGCTGATCGCGGCGGAGCAGGTCCGCTGGGCCGCGCTGATCAAGGCCCGCAATATCCAGGCAAGTGCCTAGTGTCTCGCGGCGCGTCACAACTCAGGGACGCGCCGGGGATGCCAGGTACGCCTGAAGGCCGTCTGCCGGCAAGGCGCGTGAAAACAGCCACCCCTGGCCGAACTGCGCACCGCGCTCGCGCAGGAAGCGCGCCTGCTCCTCATGCTCGATGCCCTCGGCCACGACCTCGAAGCCCAGCGCCTCGGCCATGGCGATGATGTGCGGCGCCACCGAGCTGGAAGCCGCCTCGCGGCCGATGGTGTCGATGAACGACTTGTCGATTTTCAGCACATCGACCTTGAATACCTGCAGGTAAGACAGGCTGGAGTAGCCGGTGCCGAAGTCGTCGATGTAGATCGGGTGCCCGGCATCGCGGAAGGCCTGGATCACTTCGAGCGCGGTCTCGGCGTGCAGGAAGCTGCGTTCGGTGATCTCGATGCGGATCTGCCGGGGCGCGATCCCGGTGCCCCTCAGGCGCGCGGTAAGTACGTCGAGAAAACGCGGCGAACTGACGTCATCCGCGCAAACATTGATTGACACATAGAAGCCGGGCCTGGCGCGCAGCAGCGGACCCAGTTCGGCGATGGTGCGGTCGAGCACGAGGTCGGTGATCTGCGGCATCAGCCCGGCCTGCTCGGCCAGCGTGATCAGCAGGTCGGGCGGCACCGGCTGGCCGTCGCGCTTCCAGCGCAGCAGTGCCTCCGCGCCCACGCAGCGGCCGTCGTGCAGCGCGACGATCGGCTGGTAATGCACCTCCAGCCGGCGGCGGCGCACGGCATTGCGCAGCGCGCCCTCCATGGTCACGCGGCGCGACATGGCGCGAAATACCAGCGCGGCCAGCAGCACGCCGATCGCCAGCCCGGCCACGACGAAGGAGCCTACCAGCATTGGCCAGGTGGCCAGCAGCGCGGTGGGCGGCGCCAGAACCACGGCCGCGAACGGAATCCGGGTGGAACGGCGCACGGAACTGCCGGGATTGTCGAGTTCGTCGGCGCCGTTGGCGTTGCGCCGGTATTCCCGCTCCATCTGCGCCACGTCGGAGCCGGTGGTGGTGGCGATGAAGACGCCCGTGGCGGTATTGACTGCACCGATGTGCCGGCCATCGAGCTCAACGATGTCGACGAATGACTTGGGGTCGATCGATACGTAGTGGCCGTGGCGCCCTACCAGCATGGCGGGGCCGGGCGCGCCAAACGGGTTGTCGAGGTCGAACCAGTATTCAAAGCCCTGGGTGTCGCGCCAGTCTGGCTCTGGCAATGTCATATGCCGCCGGAAGACGTCGCCCAGCAGTGCCGAGCACAAGCGGTAATTGCCGGCATAGCGCCCGGCATCGCGCAGGTGGTGGAAGGTGAAGGTGATTCGCCTCAGGCTGGCCAGGTTGCCGTCTGAGCAAGGCGCGTCGGGCAGGTCTTCCATTTCATGCAGCGCGCCGGTGGCGTCTGCCATGACCATCCCCATGCGGGCGACGGCAGCATTGGCAAGCATCTGCAGTTCCGCCACCTCGCGCCGTGCGACCTCCTCTTCGGCCACGCGCATGCTGGCCGCAATCGGCAACACGGCCGCGGCAAACGCCAGTATCACTGCCATCGCAAGGAACAAAGGCCGCTTCATTGTTGTCCTGTCAGCCATGCGTTGTCGAAGGGTACTACGCGCCGTCGCTGCTGCGCAGCATGCGCCATCGTCGCGCGCATTCAGATTCTTTTTGCAAAGCGATGAATTTTTTCGTGCGCCGCGCAATAAGGCAAGCATGACTTGCGCAATGCCGGCAGAATCCGGAAAGTAGGGGGCACGAATGCCCGCATAGAGGACTTGGCCCATGACCACCGCCCCATTTGCAAGACAATTACCATCGGCCCGGCTTGCCGCCCGGCGCGTCGGCGGCCGGCACGCGCCGGCCGTGCCCCCGGGCAACGGCTGAGGGGGGCGCATGGCGCTGGTGCTGCTGATCGCGCTGCCCCTGCTGGCCGCGGCGCTGACGTGGTTGATCGGCATGCGCGCCGCGCGCATGCTGGCGCCTGTCGTCATCGGCTTGCCGCTGGCCGCGCTGGTGCTGCTGCTGAGCCTGCGCGGCGCGGTCTTCGAGCAGCCGGGGCATGCGCTGGGCTGGCGCGTGGCGTGGCTGCCGCAGCTCGGGCTGGACCTGTCGCTGCGGCTGGACGGCCTGTCGTACCTGTTTGCGCTGCTGGTGCTCGGCGTGGGCCTGCTGGTGATCCTGTACGCGCGCTACTACCTCGCGCGCAATGAATCCGCGGTGCGCTTCTTCTGCCTGCTGCTGCTGTTCATGGCGGCCATGCTGGGCGTGGTGCTGGCAGGCAACCTGCTGCTGCTGGTGGTGTTCTGGGAGCTGACCAGCATCCTGTCGTTCCTGCTGATCGGCTTCTGGTCATGGCGCACCGATGCGCGCCAGGGCGCGCGCATGGCGCTGGCGGTCACGGGCGGCGGCGGGCTGGCGCTGCTGGCCGGGGTGCTGCTGCTGGGCCATATCTGCGGCAGCTTCGAGCTGTCCGTGGTGCTGGCGCAGGCCGGCAAGGTGCAGCACGACCCGCTGTACCTGCCGATGCTGGTGCTGGTCCTGCTGGCGGTCTTCACCAAGTCAGCGCAGTTCCCGTTCAGCTTCTGGCTGCCGCATGCCATGGCCGCGCCCACGCCGGTCTCGGCCTACCTGCACTCGGCCACCATGGTCAAGGCCGGCGTGTTCCTGCTGGCGCGGCTCTATCCGGTGCTGGACGGCACCAACGGCTGGTTCTACCTGGTCAGCATGACCGGGCTGGCCACGCTCATCGTGGGCGCCGGCCTGGCGCTGCTGCAGCGGGACCTGAAAGGGCTGCTGGCTTATTCCACCATCAGCCACCTGGGCCTGATCACGCTGCTGTTCGGGCTCGATACCCAGCTCAGCACGGTGGCGGCCATCTTCCATATCATCAACCACGCGGTGTTCAAGGCGTCGCTGTTCATGGCGGCAGGCATCATCGACCATGAAACCGGCACGCGCGACCTGGACCGCCTGCACGGGCTGGCGCGCTACATGCCGCACACCGCGGTGCTGGCCATCGTGGCATCGCTGTCGATGGCGGGGGTGCCGTTGTTCAACGGCTTCCTCAGCAAGGAAATGTTCTTCGGCGAGACCCTGGCGCAGGGCCTGCTGGGCGACTTCAACTGGGTGATCCCGACCGCGGCGACGCTGGCGGGGGCGCTGACGATGGCCTATTCGCTGCGCTTTATCTACGGGGTGTTCTTCGGCGCCCGGCAGCCCGACGTGCCCAACTACCCGCCGCACGAGCCGCCGCGCTTCATGAAGGTGCCGGTGGAGTTCCTGGTGGTGATCTGCCTGGTGGTCGGGCTGGTGCCGGCCTATACCGTGGGCGACCTGCTGGCGGCGGCTTCGCTGGCCACGCTGCGCGCGCCCCTGCCGGAGTACAGCCTGAACCTGTGGCACGGGGTCAACCTGCCGCTGCTGATGAGCCTGGTGTCGATAGCCGGCGGCGCGGCGCTGTTCTTCCTGCGCCGCGACGCGCTGCGGCGCCTGCAGCAGGCGATCGACCACCTGAGCGCGCGCCAGTCGTTCGAACATGGCATGCATGCGCTGGAACGCGTTGCCGCGGCCGTCACGCGCTGGCTCGAGAACGGCTCGCTGCAGACCTATGTCGCCTGGATGCTGCTGGCGCTGCTGGCCGTGCCGGCATACTTCCTGGCCGACCTGGAATGGCTCGGCGGCAGCGTGCCGGCGGGCGCCATCGACCTGATCGGGGCCGCCACGCTGGCGCTGCTCGGGCTGTTCGGGGTAAGCGTGGTGGTGACGCACCGCCAGCGGCTGCTCGCGCTGGTGCTGCTGGGCGGCTGCGGGTTGATGGTGTCGATGGCGTTCCTGCGGTTCTCCGCGCCGGACCTGGCGCTGACGCAGATCTCGGTTGAGGTGGTGACGATCCTGCTGCTGGTGCTGGCGCTGTTCTACCTGCCGCGCGACACGCCGGAGCACGCCGGGGCTGCGCGCCGCGGGCGGGATGCGGTGCTGGCGCTCGGCGGCGGCACTTTGCTGGCAGTGGCGGCCTACGCGGTGATGACACGGCCTTATGACCCGGTGTCTGCCTTCTACATCGACCAGTCCGTGCCCGGCGGCGGCGGGCACAACGTGGTCAACGTGCTGCTGGTGGATTTCCGGGGCTTCGACACCATGGGCGAGATCTGCGTGCTGCTGATCGCAGGGCTGGCGGTGCAGGCGCTGCTCAAGGGCATGCGGCTGGACACGCCGTCGGCAGCGCCCGATGGCCTGCCGTGGAGCAGCCAGGCGCATCCGCTGCTGCTGGCCATGCTGGCGCGGCTGATGCTGCCGCTGACGCTGCTGGTGGCGGTCTTTATCCTGCTGCGCGGGCACAACCTGCCGGGCGGCGGCTTTGTCGCGGCGCTGATCACATCGGTGGCGCTGCTGCTGCAGTACGTTGCCAGCGGCGTGCGCTGGACCGAAGCGCGCATTGCGCCGGACTATCGCGCTATTGCCGGCGGGGGCATCCTGCTGGCGGGCCTGACCGGACTGGGCAGCCTGGCCTTCGGCTATCCGTTCCTGACCACCGCCTTCGGGCATTTCCACATACCGGGCATCGGCGAGGTGGAACTGGCCACGGCGATGCTCTTTGACCTGGGAGTCTTCTGCACCGTGACCGGAACCACGCTGGTGATCGTATCGCACCTGGGCGTGCGCAACCTGCCGCCGGCACAGGCCGCGGAGGACGCCTGATGGCCGCGCTCTACGCCATCACCGTCGGCATCCTGGCCGCGGGCGGCATCTACCTGCTGCTGCGCGAGCGCGTCTTCACCGTGGTGCTGGGGCTGACGCTGCTGTCGTATGCGGTCAGCCTGTTCCTGCTGGGCATGGGCCGCCTGTCGATCGGGCGGCCGCCGGTGATCGTGGCGGGCGCCAGCTATGCCGATCCGCTGCCCCAGGCGCTGGTGCTGACCGCGATCGTGATCGCGTTCGGCATGACGGCGTTCGCGGTGGTGCTGGCGCTGCGCTCGCTGGGGCTTACCGGCAGCGACCACGTCGACGCCGCCGGCCAGCCCGAGGGGCGCGCCGCCGATGGCGGTAAGCAGGGGCCGCGGCCATGAACCACGCCGTGCTGCTGCCCATCCTGATCCCCATGTTTGCCGGTGCGCTGCTGACCGCGATGCCGGCCCAGCGGCTGCGCGCGCAGCGCATCGTCTGCGCCGTGGCCACGCTGATGCTGGCACCAGTGGCGGTGCACCTGCTGCGCCAGGCGGCTGGCGGCGAGATTGCGGTCTATGCGGTGGGCAACTGGTCCGCCCCGTTCGGCATCGTGCTGCAACTGGACCGCACCGGCGCGATGATGCTAGCCCTGACCGTGGTGCTGGCCGTGGCAGCGCTGGCGGCGGCGGGAGAGGGCACGGCCCGGCAGGGCCGGCATTTCCATGCGCTGTTCCAGTTCCAGCTGATGGGCCTGAACGGCGCCTTCCTGGCGGGCGACCTGTTCAACCTGTTCGTCTTCTTCGAGATCCTGCTGATCGCGTCCTATGCCCTGCTGGTGCATGGGGCAGGGCGGGCGCGGGTCGGCGCCGGGCTGCACTACGTGATCCTGAACCTGGTGGCGTCGTCGTTCTTCCTGGTGGCGGTCGGCGTGCTGTACGGGCTGTCGGGCACGCTGAACATGGCGCACCTGGGCCTGCGCCTGGCCGGCCTGCCGGCCCAGGACCTGCCGCTGGCGGTGGCCGCCGGCGCCATGCTGATGCTGGTCTTTGCGCTGAAGGCGGCGTTGTTTCCGCTGTATTTCTGGCTGCCGCGCGCCTACGCCAGCGCCACCGGCCCGGTCGCGGCGCTGTTTGCCATCATGACCAAGGTCGGCATCTACGCGATGCTGCGTTGCGATGCGCTGATCTTCGGCGGCCCGCAGGGGCTGCTGGGGCCGTTCCTGCATGACTGGGTGTTCGTGCTGGCGCTGGTCACGCTGGCGGTCGGCGCACTGGGCGCGGTCGCCGCCGGCACGCTGCGCGCGATGACCAGCTACCTGGTGGTGGCATCGGTCGGATTGCTGGCCGCCTGCGTATCGATGCAGACGCAAGCCGGCTGGGCCGCGGCGATGTTCTACCTGCTCAGCACCACGCTGTGCACCGCCGCGCTGTTCCTGCTGGCCGACGCGCTGGAGCCGGAGCCTGGGCGCGAGGACGGGGCCCCGGTCAGTGCCTCGCGGCTGGCCGGGCTGCTGTACCTGGTGGGCGTGGTGGCAGCGGTGGGGCTGCCGCCGCTGTCGGGCTTCCTCGGCAAGGCCATGGTGCTGCGCGCGACCCCGCCGCCGTGGTTGCCTGCGCTGTGGTCCGCGGTGCTGGTGTCGGGCCTGCTGCTGCTGATTGCCGTGTCCCGCACCGGCACGCGGCTGCTGTGGCGGCTGCCGCATGAGGCGGAGCGCGTGCCGGAAGGGGATGAATACCTCGACGAAGACCATCCCGGCGCGGCACGCGTGCGCGTGCGGCCCGACGCGCGCAAGCTGGCCTGCTGCGCACTGCTGCTGGCGGGCAATGTCGCGCTGACGGTATGCGCGCGGCCGGTCAGCGACTATGTGGCCGACGCGGCGGCGCAGTTGCTGGACCGCGCCGCCTATCTCCGGGCAGTGCTGCCCGGGCAGCCGGGGTAGGCCATGCTGCAGCGCCTGCTTCCCCATCCCTGGCTGAGCCTGATCCTGATGATCATGTGGCTGCTGCTGACCAACAGCCTGGCCCCCGGGCACTGGCTGCTGGGGGCACTGCTGGGCTGGGCCATCGGCCGGCTGGCCGACCGCTGGCTGGTGCTGGGCGCCTTCCGCTTGTCGCGGCCGGACCTGATCCTGCGGCTCAGCATCCATGTGCTGTTCGATATCGTGAAAGCCAACGTGGAAGTGGCCATCATGGTGCTGGGCCCCACCGCGCGCCTGCGCCCCGCCTTTATCGTGGTGCCGCTCGATGTCGAGCACGAACTCGCCACCACCGCACTGATCAGCATCGTCTCGCTCAGCCCCGGCACGCTGTGCGCAGAACTGAGCGACGACCGCCGCGCCTTGCTCGTGCACGTGCTGGATCTGGAGGAAGAAGCCGCGCTGGTCGAGCTGATCAAGTCGCGCTATGAAACCCCGCTCAAGGAGATCTTCCAATGCTTGCCATCGTGATACCGGTCTGCCTGGTGATCCTGGGCCTGGCCTTCCTGCTGACCCTGGCGCGGCTGCTGCGCGGACCCAGCCTGCCGGACCGCATCGTGGCGCTGGACACGCTGAATATCAACGCCATCGCGCTGATCGTGGTGCTAGGCATCAGCCTGGATTCGGCACTGTTCTTCGAGGCCGCGCTGCTGATCGCGGTGATGGGCTTCGTCGGCACCGTGGCGCTGTCCAAGTACCTGCAGCGCGGCGACATCATCGAATACTAGGGAATGTCAGATGCTGCATCCTGTTGCGGAATTTATTGTGTGCGCGCTGCTGCTGGTGGGCAGCGTGTTCATGCTGGTCGGGGCGATCGGGCTGTTCCGGCTGCCGGACTTCTTCATGCGGCTGCATGGGCCGACCAAGTCGACCACGCTGGGCGTGGGCGGGGTGGTGCTGGCCTCGGTGGCGTACTTCAGCTTCCGGGGCGATGCCAGCCTGCATGAACTGCTGGTGACCGCCTTCCTGTTCCTGACCGCGCCGATCAGTGCCCACATGCTGGCCAAGGCCGCGCTGCAGCGCCAGCTGCCGGTGGATCCGCGCACGCGCGGCAGCGGCTGGATGCCGCGCATCCGCGATTAGGAATGGCCGCCACGGTTTACTTTCGCTCCAATGTGTCCTACACCCAGTCAGGCGATGCCGGCATCTTCCACGCCAGGGCAGGGGGTTTCATGGACTTGCAACACTCGGACAAAGTCTTCGCGGGCGCGATTCCGGAAGTCTATGAGGCCCTGATGGTGCCGATGATCTTTGCGCCATACGCTGCCGACATGGCTGCCCGCATCGCCGCGCTGCAGCCGCGCCGGGTGCTGGAACTGGCCGCCGGCACCGGCGTGCTGACCCGGGAAATCGCCGGGCGGCTGCCGGCCGATACCCTGATCGTTGCCACCGACCTCAACGCGCCGATGCTGGCGCGGGCGGAGCAGGCCGGCACCAGCCGTCCGGTGCACTGGCGCGAGGCCGACGCCATGGCGCTGCCGTTCGCTGATGGCAGCTTCGACATGGTCGCCTGCCAGTTTGGCGTGATGTTCTTCCCCGACAAGGGCCGCGCCTTCGCCGAAGCCCGCCGCGTGCTGGTGCCGGGCGGCACGCTGATCTTCAATGTCTGGGACCAGCTGGAGTTCAACGCATTTGCCCGCGATGTCACCGCGGCGCTCGCCACGCTGTTTCCCGACTCACCGCCCGAGTTCATGGCCCGCGTTCCGCATGGCTACCACAGCCAGGCCGCCATCGAGCAGGACCTGCGCCTGGGCGGCTTCCAGTCATCCCCGGTCTTTGAAACCGTCGCGGCAACCAGCCGCGCCAGCGCCGCCCGCATCCCGGCGGTCGCATTCTGCCAGGGCACGCCGTTGCGCGCCGACCTTGAGCGGCGCGGGCCGGATGCGCTCGGCCGGGCAACCGACCACTGCGAACAGGCACTCCTGAAGGCTTACGGCGCGGGTCCACTGGCTGTGCCGATGCAGGCGCACGTGGTGATGGTAACGGCGCCCGCCGGGTAAAGCTGCCTCGGCAGTTTGTCGCGGCGCCACCTGGGCAGTGGCCTGGCTGCAGCGGCTGGCTGCAGCGGCTGGCTTGAGACAGCACGGATCGTCGGCTACCATCAGCGCGGCGCGGTCCGGATTCCCTGGCGCGCACTGTCGGACGTTGACTACGATGCCCCTTGTACGCGTGCTCGCGATCGGTCTGTCCCTGGCTTCGCTGTCGGGATGCGATTTCCTGCGCGGCTATGCTGAAGGCGAATCCGCGGTCATGCGGGACTTCCGGGCCGGGGATCGTGCCGATGACCTCGGGGCGGCGCGCTTTGTCTTCGAGGACTTCGGCGGCCTGAGCACCGATACCCTTGAGACCAATGCACTGCCGTGGAAGCTGGCGACGACGGCGCTGCTGCTGGCCGGCGGCCCCGGCGTTCCGGTCACCCAGGATGCCTTGCGCCGGGCCCTGCGCGAGTTCGGCTTCATCTATCCCGATGCGGTCCGCAACTGGCCGCGCCAGCAACAGCCCAGGTTCGACAAGCCCCTGGGCGTGGTCAGCGGAATGATCGGCCGGAACCTCCCGAAGATCCGCCTGGAAGTGTCCAACCTGGGATGCGCATCGTGCCATGCGGGCATCACCTACGGCAAGGACGGGCGTCCCACCAACGATGTCTGGCTGGGCCTGCCGAATACCTCCCTCAACCTCGACGCCTTCGTCGCCGCGGTCTATCAGGCGGTGAAGCGGGTGAAATCCGATCCGGAAAAGCTCCTCTCGGCCATCCACCAGCTTTACCCCGAAACCAGCAAGGAGGAACTGGATACCATCCGGAAATTCGTCTGGCCGCGGCTGGTAAAACGGGTGGCGGAACTCGAAGCCAGCGGTGACGAGCCGCTGCCGTTCAGCAACGGCGCGGCCGGCAGCACCAATGGGGTCGCGGCACTCAAGTTCCAGTTTCATCAGCTCTCGGCGGGCACGGCCGCCAGTGGTTCCACCTCGATTCCGGAACTGGGCTACCGCAGCCTGCGCTCATCGCTGCTCTACGACGGCGTCTATACCAGCAAAGGCACGCCGCGCTTTGCGCCGGTGGCACCCGGTGCCGCCAGCGATGCCGGGAGGCTGGCGCATATCGTGGCCTTCTTTACCGTGCCGACCATGGGCATGCCACCGGATCGCGCCGGCCGCGCGATTCCGCAGGTGGAAGACGTCATGCGGTTCATGGCGGGCTACACCCCGCCGCCGTTTCCGGGGCCGGTTGACCGCTCCCGCGCCGCGCGCGGCCGCGCCGTCTTTGATGCCAACTGCGCCCAGTGCCATGGCAGCTACAGCCAGGACCCAGAGCGCCCGCGCCTTGTCAGCTTCCCCAACCGGCTGGTGGCGCAGGCGGATATCGGGACTGACCCGACGCGCTGGCAAGCAATCGATCCCGGCCTGCTGCAAGCCATCTCGCGCTCCGAGCTGGGCAGGCATATCGACGCGGCAAACACCGGTGGCTATGTCGCGCCCATCCTCTCCGGCGTATGGGCGACGGCACCATACCTTCATAACGGCTCCGTGCCCACGCTCTGGCATCTCATGCATCCGCAGGCGCGGCCCAGGCGCTTCTGGGTCGGCGGTCATGCACTGGACTACGGCAAGCTGGGCATCGCCGGCAGGCTTGATGCCGACGGTACCTGGGCCTATCCGGCCAGCTACCGGCCGTGGTCGAAACCCGTGCTCTACGACACGGCGACAGCGGGGCGCGACAACCGCGGCCATGAGAAGGAATTCTCTACCCTTGCCGAAAGCGACAAGGATGCGCTGCTGGAATTCCTGAAATTGCTCTAGCTGCCGTCAGAAATCCTGCAGCAGTTCCGCGACTGGGAGCCGGGCGCTTTGCGCAATGCCACGATCCGGCACCGGCCCGAAGCGCATCACATTGACGAGCCGATTCCCCCGCGGCAAGCGCTGGCTTTCGGCAAGCATGGCGGCATGGCCAGGTGAATCGGCCAGCGCCGACATCGGCACGCCGGCAAAGCCCCTGGCAGTCATGGCCAGCCAGAACCGGTACCAGCGGCGCCCGATGTCAAAGCTCGTGACCTCGGGTGCGGCATGGATCAGGACGATCCGCGCCGCGCTTTTCACTTTTGCGCTTTCCGATGTCAGCAGGCCGCTTAGCGAAAGCGCCGAGAGCAGCCGGAGCACACGAGGTCTCAGCGCAATCGACGCGCCCCAGGCTTCCCACCGCGACAGTGCCATGCATTCGGCCGAAAGCCCGTCGCGCGGCCAGCCTGGATCGTGCGGTGACAAGCGCAGCCAGTGGCAGAGCTCCTCGGCAAACCGTGGGTCATTCAATCCCGCAGCCGCGGCGTCGTCATACCATCTGGCGATTTGCGCCGTGCTGTTCTCGCTGGCCAGCGTGACGAACTCCGCGTGGGCTGCAGCGCATTCGCCCAACGACTTGATCTGTGCCGGGGTCGCACGGAGAAACTTGCCTCGATAGGCGCGGCGCGCGTCCACGAAGGCGGCTAGGGGATCCGGGCCCGCACCTGATGTGATCAGGCCGGATGCGGCCGCGCGCAAGCCCGGGGTAGCGGGCGGGTAGGGCAGGCCGGAGACCGCAGGCTGCGTGAGCCCCAACCCGAGCGTCGACAACGCCATGGCCATGCCTTCCCAGGCCATGCCCAGGGCGATCTGGTTGTCCCGCCCGGTGGGGTCGCCCACGGACAGCCATCGCGCAGGCTCTTCAAACAGTTCAACCTTGTCGCCGGCAAAGCGCCAGCGCGCGGGCTGGATATTGTGCGCGCTGGGAGCGCGGCCAGCCTGGGCAACCAGGGTGAGATGCTGATCGAGCGTGAGCATGTCGCTAGATGGCCTTTTTGAAGAGATGCAGCCGATGCAGTGGCCTGGCGCACATCTTCTCCATTTGCTTCTGGCTGGCGCCATTCGAATCCGACACCCAGCTGATGCCCAGGTGCGAGTACCCGGCACCGCGCATCGCCGTGAGCAGATGGTGCAGCATGACGCCGTTGACGCCGCGGCTGTGGTAGTCCCTGCGCACGGAAAAGAAGATGATCGCCGCACGCTTGCGGCTGGCGCGGAACCTGATCAGATGCCAGAGCGTGGACAGCTTCAGGCGGAAGCCGGTGGCGCGCAGAAACGGGTTGAGATCCGGCACGCACAGCAGCACCCCGATCGGCTCCCCGTTGAAATAAGCGGTACAGGACAGCCGCTCGTCGATGATCCACATCATGCCGGCGCAGGGAAACAGGAATTCCTCCGCCGTCAGCGGCACGAACATCGGGTTGCCGGAGAAACCATCGTTCAGGACAGTGCATGCCTCCAGCAGGCGCCGGTCAAAGCCGCGCCGCCGGATCGGCTTGAATTGCCAGGCGGGATCATCCAGCAGCGCGCGTTGCTTGTTGCCGATCAACTGCTGCGGATCGTAGCTGCGCACGTCGAGCTCGAACGTGCGCATCGGAAAGAACGGCTCGAAGCCGCATGCCTGGAGCAGCCTGGCAATATGCGGCGGTGTGTATTCCTGGTAGGTGTATGGCGGATGCTCGAAGCCCTCGGTGACGATGCCGATCATCTGCGTGATCGTCAGGTTGAAGCTGCCAGCCAGTTCGTCACAGCCGTTGCGCTTCACCCAGGCCGCCGCCGCGTCGAGCAGCGCTTGCGCGACCTCCACGTCATCGACGCAGTCGAACATGCCGAAGCAGCCGCGCTTCTGGCCGTATTGATGATTGGATGCATCGTGGATATGGGCCAGGATACGGCCCACGATCCGTCCGTCCCGATGGGCGGTGAACCAGGTGCGGCGCGCAAACTGCCGGAACAGCGGGTTCTTCGCCGGGTCCAGTGCGCGCGCAAGATCCCCCTTCATCGGCGAGACAAAATGGGTATCACGGCCATAGCAGGCGAAGGGCGCCTCAAAGAACGCGTCGAAATCGCCTTCACGCAGCACGGTTGTCATGCGGCCTCCCGCTGCCCGAGATGGCGCGCCAGCCGCAGGATCACCGCCGCGCGCAGCTCGCCGATCGCCGCGTTGGCGCCTTGCGGCAGGTTCAGCAGCACCACCTGCGCGGGCTGGCGCGCGATCAGCAGGGCATGGGTCATTTCATGGCGCTCGAGCAGGTCTACCAGCTGTTCCGCAGCCTCGACCCCATCGCCTTCCCGGATCCTGGCCCAGGCCCTGGCGTCGCCGATCGAGACGGGCTCACGCCGCCTTCCTGCCAGGTCGAACAACGCGTCCAGCGCGTAGCCCGCAAGCTCCGCGTTGCCGAGCACCACATGGTCGGTGGTCTGCGGCAGGCGCCTGAGCGAATGCAGGAAACCCTCTGGCGTATCCAGCCGGGCGTGGAGCAGCCAGCGCAGGAACGCGTTGCCATCACCAGCCAGCGAAACGGCGCGAATGCGGACAAAAATGGCCGTCAGCAGCACCCATGCAATGGCAACGGGCATGCCGCGCAGGCCGGCCTCTGCAAAGCCCGGGCCGGGCCCGCGCGAAGCCAGCGCCATCACGCTGGCCAGCACGACGGCGAAGAGCAGGGCGGCTGCGATATGCACCAGCAGCCCGCGCACGACCCGCTGCGATTCCGACAGGTTCAGGAACACATAGACAAATGCCAGCGCCCCGAGCGCCCCCAGGCGAACCGGCACATGGCCGAGCTCCTCGCGGAAGTCGGTGGCCGCGAGCGGGACGGCCAGGGCCACGACCACCACTACCGCCCGGGCCAGGCGTTCCTCGTTGTCGGACAGTTCGGCATCGCGCAGCCACAGCAGGAACCAGCCATTGCTTGCGGTCACCACGGCGAAGCAGCCAAGGAACATCAGCAGCAGCGGCGTATTGCCCGGCAGATCGGTAAAGAGATTGATGACGAAGAACACCACCGACACGCCCAGCGCCAGCAGCTTCAGCCACAACGGGTGGTGGCGCCGCACCAGGTGCTCGGCAAACAGGGTCATGGCAATGGGCAGCAGGGTTGCCGCCGCAAACACCAGCTGAGCCAGCACCGTGCCGCCAAGCAGCCAGGAAAAGCCCCGCACTGCCAGCAGCGCCGTCAGCACCCCGAACAGGAACAGGCCCGTGCCGGCCCCGGCCTCGCGCCGGGACCAAAGGAAATGCAGGCAGAGCCCACAGCCCACCGCGCCGAGCCAGGTAACGGCCACATCGCTTGCCAGGGCGTCAATCACGCGTCAACCCTCATCTCGCATCAACCTCGCCATGAAGCGCCGTACCAGCGCGCGCACCGCCCATGCCGTCAGCGCATTGCGCGGCGTCTCGACACGCATGGTCCAGGGATTGAAGAAATAGCCGCGCACACCGGCCAGCCGCGGCCGGCCGAGCACCAGCTTGATCACCTCGAACGCCATCAGGTTGCCGGTGGTGATCACCATCGGCGCAAACGACATGCGCTTGCGCTTGCCGGTCAGCAGGTCCTTGGCGATGCCTAGCTCCACATGCCGGACCGAACTCGAGTTGACCATCACGTATTCCAGTTCCTTGCCCAGGCATTCCTGCCTGAGCTCCGGCGTCAGGGACTTCCAGTCCATGCCGGCCGTGGGATAGGAAAGACGCTCCTCGGGCCGGGGATCTTGCGGACGGACAACCGTGACGGAGGGCAGGGGAGCGGTATAGGCGTCGATGACGGTCGCACCATGCTCCCGCGCCTTGCGATAGAGCGCGAGGCCCGCGGCCATGTCATCCATGCCGTTGACCACGATCTTGTAACGGCCCAGCAGGTCATCGAGCCTGTCGGTCCACTCGGCGCCGAAGGTCTCGATGGCAAGTTCCGGGTTGATGCGCCGGATCTGCGCCACGGTGGCCTCGACCTTGTTCACGCCAACGGTATCCAGGCTGGCAAACACCTGGCGGTTCAGGTTCGACACGTCGAACGCATCGAAGTCCGCCAGCGCAAAGCCGCCAATGCCCACCCGTGCCAGCGCCTGCAGGCAGGCGCCGCCCATGCCGCCGACGCCACAGATCAGCACCCGTGCATTGCGCAATTGCTGCTGTTCCGCGTCGGTCACGAAACCGATGTTGCGGGTCGTGAATTCCTCGTAGGAGAAGGGTGGAATCATTGACTCTTCCTGGCGCGCAGGTCTCCCAGCGGCTCGCGCGGATTCAGCCAGTGGAACAATGGCAGGACGATCCGACCGACAGCCAGGAACGCAATCTGATAAAGGATGGCGGGCAACGAGTCCCGAGGCACTTCCCGCAACAGGTATTTCCGCGCGCTGGCCAGGTCCAGGCAGGCGACCTGCAGGAAATCGTCGCCGCGCTGGTAATCGAGTTCCCGCCGGCAGAGTTCGTTGGCGCGCTCGTCCCGATGCTTCGGCGCCTGCTCGAACGTCTTCTTGAGATTGTCCGAGCCGCCGGTATAGGCATCGGTAATCACGAACCGCGCCTCGTCAAATCCCGCCGCCCCGTCAACGCCAAAGACATGCCGATGCGATTTCATGATCTCGCGGGCCACGCTCAGGTGTTCAAAGCTGCGCCGCGACGGCTCAAAGGGATTGGGATAGGCCGTGACAAAGACCTCGGCGACCTTGCCGATAATGGCCGGCACCTGGGTCACATTGCTGATCCAGATCGGGCGCAGGCCGCGGCGGAAGAAAAGCAGGATGCAGGTCAGCCCGTACAGCACCCAGGACAGTCCTTGCGTGCGATAGCCCGGATCGACCATCACCAGCCCAAGGTGAATCGCCTCGACCGGACGGCCCTTGACCTCGATCGGCATGACCGACAGCGCATTGAACGCAATCGGCTGGCCGCTGTCCCGGTCATAAAGCAGCGTGATCACGGCCCGCCGCAGCCTTTCAGGGTCGCCGGAAAGCACCCCGTAATCGAGATCCTTGCCGATTCCCCGCTGCACGATGCCGCGCATCTCGGCCAGCATGGCTTCAAGCTGCCGGGCATCCATCCACAAGCCAGGCCGTTCGACGACGCGGATCCGGACGGACCGGCTGGCCTTCAGGCTCAGGTCCAGGTAGCGCAGCCGCTGTCGAAAACGCCCGATGAATTTGAACATGCAGGTTTGGCTGATGCCTTGTTCTTGTGTGCCGGCCTGAAAGGCAAGTGTGGCTTGGAGCATATAACAGCCGGTCTGTGGTGTCACGGGCGTAGCCACGGGAAGAAAGCCGGCAGCAGGTCAGTTTTGGCAAGGGTATGACATGCTGTTTGGCCAAGTACGCCAATACTAATTGGCCCATATCTCGATACTCGCATAATGTATATTATGTTAAATTGTGATTCGATCGTTAGCGATGGCCTGGGTGGCAGTTTCAGGGTCTTCTGCCTTAGCGGCCCGATGGAGCGAAACTCCATGTGTCCACAATGCGCATTCGGATCAAAGGTTACTGCATGAGCCAAACGCCATAATTTGTTCAGTAAACTAGTCTAATCTGCAGATTTTGCCTAAAATACTGGACATATGCCAGCCTTCACTGATACCACCTCAGTCCTCGAGCGTCACTTGCTGCTGCAACTAGGCGACCGCATCAAACGCCTGCGGAAGGCCAAAGGGCTTGGCACGGTCGAGATGTCCAAGCGCGTTGGCATCTCCCGGACGACTCTCGCTGCCGTTGAGGCAGGCGACCCCGCGCCGACCATGGGCACATACCTGCGCGTCATGTCCGTCCTGGGAGTTGCCGGTGACCTTGCCCTGTTAGTCAGCGATACTTTCCAACCGGCGCCGGCGAACTCTGCTGCCGCCTCATCCAAGCGGGCCATACCGCAGGTTCAGGTTCGGGTCAGGACTGATCCCAGCCGCCATGAAGTTCAGGACTTGCAGAGCATGGCGCTTCACAAGGAAGCGATCCGCCTGATTCAGGATGACCCCGCGCTACTGGCCCGGGCCCAAGAGGTCCTCAGACGATGGCGCGCGCAGGGAGACTCACGGTCCGATTCGCTCTGGTCCGAGTGGGAAACGATTCTTGCGAACCGGTCGTGGCGCAAAGCGCTCGGCCGGACTCGGCGTGCTCAAGAGCTTCGCCAGGCCTCTCCCCTGCCCACAGTTCTACCAGATGCCCTTCGGCAGGATGTGCTCGCACAGGTCCAAGCGTTGAAGACAGGCGTTGTCCTGGGAGACCAGGAATGAACCGGGAAAATCTGGAACACATCATTCGGGCTGCAGCCGACATCACAGACGAATATGAGTTCGTTGTCGTTGGCAGCCAATCAATCCTGGGGCCGATCCCTAATCCCCCGGCGGTCTTCACGATGTCCGCAGAGGCCGACATCTACCCGCTCAATGCCACCCACAAGGCGGATGCGATTGATGCGGCGATCGGCGAAGGCTCGCGCTTTCACGAGACATACGGTTACTACGCGCAGGGCGTCGGGCCAGAGACAGCGTGTCTTCCAGCCGGGTGGCAACGCCGCTTGCAGCGTATCCAGACCGTGGGCACGAACGGGCGGGTTGGCTATTGCCTGGACGTCGTTGATCTCTTTATGGCCAAGGCGGCAGCGGATCGCGACAAAGATCGTGTCTTCTGTATGGCCCTGATGCAGCACGGCTACGTCTTGCCCGGCACAGCGATCAGCCGCGTCAATGACATGCCGATAGAAAGAGCTGCACAGGGACGACTGCGTGCACGTATCAAGCGCTGGACAAAGGCCTTGCGGGATCAAGGTCATGCGGTTCCCGCAGACGAAGCCTAGCTCTGCTTTCAGCAAACGCCTCAACTCTCGCCGTGACACTTTCGGCCTTGTCGTGCCGTCGTCCAGGGGCCTGCCAGCGCCGGCAAGGCGGCGCCCGGCCCACGGTTTGTGCGAAACGAGCAAGTACGCGGTCACCCACCAGGTGTCCGTGCTGATCATTGATGCGCTTGACGTGGTGGATATTCATCAGCAGCAACGAGGTGGCTGGTCGCTGCTACGCCGGTTATGTGGATATTCATCAGCGTCTGCCGGGCTTCCTCGCGGATGCCCCCGGCGCAATCAGAATCGGCCATCTTCAGATGCCCACGATATCTGATGTGTTCGGGCTGCGGCTGGAGCCTGCGTCGGGTTGCCCAGCCCCCTATTTCGGAATATATTCCTCTCCACAAGGACCCCATCGGGGAGACTCCCCTATGAGCGTATACGTCGCACGTGATCGAGCAAGCGCGCTTGAGCACATCAGTTCGCGCATAGATAGTACCGTCGATCTAGACTATGAAACCGCGTGGGAAGACGCGCTCGAACTCGGACGACTTGGGCAACAGCGCGGCATCGTCGTACAGTTCCGAACCATCGAACATGTCTGTGTGGAGTCTGCAGATGCGCTAGCCAGAGGGCTCCGCGGAGAAAAACTCACATTCCGACAGCGACACCTCTACTGCCGGTTCGACATGACGGCATTGTCCGAGGACTGTCTGTGCGAACTCGAGGCACTCGCTATCGAGCACGGCGACTACATCCTGCCTGGTCACTTGCTGCAAGAAGCCACGCTCATCTGGAACTAGCCAGTTCATGCTGTCCCAACAGCGATACGTTGGGCGGCATCTCGCATGTCGGGCCACCGGCTGACGCAGGCAAGGGACTTCGCGCTCGCATGCCATCGCAAAAGAACTCCGCTGAAGAGCAAGAATGTTGTCTGCCCGCCATGCCAGCCAGACTGCTTCCGGGAGATAGCAAATCTACTTAAGAAGAATCCCTACGGGCGGAAGCATCCCGGCAAAAGTAGGATGACGGGGACGAACTTTGCATGAAGGAATATGTCATGCGTCCCCGCTATGCGACTGAGAAGGATTGGCCTGAGGTTGAGGCCCTCCTGCGTGCTTCCTCACTTTGCGTCGAGGGGGTACGCGAACATATCACCCATTTCATCATGGTCCGCGACAATGCCGGGCTTCTCGGATGTGCCGGCGTGGAGCGCTATGGGGAAACAGGACTTCTTCGAGGACTGGCTGTTGCGCAGCGCGCAAGGTCTGCAGGTCTCGGCGAGCTTCTGCTTTCCGCAATCGTGGCAGACGTCCGGCTGCAAGGGGTCGCATCAATAGTGTTGCAGACCAAGACCGCATCCGGCTATTTCGCGCGCCTCGGCTTCGCGCCAATCAACCTTTCTGACCTGCCGCCTGCCGTAATGCACTCGCAGGAACTCAACTGTCCCCCAGCCGATGTCGGGACGCTGATGCAAATTGCCTTGTAGTAGCTCGCTCGCAAGTTCATTCGCCGGAGCGGGCAGCCAGGCGCGTTGCGGAGCCACGGAGGACGGCTCGCAAGGTTGAAGTCGATGCAAGAATTTCCACCACGCCAGGCTCATCGCGGCTTTGGCTTCCTTGACCTTGCTGCCCTATTCCCTTCGAGCGGCTTGATTTCCCGCAGTCTTCTTCATGCGCCCTTCTCCCGACCGTGGGCCTTTCGGGGAGCGGTTTAAGCCATTAGCGGGGCACGATTTGAGGCCGACAGCCGTGTTCAACCGGCACCGACTTCGTTCGTGAGCGGCTTGCCGCTTTCGAACTCCGTCACGCTGCGCAAAGTTGTTTCGCAAATGGTCGTCACGGCCTCGCGCGTGAGGAAGGCTTGGTGCCCGGTCACGATCACGTTAGGAAACGTGATTAGCTGCTGCAGCACGGAGTCGTCGACGATGGTGCCGGACAGGTCGCGGAAGAACAGGCCCGCCTCCTGCTCGTACACGTCGATCGCCAGCCCGCCGAGCTGCCCGCTCCGGAGCGCTTCGATGACTGCTTCCGTGTCGATCAGCCCGCCGCGGCTAGTGTTGATGAGCAAGGCCCCCGGCTTGGCGCGCGACAGCGTTCCGGCATTGATGATGTGATGGGTCTCGGGCGTGAGCGGGCAATGCAGCGAGATGCAGTCCGCGCTTGCGCCGATTTCTCCCTCGTCCGCGTAGCGTCCACCAAGGGCCTCGAATTCCGGGGACGGGTACTTGTCGTAGCCGATCACGTTGCAACCGAACCCGACCATGATTTTCGCAAACACGCGCCCGATCTTGCCGGTGCCGATCACGGCCACGGTCTTGCCGCACAGGTCGAAGCCCATCAGGCCTTCGAGCGAGAAATTGAAGTCCCGCGTGCGGTTGTAGGCCCGGTGGATCTTGCGGTTGACCGCCATCAGCAGGGCCGCCGCGTGCTCGGCGACCGCGTTGGGCGAGTAGTCGACAACGCGCACTACCTTGATCCCGAGCGCCTGCGCGGCGTTCAGGTCGACGTTGTTGAACCCCGTGCAGCGCAGCGCGACCAGCTTGGTGCCGCCGCGTCCGAGCGCTTCCAGCACGGTCGCATCGGCCCGGTCATTGACGAAGATGCACACTGCGCCGTGGCCCGCGGCGAGGCCCACCGTCTCATTGTCCAAGGGAACTTCGAAGTACTTGAGCTGATGGCCTTCGGCCGCATTCGCGGCATCGAGATGTTGACGATCGTAGGACTTTGCGCTGAAGACGGCGATTTCCATGATGTGGTCTCCGCGGCGAATCGCATGGCGCGCTTCGCCCAGGTTGCCCTGCACTATCCGCCAGCCAGTGTGGCGGCGACCTGTACGAATAGGATTTTCACGATGGTCATTGACGGGAAGATCATCGAGTAGCCGAGGTCGGGTCGGTCGGTGGGCGCGACGCGGTTGGCAAAGGCAAGGATGGCGGGATTGCCGGTCGCGCCGCAGATCACGCCCACCGCCAGGTCGAACGGCAGCCTGAAGACCCAGAGGCAGAAAATCGCAGTAATCAGCAGCAGGGCAAGCAGAATCACCACGCCATAGATCAGGAAGGACACCCCGGTCACGCCGATGGTGGCGAAGAACTTCGGCCCGGATGCAATGCCCACCTGTGCGAGAAAGATGGTCAGCCCGAAGTTGCGCAGCACCAGGTTGGCCGACAGCGGCATGGTCCAGACGAACGGCCCGAGACGGCGCACCCGGCCGAGCACGAGGGCGACCAGCAGCAGCGCCGCTAGCCCCAGCGCCAGGGTGCCGACGCCGGGAATCGGCACCGGGATCAGCCCCACCAGCAGCCCGAGGGCCGCGCCGATGCCGATCGAGATAAAGCTCAGCTCGGCGGTGCCCTTGATGGAGTCGCCGAACAGCGCGCGAATCGGCTTCATGTGGGCGCGATTGACCAGCAGGCCGACGCGGTCACCGAACTCGAGGGTGAGGTCATCGCGGGGCATCAGGTCCGCATCACCGCGCCGCACATGGGCGATCGAGCAGACCATGCCTTCGGGAAAACGGATATCGCGCAGCGTGTGCCCGACCACGAGCCGGCTTGAGGCGAACACGCGCATATAGTCCAGGTCTTCGCGATGGCTTGTCATGCGGCCCGGCTGCAGTTCCCCGCACAGCGAGGTGGCTTCACGCAGCACGGCCGGGTCGGTGGCGGTCGCGAGCAGCACGTCGTTGGCCTGCAGGACCAGGTCGTCGGCGGAGGGGTGGTTGTGGTGGGCGCGACGCACGGCGGCAATCGCCACCCCGTCCGGTAGGCGCGCTACCACCTCCGACAGCCGCGCTCCGATAAACGCCGGGTTCGTCAGCGCAATCTCGGCGGTCTCGATCAGCTTTGGCGGCGGCCGCACGATATTCGGCTTGAGCAGCGCGGTGAGGGCATACAGAAACAGGATCGGCCCTGCCACGCCGACTGGGTATGCGACGCTGTAGCCCACCGCGGCGCCGTCGCTCTTCATCGCCGCCATCGCGGCCTGCAGGCTTGCCGTGCTGGTGCCCGCGCCGGCGAACATGCCTAGCGACTCGTCTAGCTTCACGCCGACCAGCGGCACCAACGCAACCGCGAGCAGTCCGGAGCCAACCACGCCAAGGATCGCAGCGGCGTTGGCCTTGATGCCATCGGGGCTGGTCAGACCCTTAAAAAACTGCTCCCCGTACTGGATCCCAATGCCATAGAGAAAGAGCAGCAGCCCTAGGGTGCCAAGGATGGCAGGCGGCGCGGACTTCGGCGCGAACCCGCCGATCGCCAGCCCCACGAACAGCACCGCGCCCGAACCGAGCGACACGCCCTTGATATTGATCTCGCCGAAGACATAGCCCAGTGCAACCGTGAGGAACAGCGTGAGCAGCGGCTGGGTTTCGAGCAATGTCCGGACTGCATCCATGGCAGCTCCTTTCTGATGGGCAGGAGCAAGGGGGCAGCGATACGCAACTACGCAGGGTCACGCGCGCACTGCGCGGACGGGGTTGACAACCGTTGTTCCGGGCATGCGTTATAGAGTGCGGCTTGTATGAACCGATCATCTTGACAGGCACCGGCCGGCACGGCGGCAACCACCGGAATGCCCCTCGAAAATATACGATGCGCCGCACAAGTTCAAGAATTGAAGCGGCGCGCGGTCAAACAGGCGGTTGGCACCTCCAGACACAAATCTTCTTTCAAGCCCTATCTCCACCTTACGGTAGCGCCGGCCTCACTTTCCCCCACATGCTGCGGCCAACCGCGCGCTAACCAATCGAGGCGAACATCGCGTCGGCGAGATCCTCGCAGCGCATCCAAAGCCGCCGGAGATCCACCAATCTGCTGGCATCCGGTATGTCGGGTGGGAACAGGACGAATCCGTGCGGAATATGCAGGCTATCGCCGGTCAATTCAACGTACGGCTCAGCTTCCAGGATCCATCAGAAGGCAGCCCGGTTTCTGGCGTCACGCTGATCCTGCCAGGCTGCGGTGCAGGCAATACCCGCAAATCGGGCTGTGCGACAACGCTGCATGGGACTAAATTACGGCAATGCCGAATCCCCTTACTCCTGCTCCCGAAACAGCCGGCACCGGACGCCTGCCATACCGAATCGACCTGGAGTTCGCGCGTGGCCTGGTCTGGTTCCGGCGCGACCTGCGCGCCGACGACCATGCAGCGCTGCACTATGCCCTCAAGCCGAGGTTGCAATGCCCACCGGCAGTGATGGCGCCCATGCACTGTTCGATGAATTCATCGACCGCATCGGCGATTATGGCTACCGGCGGGATTTCCCCTCGCTGCGCGGCCCGAGCTACCTGTCGGTACACCTGCGCTTCGGCACGATCTCGATCCGCACGCTGGCGCGAGCCGCGCTTGACGCCGTACTGCGCGGCGGCAGCGAAAGCGCCGGCGCGGCCGTCTGGCTATCCGAACTGATCTGGCGCGACTTCTATTTCATGATCCTCCACCACCATCCCCGCGTGGCCGACGGCAAGTCTTTCCGCCCCGAATACGATGCGCTGCAGTGGGTCGACTCTGTCACGGGCGACAGGTACTTTCAGGCATGGTGCGACGCGCAGACCGGCTATCCGCTGGTCGACGCCGCGATGCTGCAGATCCGCCAGAGCGGCTACATGCATAATCGTCTACGGATGGTGACTGCGAGCTTTCTCGTCAAGGATCTCGGCGTCGACTGGCGACGCGGCGAGCAATATTTCGCCGACCAGCTCAATGATTTCGATTTCTCGGCCAACAACGGCGGGTGGCAGTGGGCTGCGTCAACGGGCTGCGATGCACAGCCGTACTTCCGTATCTTCAATCCGGTCAAGCAATCGGAGACATTTGATCCACAGGGGCGATTTATCCGCAAGTACTTGCCGGTGCTGACACAGATGCCAGACAAGTACATCCATGCGCCATGGACGGCGCCTGTGAATGTACTGGCTACAGCGGGGGTGAAGCTTGGGGAGAACTATCCACCCCCGATCGTGCAGCACGAAGTTGCGCGGAAAGAGACCCTTGAAAGGTATGCGGCGATAAAGAAATCGATATAGCCGTTGCAGACCGCGATTCCGGCTAATGGCGTTCGACCGGCTCGAGCGCCCTCCACTCCCCGGCTGTTCTCCGGGCCATCGCACCAAGCCACTAGGGCGCGGAAAACGCCGCGCCGATTTGCCGGGCCCGTTTCATCTCGTCGCCGTGCAGGTAGATCGAGGTGGTCGAGATCGAGGCGTGGCGCAGGTTGTCCCTCACTGTCGTCAATTCCGCGCCGCGCGCCAGTGCATGAGTCGCATGGGTGTGCCGCATCCAGTGCGGGCTCGCCTGCCGCAGCTTGTCGGCGGCGGAAGGGTGATCCGCCTGGATCAAGTCCGCCACTTGCCTGAAGAAGCGCCGAAACACGCCCCACAGGCGCGTGCCGGTGATGCCACTGGCCGGATCCTGGCCAAGGCCGCCGATCAGCGGGGTATGCGGATCCCATCGCGCCGGCGTGACTGGCAGGCCTCGTTCCACCAGATAGCTGTCGAGCGCCAAGCGCGCCAACGGTGGCAGTGCCACCTTGCCAGCCTTGGCTCCTTTGCCAACCAGCTTGAGCCAATGGTCGCCATGGGGATCGCTTTCAACGTCCCCGAGCGTCGCACCGACGAGCTCGCTGGCGCGCAGTCCGGTGGCGTAGCCGAAGTCCAGCACAAAGCGCAGGCGCTGGGCCGCCGGGCCGTCCCAGCCATAGGACCATTCGAGGCCGTCGGCAATGGTGCGGATCAGCAGCCATTCGCCTTCCGTGAACGCGTGCGAGCTGTCCAGCGCCGCCGACCGCCCTCCTCCGCGCACCTTGATCCCGGCGAACGGATTGGCCAGCACATAGCGCTGCTGGATCAGCCAGCGGAACATCGCCCCCAGTATGGACAAGGCATGGGCGGTGGAGCGCGCCGAGAGGCTGCCGGTGAACGGACGCCAGTCGGGCGAGGTACGTGGTCTCGCTGGCCCTACCCAGCGTTCCCGGGGCGCCGGCCGCCGCAGGAAGCTGCGATAGGCCGTCGCATCCTCAGTGGTCAGCGACGACAACGGCCGTTCGCGCTCGACAATCGCCCACAGGATCAGCCGCTCGGCCTCTTTGCGATAGGTGCGCTGCGTCGCTGGCGACTCATGCAAGGCCAGCCACGCTTGGATCGCCGCGTAATCGTTGTCCGCATTGAGGGCGCAGGTCGCACGCGGCGCGCGGAACTTCCCCTGCGACCCATCCACGTCATGCGGCAGCCGCAGTTGCTCCCATGGCACGACCATGCCCCGCGGCGCCTGCGCGAGCAGCGCCCGGGCGCGTTCGGTCAGTTGCGGGTGCCGGGCAAAGAAGGCTTCGACCTGCCGGGCCCCGGCCGCGCCCAGGCCAGGGATCGCGGCCCACCAGCGGCGCCGGCGCGGCACCCGAACGGTCAGTGCCGCCAGCGTGTCGATGCCCTGCGCCCGCAATGCAGCGACCGTGCGCGGCGCCAGCCACAAGCCGATGTCGTCACTGATGGCCGGTGCCGGCGGCGGCAGCGTGCGCAGCGTCTCGATGGCATGGTCCGCTGCCCTGCCCTTCTCCGCCCGCTCGGCCGCGGAAATTCCAAACAGCGCAGCCAGGTCCTCGCGCTGGCGGCTGCGCGCGTATGCCGCAAGCTGGCGGCGGATGCGCCCGAGGATGCCGCGCGACGACTGGCCCTGCGCCCGCTCCTCGCCCAGATATCGTGCGACGGCTTCGCGCGTCGTCAGCCCGGCATGCCAGGCGCGCAGCGCGGCGAGTGAGGTGGCATCGGGGAAGCCGGATGGCGGGGTCGGTTCCGGGGCGGTCAGGGTCAAGCGAGTTTTCATATACGCCAGTTTAGCGCATCGATGTAGCTATTACGATAAGGATACTTATCGTAATAGCTACACGGATACACACAGCCATTCACGATGACTCCACTCCGCTTACACTTGGACTCCCACGCAAGTACTGAAAGAAACGTGATGACGATGCGAGCGGCTGTTGCCTGGCACAAAACCGGACCCTTTGCTTGTCACGAACTGGAACTCGGCGATGCACGTCCGGATACGGCCCTGGTTCGGCCCGCGCACCCACACCACCCCCATCCACCGACACGCCCGTGCAAGCCAGTCTGGCGTTCGCTTGCCGTGGCCTGGCTCGCCGTAGGCGGTCTGCTCGGAACCGCGTCGCACCGCGTACACGCCGGACAGATATGCGATGCGCCCTATGTCCATGACGGCGGACGGATCCGCTTCGAAGCGGACGGATTGACGCCGATGACAACCATTGCCTTCTTCCGCAACGTCAACGACCTCGAGCGCGACCTTTGTTCGTTCGACCTGGATATCTATTCCAAGTCCGCCCTCCGGCGCTTGATGGGGCCGCCCGTCGAGACGGTGCAGCGTCACCGGCTGGTGATCGACGAACGCTCGGGACAGCCAGTCGTGCGCAGTCTGAATGCACGCGTTCAGGCCCACGGCCAGTACACCGAGCTGGTCGGGGAAATGAGTACCAACTCGAACGGACTGCTGCTGTATCCGCCGGCGCTGACGGAGGGCCAGGTACTCCCCGCGGAAACGTTCGCGTCCCGCTACAACTTTCGGATTGTGGATCGCCGCACCGGCACCACTGTCTCTGATTTCGTTGGCTCCAATGTTCGCCTGACTTTGTCTGAGCGGACGGTGGGTCCGCTGCAGCGCCTGAAGCTTGCCACCGGCACCCTGCTCTGCTGGCCGATCCGATATACCAAGTTCGTGGATCCTGGCCGCTTCCGGCTGGTCGATACGGATATCGAGCTGGAGCCGACGGTGCTTGACATGACCGACTGGTATTGTCCCGCCCGGCGATTCGTCATGCGCCAGGAAGTCCGCTACAAGAATCAGCACCAGGTTGTCGATGTGGTGGAAATTGAGTAGGGCAGCCGCGCGCTTGGCGCAAGCACCCCATGCCAGGAGACCGCGTTGTCCCCAGGAACGGCCTCTTCTATCGTTGGTGGAAAGCCATTCAGGGTGCATCTGACCGCGCCGGGACGTTCACGCCACGGCTGAACGGAGGCGCCAGCCAAGCCTGGCCTGCAAGGCAAGGTTGCCGTCATTGCCCGCGCTGGCTACGCTGCAAGCGTGGCGCACGCCAGCTTCTGCGTGACGGCCGGCTGGCCGTCCCCGGCCGGCTTGCTCGCCGTTCCTTGCACATATCCTTCCCGGAGATTGCGGCATGGCCATCCAGCTCAACCACACCATCGTCTTTTCTCACGACAAGAAGGTCTCCGCCGACTTCCTCTGCGAGATCCTCGGACGTCCCCCGGCCGAGCCGTTCGGGGGGCGCTTCAGAAAACGGACAATATTGCACGCTAGGCTTTTGGAAACCCGGCCAGAGGCTCGCTACCGTGCGGCAAAGGCCTGATCCATCTGGCGTGCTCGCTTGACCTCATCGCTTTGCAGGTAGATCGAGGTGGTGGCCACCGACGCGTGGCGAAGGTTATCGCGCACGGTGGTCAGCTCCGCGCCGCGGGCCAGGGCATGGGTCGCGTGCGTGTGCCGCATCCAGTGGGGACTGGCCCGGCGCAGCTTTTCCGCGACTGCCGGGTGATCGCCGGCGATGATGTCCGCAGCCTGGCCAAAGAAGCGCCGCATTACCGTCCACAGGCGGGTGCCGGTGATGCTGATTGCGCTGTCCTGCTCCAGGCTGGCGATCAGGGGCATCTTGGGATCCCAACGGGCTGGCGTTACCGGCAGGCCGCGCTGCACAAGGTGCTGATCGAGCGCCGTGCGCGCAAGCGGAGGTAGCGCCACTTTCCCCGGCCGACTGCCCTTGCCGACCAGGTGGAGCCAGTGGCCGTGGTGTTCGTCCGTGTGGATATCGCCAAGCGTCGCGCCAATCAGTTCACTGGCCCGCAGACCGGTCGCGTAGGCGAAATCGAGGATGAATCGCAAGCGTTGCGCTGCGGGCGCGTCCCAGCCGTATGACCATTCCAGGCCATCGGCAATGGTGCGCACCAGCAACCATTCGCCTTCGGTAAAGCCGCGCGAGGTATCGAGTGCCGCGACTCGCGTGCGGCCGCGCACCTTGATGCCGGCAAAAGGGTTGGCCAGGACGTAGCGCTGTTCGATCAGCCAGCGAAACAGGGCGCCCAGCACCGAGAGCGCGTAGGCCGTCGAGCGTGCGGACAGCCCCCGTGCGAAGGGGCGCCAGTCGGGCGCGCTGCGCGCTCGCGGAGGTCCGATCCACCGCTCGCGCGGGGTCGGCCGCCGCAGAAAGCTGCGATAGGCGATGGCGTCCTCAGTCGTGAGCGATGACAGCGCCCGACCGCGCTCGACAATCGCCCACAGGATCAGCCGCTCGGCTTCCTTGCGGTAGGCGCGCTGCGTGGTCGGCGCTTCGTGCAGGGAGAGCCAGGCCCGCACCGCTTCGTAGTCATTGGCGGCGTCGAGCGTGCAGGCCTGCTGCGGTGCCCGGAAACTCCCCCGCGAGCCGTCCACCTCGTGCGGCAGGCGAAGTCGCTCCCACGGCACCACGGCGCCCGGCGGCGTGGCGGCAATCAGGGCGCGCGCCCGTTCCGTCAACTGCGGATGGGTGTGGAAGAACGCCTCGATATGCCGCGCGCTCGCTTGCCCAAGTCCCGGGATCGTACTCCACCAGCGGCGCCGGCGCGGCACGCGCACGGTCAGGTCCGCCAGCGTCCGGATGCCATGAGCCCGCAGCGTGCGCACGGCCCGCGGCGCCAGCCAAAGTTCGATGTCGTCAGTAACCTGTGGCTGCGGCGCCGGGAGGGCGCGCAGAACGTTGATGGCGTGGCCAACAGCACTCGCGCGCGGCAGCCGTTCGTTGACCGGATGCCGCAGCAACTCGGCCAGGTCGGCGCGCTGGCGGTGCTGGGCGAAGGCGATCAGTTGCCGGCGGATTCGGCCGAGGATGCCGCGCGCCGACTGGCCGGGGGCCTTCGCGTGGGGCAGATAGCGCTCCACCGCCGCGCGGGAAGACAGGCCCGCATACCAGCCGCGCAGTGCGGCGAGCGAAGCCTCATCGGGGAAGTCGTGGGACTCCGGGATGCCGAGTGCGGGGGGCGGTGTCTGGCGTGATTTCATGGTTGCCAGTTTACGACAGAAACAGATTTGTTGTGATAAGAAGGATTATCTGAATAGAACGCTTTAAACTCCGCACTTTTTCCCGAAACCTGACCCGCGGAAACCGGCGCGGCACGACCGTTTCCACTCGATCGAAAGCATTGGCATGCCACGTCGTACTGTACTTTCCACCACTGAGCGGGAGAGCCTCCTCGCTTTCCCAGACAGCGAGGACGAACTCATCCGTCATTACACGTTCAACGAGTCAGATCTCGCGCTGATCCGCCAGCGTCGCGGCGCCGCCAATCGGCTCGGGTTCGCCGTCCAGCTTTGCTACATGCGCCATCCCGGCATCATGCTGGCCGCCGGCGAGGATCCTCCCTCGACCTTGCTGGAGATGGTCGCGCAGCAGCTACGCCTTGCGCCCACGCATTGGCGGGACTACGGGCGGCGCGATCAGACCCGAAGGGAGCACCAGGCGGAACTGCAGACGGTGCTTCGGATGCGTCCTTTTACGATGGCAGACTATCGCGCCGCCGTGCAGTCGCTGTCGGAGCTGGCGCAGCAAACCGACAAGGCCGTCATCCTTGCCACCGCATTGATTGACCACCTGCGTGAGCAATCTTTGCTGCTGCCGGGCATGAACGTGATCGAACGCATTTGCGCGGAGGCCGTCACGCGAGCCACCCGCCGCATCTACCAGATACTGACCGAGCCGCTCACGGAACACCACCGGCAACAGTTGGATCATCTCTTGCAGCGCCGCCCGGACGGGCGCCTGACCTGGCTGGCCTGGCTGCGACTGCCACCGGGCAAGGCCAGCTCCCGACAGATGTTGCAGCACATCGATCGGCTGAAGAGGTTGCGGTCCGTCGGCTTGCCAGAAGGCATCGAGCGGTTGGTTCACCAGAATCGGTTGCTCAAGATCGCCCGCGAGGGCGGCCAGATGACGCCCCATGACCTCGCCAAGTTCGAGCCACAGCGCCGTCACGCGACCCTGACCGCCATCGTGGTCGAGGCCTGCGCCACCGTCACCGACGAGATTGTCGATCTGCACGACCGTATCTTGGGGCGCCTGTTCAATCTGGCGAAGAAGAAGCACCGGGAGGAGTTTCACCTGTCCGGTAAGGCGGTCAATGACAAGATCCGGCAGTACTCAAAAGTCGGCCGGGCCCTCCTGGAGGCGAAGGAGCGCGGCGGCGACCCCTTCGAGGCGATCGAAACGGTGATGCCGTGGCATATCTTCACCAAGAGCGTCACTGAGGCCGAGCAGCTCGCCCAGCCTGAGGCGTTCGACTTCCTCCATCTGGTCGGCGACCATTTCTCGACGCTGCGACGTTACGTGCCCGAATTCCTAGAGGTCCTGAAGCTGCGTGCCGCGCCGGCTGCCAAGGATGTGCTGGCCGCCATCGACACCATCCGAAAGATGAATGTCAACGATGCACGCAAAGTCCCGGCCGATGCGCCCACTTCCTTCATCAAAAAGCGCTGGGAGCCGCTGGTACGCGCCAAGAATGGCATCGACCGTCGCTACTATGAGCTGTGCGCGCTGTCGGAGCTCAGGAATCGGCTGCGTTCCGGTGACATCTGGGTCCAGGGCTCGCGGCAATTCAAGGATTTCGATGAGTACCTGCTGCCCCCAGAGAAGTTCGTCGCGCTCCAACAGAGCCGCCTGCTGCCGCTGCCGGTCGCCACCGATTGCGACCGCTACTTGCATGAGCGGCGCCGGTTGCTCGAACTGAAACTGGCAACCGTCAACCGGCTAGCCACCGCGAACAAGCTGCCGGACGCGATCATCACCCAGTCCGGCCTGAAGATCTCGCCGCTCGACGCCGCCGTCCCAATGGCGGCACAGACGTTGATCGACCAGACCGCGTTCCTGTTGCCACGCGTCAAGATCACGGAACTGCTGATGGAAGTCGACGGCTGGACCGGATTCACCCGCCATTTCACGCACCTGAAGACGGGCGAACCGGCCGCCGACAAGACGCTATTGCTCACGACTGTCCTTGCCGACGCCATCAATCTCGGCTTGACCAAGATGGCGGAATCCTGCCCGGGCACCACCTACGCCAAGCTGTCCTGGCTGCAGGCGTGGCATATTCGGGACGAAACCTATTCTCAGGGCCTTGCCGATCTGGTCAATGCGCAGTCCGCCCATGGGTTCGCTGCCCATTGGGGGGATGGCACCACGTCATCGTCGGACGGTCAGCGGTTCAAGGCCGGCGGCCGAGCCGAAAGCACCGGGCACGTCAATCCGAAGTACGGCTCCGAACCCGGCCGGATGATCTACACGCACATCTCGGATCAGTACGCGCCTTATCATTCCAAGCTGGTCAACGTCGGCATTCGGGATTCGACCTACGTGCTCGACGGCCTGCTGTACCACGAGTCGGACCTGCGGATCCAGGAGCACTACACGGATACCAACGGCTTCACCGACCACGTCTTCGCTCTGATGCATCTGCTCGGATTCCGGTTCGCGCCCCGGATCCGCGATCTCGCAGACACGAAGCTGTACATCCCGGGCAGCCCAGACGACTATCCGGCATTGGCACCGATGATCGGCAGTGCGTACAAGGAAAAACTGATCCGGTCACACTGGGATGAAATCCTGCGCCTGGCCACGTCGATCCGCCAGGGCACGGTTACCGTCTCATTGATGCTGCGAAAGCTCGGCAGCTACCCGCGACAGAACGGTTTAGCGGTAGCACTTCGCGAGCTTGGCCGCATCGAACGGACATTGTTCACGCTGGACTGGTTGCAGGACCTGCAGTTGCGCCGTCGTACCCATGCGGGCCTCAACAAGGGCGAGGCCCGCAACGCGCTTGCGCGATCCGTCTTCTTCTACCGGCTCGGCGAAATTCGCGACCGCAGCTTCGAGCAGCAACGCTACCGCGCCAGTGGACTGAACCTGGTCACAGCGGCAATCGTGCTGTGGAACACCGTCTATCTCGAACGTGCTGTGCAGGCACTGATGGGCTGCGGCATGGCAATCGATCCCGCACTGTTTTCCTACCTGTCCCCGCTGGGATGGGATCACATTAACTTGACCGGCGATTATGTGTGGCGCCAAAGCAACAAACTGCAGGCAGGGAAGTTCCGGCCGCTACGGCTGCCGGAGCGCTGAGTCGCCTATAGGCGCTTTGATTCCATCAACGAGACCGCGCACTATGCCAGTCGCTACGTTGGTTGGTACCCATGCGCCGAAGAACAGCACTGTCGCCATGGATAGATTGGAGCGCTTTGCAGCGCAGGGTCGGCGCTTACCGGCCAACCTGCTCGACGTTGCCGACTAGGACTCAGGCCAGAACGCCGTGTCGAAGATCCAGGCCGAAATCGGGCCCATCGCAGGAAGTCCCAACGACACCGTTGCATCCGCGGCAACCGTTTGCTACGAATAAATAGAAGGGAGGCCCCAAATGGAACTCGGAACCCGTGTTGCGACGTGCGCTCATTCTCGATGACGATCCCAACGGGGCTTGCGCGCTTTGTGAACTATTGCGGCAATCCGGGTGGGACGCCCGTTGGTCCGACGACGGCGAGACCATGTTGCTACTTGCAGCGGTCTTTCAGCCGCAGCTGTTCGTGCTCGATCTGGACATGCCGCGAATCACTGGTTTGGAGGTTGCCCGGCGCCTGCGTGCCCAACCCTGGGCCCAGCAAGCCGTGATCGTCGCCTTCAGCGGTGGGCGTGGCGACACGATGCCCAGTGAAGTTCTGGAGGCGGGCTTCGATCATTTCTGCCCCAAGCCTTACCGTCCGGAATACCTTCAGCTATGGGGTGCACCACGTAGCGGCTCGGCCTGAGGAATCCTGGCTCTTCGCTTGGCCGGGCGCGCCCAAGCGGAGCCGAAAGTCCTGGCGTAGAACTGCGATGAAGAACTGCTCAGGACTCTACCCCGCACCGTAGCGGTCGCAACCTCAGCGATGTCGCGCCCGAGCAATGACCAAGTGCGGCTTACTTCCCCAGCCAGAGCTTTCCTATTATTCCATGAGTGTCGACCAAGAGATCCCGGGAGCGCTCTATCCCCGTTGGTCTGCCTTTTGCAGCCACGCTCGTAACCAGTCAGGGTGCGGTTGTTTTTTGTCTTTTGCCCGTGCGGTGCCATCGTGGTGTCTAGTCAACTCGCGTCAGCGACTTCAACTCACCTGGCGTGAATACGCCGGCGATGGTGATCCAAGGTAACTGGACAAACGAGTCTGGCGCGATGAGGAGGTAGTTGCCATCGAGCAGACACCGGAAGTACCGTGCGCCCTTCGTCGGATGGACCACCCGGTAACGGCCGCCATCGACCAGTTCAAACTCGACCTCGGCCAAATGGTATCTCACAGGTGTTCATTTGTTGCGGCTTCTGCCGGCTGCCGGCTCTTTCCGACGCAGTTCAGCCGATGAAAAGCCACTCGTCAAAGCCTAGTTGCGTGGTGCCTGTGGCGATCTCGTTGCGCCATTCGTAGTAGCGGGAGCGAGGACGTGGGAGCGACCGAATATTAACGGATTGAGACTTCGAGGGCATATCTCCGCAGCGTTCCGTTCAGTGCACCGAGACGCCGACGGCGAAGCTTCTTGGGGTCGGTCGCCGCAACGCAACAGGGCCTGCTCGCCACCTTGCGCGGCCATGGCCGCCACCTGCGGCGCCATGTAGCGCAGCAGCCGCACCGCGAGCGCGCTCGTATAGCGGTACCTGGCCGCGTACGGCTCCCGCGCGCTGATGGTGACGGTGCCGAAGAAGCGCTCGCCCAAGACGAAGACAAAGGTGGCCGAGCGGGTCACCGAGCGTGACGCGACCAGCCGCCCGCCCGGGGCATACACCTGGAAGCGCTGATCGCCGGTGCCGGTCTTGCCGGCCACCGGCAGCGGCGCGCCGCCCCTGCCGGGGACCGCGAACGTGCCCCGGATCGACCTGGCCGTGCCCCGCTCCACCACGTCCAGCATCGAGCGCCGCACCAGGGATGCCACTTCGGGCGGCAGCAGTCGCTTGCCCGGCGCCGGCTGCAGGACAAAGCGCGTGGCATAGGGGGTGTTGGCGGCAAAATCCAGGCTGCGCACGGTGGCCGTCTGGGTGCTCACCCCGCCGTTGAGGACGATGCCGGCCAGTTCTGCCAGCGCGGCGGGCCGGTCGCCCGAGGCGCCAATGGCGGTGGCATACGACGGCGTCAGCGAATCGAAGGGGTAGCCCAGGCGCTGCCAGCGCTTCGCAATGCGCTGGAAGGCATCCTGCTCCAGCAGGGTGCGGATGCGGTTGTCCTGGCCGGCCTTGCTGCGGGAGCGGAACAGCCAGCGGTATACCTCCTGGCGTTCGGCGGTGCTGTCGCGCAGCATCTGCGCCAGCGTCGCATCCGGATGCTTGCCAAGGTATTCCACCATCCACAGTTCCAGCGGGTGGATGCGCGACAGGTAGCCGCGGTCATTGAGGCTGAACTTGTCGTGGCCGTACTTGCGGTAGAGCGCCGGCAGGTCTTCGCCGGCGAGCTGCTTGGCTGGCAGCCGCGAGCGCATGATGCGGATGAAGCTCTCTTCGTCGAGGGCCGGCCGCGCGCTTAGCAGCGTCACCGACAGGCGCACCGCGGAGTAGTGCGGCGTGCTCAGGCGCACGCGGCCAAGCAGCGTTGCCAGGCGCTGGTCCGAATTCTTGCCGCGGTAGTGCTGGTAGAAGCCGGTCATGTACGCGCTGCCCTCCTGGTCGGCAAAGCGCTCCAGGTAGGCGCGGCGCTCGGGCGAGTTGCGGTCCTCGAAGATGTCGCTCATGTCGGACTTGGCGTGGAACATCTCATGGCGCACGATGTCGCGCATGAGGCGGATGAAGACCAGGTTGACCGAATGCTGGAAACCTTCGCGCACGGTCATGATGCGCTCGCCTTCCCAGCGCTCGAAATTGCTGAAGCTCTGCCGCCCGCCGCCGGTAAAGAAGGCTTCGCCCGGGTTGCCGGAATACTTGCGTTCCATGGCCGCTTCCAGCATCGGCGTCAGTTCGCGCTCCGCCGGGGAGCGCGCCTGGCTCAGGTAATCGACCGCCCAGTGGCTGAGCGAATCCTGCTTCGCCAGCTTCACGCCGGCGAGCTCCGCGCGGCTCATGCCGCCATAGCGGCCGTGCAGCTCGGCGACGATTTCCAGGTAGGTCACCAGCGTGCGCAGCTTGGCGGTGGATCCCAGATTGAAGCGCGCCCCGCTATTGACATCGAACGGCTGATCCACATTGTCCGCCTGCACCCGCACCACACTGGCATTGCCCACGCGCTCGAACAGCGTGAAGCTCGCCGTCAGCTTGGACGGGTCATCCTGGTCGCGCAGCAGGTTGTGGCCGTAAAGGCCCATCTTGCGGGCTTCGTCCTTGTCGCGCATCCGCAGCAGGATATCGGTGACGATGCGCTGCGCCTCCCGGTTGATGGTGCTGTCCGCGGTCAGGTCCAGGCGGTCCATGTCGTAGCGGTTGTCGATGCCGGTCACCCGGCTGATATCCGCGCGCACGCGGTTGACGGCCTTGCGCGTGACGAAGGGCTCCGGCTCGGGCTTGGGCGGCGGTGCCGCCTTGGCCAGCGGCTGTCGCAGCGCGGCGTCGCGCAACGCGGGCGTGATGACGCGGTTGGCCGCCAGCAGACGCAGGTAGCTGCCGGTCAGCGCCTCCAGGTTGGTGTCGTCACGGCGCAGGTGGTAGGAAGGCCGGCGCTGCGCAATGATCAGCGCCAGCGCGCGCTTGAACGCCTGCGCCTCGCGGCCGGTGGGAGCGTGCGGGTCCATCTGCGTCATCAGCCGGTTGGCCTCGGCGAAATCCTCGCCATACCAGACCCACAGCGCATCGCCAATGCCGTTGACCTCGCCAAAGTCCACCCGCGCCGATAGCGGCACCGTGTTGAGATAGTCGACCACAATGCGTTCGCGCGCACGCCGCGTGTCCGGCCCATCCAGATAGGCGCGCAGCGAGGCCGAGGCCATCTGCCGGAATTTCTCCGCAATCGACTGCGTGCGGCCATCCGGGGAATGCCGATACTTCTCGAGCTGCGTGGCCAACGTGCTGCCGCCGGGCGATTCGTGCGACTGGTCGGCCAGGCGGATCACCTGGTCCATCACCGCCCGCGACAGGCGCTTCCAGTCGAGCGCTGGGTTCAGGTTCGGGTACTCCGGATTCAGCAGTCCCTGGTTCTCGACGAACAGCAGCGCGCCGACCAGTACCGGCGGCACGGCCGCAAAGTTGTCATATTGCCGCTGCGGATAGCGTTCGAACGCCAGCGTCAGGCCGTTGCAGTCGCGCAGCGCCAGGCCGGCCTGGTTCTTCTCGCGGTAGGGCGGGAAGATGCCGTAGTCCATCAGCCGAACCATTGCAGGCGACATGCGCGCCTGCTCCGCTGGTACGTAGCCGTGTTGCGTCAGCCGCTCGGTGAAGTCCGGCATCCGGCCGTAACCCAGACGCGCGTCATAGGGGCCGGAATGGGGAAAGCGGATGCTGTCGCTGGCGCCCGACTGCACGTCGAAGCTCAACTGCCTGGTGAAGCGACCAAGATAGTGCGCCTGCCATTGCGAAGTGCGCACTTCGTTGGCAACAAGGCCGTAGGCGACATAGCCACCCACGCACAGGGCGACTGCCACGCCAGCGAAAATCCAGCCACGACGCGACACTTCTTGGCTATCCGAGTGTGCTACCGGCGCCCGTCGGCACGGGGATCATGCCGGCTCCAAGCGCAAGCGAGGCGGGCCACCTTCGCGCACACCGCCTCACTTAATATTACAAGCGAGCAGGCGCGTTGCAAGCGCCTGCCACGCTGCCAGCCGCGATGGCCGGGCTGAGCGCGGGCTGATCCCCCATCGTATGCCCATGCGGGCGAGCACCTGTGGCGCGAGATATGCGTGTGCGCCAGAGGCACCAGCCAAGTGCGCTCAGCTATTAGGGGCGAAGCCGGGCGGGTCCTCGGTTCGTAGGCTTTACGCTCGCGGAGGCAAGACGAGCACAACGGCACCAAAGAGGAGGGAGCATGAACACGCTGACCTACACACTGGTCACCTACCGTCCCGATGGCGCCAATCAGAGCGCGCACGACATTGTCGTCAGCCGAGACTGGCAAGAGGTGGTACGTCGCACCGCGATCCTGCTCGACCAGAACGCCACGCGCGGGAGTGACCAGCCGTGGAAATTCTACCTGCTGGTGGACGGTCAGCTCGCCGGCGCCTACACGCAAGAACGGCTGATGAAGGCGGCGACCACCTACCCCAACCGGTGCGAAGAAGACAAGCCCTTGGCGCCGCCCTCGGGAACCACCTAGGATCAGATGGCACATCGCTTCAGGCTGCGGCGTCTGTATTCTGTACGGGCGTCGGATTCGGCAAGACGCCGCCTCCACCGCATAGGAGACATCGCCATGAACACGACCAAGAGCGATTCGCGATTGGCGAGCGCAAGTGAGATCCGCGAGATTGTGGGTCCCGTTGACGATGAAGTGATCGCACGGATCCTGGACATCGAGCCGACAGTTGAGGATGTGCGGCGGGCCTGCGAACGGTTGCGCGCCGACGAGCCTCAATTGCGCAACCCTGAGTCCAGCTTGGGACGCAAGGCGGAAGAGGTGTTCGAAATTCTGGACGACGAGTCGCCGGATTTCGATTCGTCGGGCCGCCCAGGGTAGCCGGCGATCCGGGCATGGCTCGCCCGACGCTCGCTCCATGGTCCAAGCTCTCATGGGGGGGCCATAACGCAAGCGATAGGCCGCCTCTGCCGCCGGGCTGCATGGCGCGCCGGCCACATAGCTGGCAATGCTGACGAACCGGCTAGCCGTACGGCGTGCTGCGCGACCTTGTAGTCCGTCTGTAGCTGCCTACACTGGCAACAAACCGACTCGGCGACCGAGTTCGATGGCAATCTCGGTTTCGCTCCTGGGGTATTGCAATGCAACAGATTGACTTCCCTCGCACCGAACCGTGCTGCTGACTTAAGCCTCGAATGCGCCGCGCGCGTGGACGGAACGCCCGCATGTTATGCCATTACGGCGGAGGCGCTTGAGGATCACTTTGGGGCGCGGCTCGCATCGGCCAGAGGAGCTGGTACAGGCCCTACAGGGACATCGCGATAATATTGAAAGCGTCGCACGCACCCTATTTGACTTGACTGGATCACGCAATATCGTGCTGCACAGTGGGCATTTCCGTTTCGCCCTGTAACGGCCGTGCATTGGCGATCGGATTGGTTGGGTGCCCTGAACCGGCACACCCACTTGCGAGTTTTGGTTGCACGCCGTGGTGCCAGGGGGAGTTTGCCCTTGGTGTTTTGGCTCAGGCCAGCCGAAGCGGGCAACTTCAGCCCAACAGCAACTGGCCCCCCGGGGGAATGCGGCCGCAAGCGTGCTGGCGAGGCCCACGCGTGGTGAGGCCCTTCGTGAAGAGAAGTCGGATGTTGGCTGCAATCGTCCCGCGGCGCGATAGGCTATTGCAGCCGACTGTGTTCAACACAGGGCGCGTTAGCCAGTCGGGGCACCCGAGATACGACCACGTGGCTGCAAACACATTGCGGGGATGTCGTGAAACTGCTGGTGAGATACCAAAACATCGCCGAGGCCTCGCACGCGCGGTGCGAGCAGATGCTCACTGAGTCTGCTGCGCATTATCTCAAGCGTCATCTCAAACGGTTCTTGGCGGAACGGGCGCTGCTGCGCGCCGATCTAGCGATGGACGCCGCCCACCCCTCCTATCATGTCAGGCTGCGGCTGGCGCTGCCGCGTGGCACGTTAGTCAGCACAGAAGACGGGAAGTCGATCCGAAGCGCGCTGAGGGCGTCGTTCGTCGACCTTGAACGCCAGATCGAGCGCCACCTCGCACGCCTGCGCCGGGAAGATACTTGGCGGCGCAAGCAGCGCCGTGAGGGGCTGCGACGAATTAAGGCCGCCACCACGGCGACCCCGGCGGAATCGGCACGTTTCGACGAACAGGTTCGGGCACTGCTGTCGCCACTGCGACGCTTCGCGCAGCGCGAGTTGTCCTATCTGCGGGCACGCGGCGACTTGGCAGAAACGGATCCGACCTTGGACGATGTGGTCGACGAGACACTGACTCGCGCCCTCGAGCGACTGAACCAGGCTCCGCAGGTGGTACTGAGCGAGGATGAACTGCATGGCCTCGCGCTGGCCGTGCTGGAAGCTGAGGTTGTGCGGCGGCGCAGCGAAGAAGGCCGCTGGGTCTCGCTCGAGGCCAAGGCCACGGTTCTGCCGGCACGCCCTCATGATGAGATTGATGACGCGGTGTTCGAGTACTGGCAACCGGATGAGTTGCTGCGGATGGAAGATATGGTGCCTGACGCTGCCATTAGCCCGGACGCGGTAGCCGCCCAGAACGAATTGCACGAGATTGTCGGCAAATTGCTATCGCAGCTGCCTAACCAGTGGCGTCGAACTGTGCTGCTAGCACGCGTGGACGACGTTCCAGTGAACAACATTGCGCGCTTGCTGAACACACCGGAAGGCGAAGTGCGCAGCTGGCTGGATCACGCCGATGCCTTTCTCAAGGCCAGGCTCGAAGAGGTCGGGCTGCAACCAGTGAGTGGGACTGGCCAGAAACGACACAGGCGAGCAGGTGACGGTACCGAGACGGCGGACCAACTGGCTGACACCTGAGCAGATGTCGGGATTGGACGTTGGGTACGCGGGGTCGATGCTGGCTGGGGCGCTAATGGACGGGGTCACACACGTAGGTTCCACGGCGAGTCTGAGCTTGATACTGTGTAGATTGCCCCTGCATCATGTAAGTCCCGGTCCAGAGGGCCGGTCTGACGGAGAATCAACCCATGCAGCCTCGTCGCTGGTCACGCGCCAATCCGTCCGGGCCAACCCTCGTTTCCCATTTGCCGACCCAATCTGATCATGCCCGACCTGCAACCGGCGCCGCTTCGCGGCTTTGCCGCCTTTCTCCAGCGGCGCCGAACCGCCCTGACTGAGCGGTGGATGCGCGCTGTATCTGCGGATGAAATCCTGACGGAGGCCGACCGGCTGACGTACGAACAGCTCGCTGACCATCTGCCCCAGATTTTCGACGGCATCTGCGTGGCGCTCGAGGCGGAAGATCTCGACCATGCCGAGCCGGAGATCGGACGGGAGGCGCGTCAGCACGGCAATGTGCGCTGGCGTCAGGGTTACCAGATCGTGGAACTGGTGCGTGAGCTGGACCTGTTCGGTCAGGTGCTAGATGACGCGCTCGACGAATATGCGCAGTCGGTCCCGAGCTTCAGCCGACAATACGAAGCCCGCGCGCGCCGCCTGATCGATGAGGCGCGCAGTTTCGTGACGCGGACATCGATCCGGGCGGTCGTGTCCGAGCGCGAGCGCAAGATCGACCAATATACTGCCCGTCTCGAGCGCGCCAATCATGAGCTCGAACTCAGGCAGCGGCTGGTAAGCGAGCTGCACGAGTCGCGCATGCAGATCACGCGCGGCGTCGTGCACGACCTGCGCAATTTCCTGAATGGGTTCTCGATTGCGCTGCAACTGATCTCCCGCGCGCCGGCGCAAGCGGAAACCGGCGTTGCACTGGCGAGCCGGCAGGCGGCCGACATGAAGCAACTGGTCGACCAGATGGTGGAGTATTCAGTCGTCCTCGGCGACGTCTCACCAGTCCTCCCCGACACGGTTGACCTGGGCGAGCTTTTCGACGAACTGGTGGCGACTTCACGTCCGCTGGTTGAAGAAAGAGGCTTGCGGCTCGAAGCCGAGCGGGATCCCGGGTTGAGTTCCGTTCGCTCGCACCGGCTCCGGCTTAAGCAGGTGGCGACGAATCTGCTGTCGAACGCCCTGAAGTACACGCCCGAGGGCGAGGTTCGCCTGACGGTGGGCAGGGTGGACGCGGATCACTGGTATCTGCGGGTGTCGGATACGGGCGTGGGCATTGCGCCATCTGACCAGGCACGCGTGTTCAACGAATTCGAGCGGGCGGCAGAGGGGGACATCCCGGGCAACGGACTGGGACTGGCAATCGTGAAGGAGCTTTGCCGGACGCTTGAGGGCGTCATCCTTTTCGAATCGCGTAAAGGGCACGGCACAAGCTTTGAGATCCATTTTCCGGTGAGTCTCAGGGAGCCGGAGACAGGCGGGACCTGAATGCGTCCGGTGATCACCGGTGCCCTTGTCCCGTAGGCCGTACTGGAGTCGAACCAGCGACCAACGGATTAAGAGTCCGCTGTCCGCTGCTGCTGAGCTAATGGCACGGCTCGCACGATATCCGCCCGACACCAAGCCACTTCTTGCCTGCTAGCCAATATCGATCGTGCGACTCGCGGATCGCGCCGGCTCCGATTTCGGCACGGTCAACGTAAGCACACCATTGTCAAACTTTGCCAGGGTGTGATCGGGGTCGGCGTTTTCCGGCATGGGAATCGTGCGCACGAAGCTTCCATAGGCGCGCTCTAGCCGGTAGCAGCCATCTTCCTCGCTGCGCACGTCCTGCTTTTTCTCGCCGCGCAGCACGATCGCCCCGTCCTCGACGCTCACGTTCAGGTCTTCGCGCTCCATCCCTGGCAATTCGGCGGTCACGCGCAGCACCTGCCCTTCGTCGACCACGTCGATGCGGGGCTGGAAGCGCGAGGAACTGAAGTCGCCAAACCATCGCTCGAGCGCACCACGGCCGGCAAACGGGTCATGAAAGAACTCCTCCACTACGCGCCACGGTTCGCGTGAGAACAGTCGCGGAATGTCAGGCCAGGAGGCACGCCACTGTTCGCTTGCCGGCGGGCTTTCCGGGCTGTCCGCATCGGACTTGCGGGCCGCCCCGCGAAGGAACTTGAAGAGATTCCACTTTTTCGGGTCGGTGTTCATCGTATCCTCCATTAAGAGGTCTGGCAGGAGAACCGGATTCCAATCGGTGTCAGCCGCATCGTCGATGATCTGTGGGCCGCAGGAGCCCACTGATGTGCGGTTTTCTGACGGTTCACAAATAGCACACGGGGTAATCTCCATGAAGACATCTCACAGATGGCAGCCGCAGCAGGACCGGTATTGGGGGCGGTTTTCGGTAAGGTTATGACACCCGTACGAATTGGTCTTTGGTTCCCGGCGAAGGCGTCAGTCGGTGCTAACCGGTTTGATGAGCCTCTGACTGTCGCGGCCACACATAGGCGTGTTCTTGGCCGTATATGCCGGCCGCGAAGTCATTACAAGAAAACACCGGCAGAGGTCGCTAACGCACAAGAGAGCCGTTTCTTGAGGACACCCCACGTTTGACGTCGGCTGGCTTACTGCTTGGCCCCTGCTTCTTTGAACTCAACATCCTCCACGTTCTCGTCTTTCTTCTCGGCGCTCGCCTCTTTCGCGTCCGCGGCGCGATCGGAGCCACTGTCCGGCTGAGCCTGAACGTCCGCATAGACTTCTTCGCCAAGCTTTTGGGAGGCCGAGGCCAGGGCCTGCGCCCTGGCCTCGATCTCGGCCTTGTCGGAGGTCTTCAGTGCCGCCTCGAGGTCCTTGATTGCGGCTTCGATCTTCTCCTTCTCGCCCGCCTCCAGCTTCTCGCCGAATTCGGCCAGCGCCTTGCGCGTACTGTGCGCCAGTGCGTCGCCATGGTTGCGCGCATCGACCAACTCGCGTTGTCGACGGTCTTCGTCGGCGTGGGACTCGGCGTCCTTCACCATGCGCTCGATCTCGCCTTCAGACAGGCCGGAGTTGGCCTTGATGGTGATCCGATTCTCCTTGCCGGTGGCCTTGTCCCTCGCCGACACGTGCAGGATGCCGTTGGCGTCGATGTCAAACGTCACCTCGATCTGCGGCATGCCACGCGGCGCCGGTGCAATGCCCTCCAGGTTGAACTCGCCCAGCATCTTGTTGCCCGTAACGATCTCGCGTTCGCCTTGGTACACCTTGATGGTTACTGCCGCCTGGTTGTCGTCGGCCGTAGAGAAGACCTGTGAGAACTTGGTCGGGATGGTGGTATTCTTCGTGATCATCTTGCTCATCACACCGCCCAGGGTCTCGATCCCGAGCGACAGCGGGGTGACGTCGAGCAACAACACGTCCTTGCGCTCACCGGTGAGTACCGCGCCCTGGATCGCCGCACCCACCGCCACCGCCTCGTCGGGGTTGACGTCCTTGCGCGGCTCGCGGCCGAAGAACGCTTTGACCTTCTCCTGCACCCTGGGCATGCGGGTCATGCCGCCCACCAAAATCACGTCGTCGATCTTTTCCACCGATACGCCGGCGTCCTTGATGGCGATGCGGCACGGCTCCATCGTGCGCTCGATCAGGTCTTCGACCAGGGCTTCGAGCTTGGCACGCGTGAGCTTCAGGTTCAAATGCCGCGGCCCGCTGGCGTCGGCAGTGATGTATGGCAGGCTGATTTCCGTCTGCAGGCTCGACGAGAGCTCGATCTTGGCCTTCTCCGCAGCTTCCTTCAGGCGTTGCAGCGCCAGCACGTCGCGCGACAAGTCAACGCCTTGGTCTTTCTTGAATTCGCCGATGATGTAGTCGATGATCCGCTGGTCGAAGTCTTCTCCGCCCAGGAACGTATCACCATTGGTCGACAGCACTTCGAACTGCTTCTCGCCTTGCACGTCAGCGATCTCGATGATGGAGATGTCGAAGGTGCCGCCGCCGAGGTCGAACACGGCGATCTTGCGGTCGCGGCTTTCCTTTTTGTCCAGGCCGAACGCGAGCGCCGCCGCGGTCGGCTCGTTGATGATCCGCTTGACGTCGAGGCCGGCGATGCGACCAGCATCCTTCGTCGCCTGGCGCTGGCTGTCGTTGAAGTAGGCGGGCACCGTGATGACGGCTTCGGTGACGGGCTCGCCGAGATAGTCTTCGGCGGTTTTCTTCATCTTGCGCAGCACTTCAGCCGAAACTTGCGGTGGGGCGAGCTTCGTGCCCTGCGCTTCGACCCAGGCATCGCCGTTGTCGGCCTTCAAGATCATGAAGGGCATCAGGCCGATGTCCTTCTGCACTTCCTTTTCCTCATAGCGGCGGCCGATCAGCCGCTTGACCGCAAATAGCGTGTTCTTTGGATTCGTGACGGCCTGTCGCTTGGCCGGTGCGCCGACGAGGATTTCCTCGTCGTTCACATAGGCGACGATGGATGGTGTCGTGCGTGAGCCTTCGGAGTTCTCGATCACTTTGACCTGGTTGGCTTCCATCAGCGCCACACACGAATTCGTAGTGCCGAGGTCAATGCCGATGATCTTGCTCATGATGTCCTCCACAGCCTATGGGACCGGCCGCACGCCTTGCGTGTCCCCGTCAATACTCCAGCTCCGGTGACACCGCTGCGACTTTGCCGTGGTCTTTCGGCATCTCTACCACGGTCGCGTCCGTGGTCAGAATCAGCCCGGCGACCGAAGCCGCATTCTGCAGTGCGGTACGGGTCACCTTGGTTGGGTCAATCACGCCCATCTCGAACAGGTCGCCGTATTCACCGGTGGCCGCATTCCAGCCGAAGTTGCCGTCATGACCGAGTACCCGGCTAAGCACCACCGACGCTTCCTCGCCGGCATTGGCGGCGATCTGCCGCAGCGGCTCCTCCAGGGCACGCAGCACGATTCGGATGCCGGCTTCCTGGTCGGCGTTGGCGCCCTGAAGCGGCGCAAGCTGGGCGCGGGCGCGCAGCAGCGCGACGCCGCCGCCCGCCACGATGCCTTCCTCGACCGCGGCCCGCGTGGCGTGCAGGGCGTCTTCGACGCGCGCCTTCCTCTCCTTCATTTCCACCTCAGTGGCGGCGCCAACCCGGATCACCGCCACGCCACCGGCCAGCTTGGCGACCCGCTCCTGCAACTTCTCCTTGTCGTAGTCGCTGGTGGCCTCGTCGATCTGCCGCCGGATGGCCTTGATGCGGGCTTCGACTGCCGCGTGCTCGCCCGCGCCGCCGACGACGGTCGTGTTCTCCTTCTCAATTTCGACGCGCTTGGCGTGGCCCAGATCGTCCAGCACGACATGCTTGAGCTGCTGGCCCGTCTGTTCCTCAATCAGCGTGCCGCCGGTCAGGATGGCAATGTCTTCCAGCATGGCCTTGCGCCGGTCGCCGAAGCCCGGTGCCTTCACCGCGGCGGCCTTGAAGGTGCCGCGCAGGGAGTTGACGACCAGGGTCGCAAGCGCCTCGCCTTCCACGTCTTCGGCCACGACGAGCAACGGCTTGCCGGTCTTGGCCACGGCCTCGAGCACCGGCAGCAGATCGTGAATCGCCGAGATCTTCTTGTCATGCAGCAGGATGTACGGCTCTTCGAGCATGACGGATTGCTTCTCGGGCTGGTTGATGAAGTACGAGGAAAGGTAACCGCGATCGAACTGCATGCCTTCGACCACCTCCAGCTCGCTCTCCAGCGACTTGCCGTCTTCGATCGTGATGGCCCCGTCCTTGCCGACCTTGGCCATCGCGTCAGCGATGATCTTGCCGATCGCCTCATCGGCATTGGCGGAGATCGCGCCGATCTGGCCGATCTCCTTGCTCGTAGTGCAGGGCCGGCTCAGTTCTCGCAACGCCTCGACGACGGCCCCCACGGCGAGGTCCATGCCGCGCTTCAAATCGATCGGGTTCAGGCCCGCCACCACGTCCTTCATGCCTTCCTGAACCATCGCCTGGGCCAGCACGGTGGCGGTCGTGGTGCCGTCACCGGCCACGTCAGAAGTCTTGGACGCAACCTGCTTGACCAACTGGGCCCCCATGTTCTCGAACTTGTCGCCCAGCTCGATTTCCTTGGCGACCGACACCCCATCCTTGGTGATCAGCGGGGCCCCGAACGATCGCTCGAGGACCACATTGCGCCCCTTGGGACCGAGCGTGACCTTGACCGCGTTGGCCAGCAGATTGACACCCGCTACGATGCGGCGGCGCGCGGACTCCTGGAACTGGATCTCCTTGGCTGCCATGATGAGACTCCTCGCGAGACGCTAGCCTTCTGTTCCTTCCTCTATTCGACGACGCACAGAATGTCCTCGTCACGCATCACCAGCACCTCCTCGCCTTCAAGCTTGACGGTGGTGCCCGTATATTTGCCAAATAGCACGCGCTCGCCAATCTTCACGCTCGGCGCGCTGACATGGCCATCGCCCAGGCGCTTGCCGGGGCCGACAGCCAGGACTTCGCCCTGGTCCGGCTTTTCGGCGGCGGCATCGGGGATGACAATACCGCCGGCCGTCTTGTGCTCTGCGTCCAGGCGTCTGACGATGACGCGATCGTGTAGTGGACGGATGTTCATAGCCTTGCTCCTCGTCCGATCTCTGTGATCACCGGCTTGTCCGGCCGACCCGTCCGCGTTCAGGGCGCGAAAGCCTCGACGCCGGTGTCTGGATTCACGGCATAAGCGTCATTGGCCAGGAAGCCCGAGTGTGGCGCTTCACTGAATGGGCGGCACGGTCCCGAGCTTCTCCGCCAGCATTCGCTCATACACGCCAAAATGCGTATCCACCTCAGCCTGACTGACGACGACGATGTCAATCGTGACCTGCTCAGGCGTCAAGCCGAACATCGTGGCCAGCGCCACTTCGAGGTGGGGAGCCGCCACTCTGTCCTTTTCGAACGTCGTGCCGATGCTGATCACGTAAGCATCGCCTTGCGCCGTGACGTCGACCAAGCGGGCCCGCGCGCTGAGGTTATTATCGATCGCGACTGTGACCAACTCCGCCACGCGCCGCGTCCGCTCGGTAGGAAAGCCGCGCGTGCACTTAAGCCGCACCCGATGCCTGCCTAGCGTCACCCACTCAGAATCGAATTCCATCGAAGTCTCCATCTTGGAAAGTGCTTGCCGCCAAAATAGAGCCCAGTCCGGCGATTTCAAGACCTCAGCATCGCCCCCGGATCTGCTGCTGGGCCGCAAGCCAGCACCGCGCGTTCCGAGCGCCGCCTATACCAGGGAGGGGCATGGGCGGCGCCATGCATGGCCAGCAGGAATTCCTGGCTGAGCGCAGCAGGCTCAAGGGTGCCAATAATCTTGAGGCAGCTCGCCATCTTCCGCTCACTTCACCTCGATCTTCCTTACCGAAGACTGCGACGTACCGGTCTTTGGCAGACGCAGCGTCAAGACACCTCGGTCAAACTTCGCATCGATGTGATCGAGGTCGACGCCATCGGGCAGCGGAATACTGCGCATGAAGGCGCCGTATGCCCGCTCCAGCCGGTAGCAGCCGTTTTCCTCGCTCCGAATGTCCTGCTTCTTCTCTCCCCGTAACACCAGCGCACCATCTTCGATGGTGGTCGTCAGGTCCTCGCGATCCATGCCGGGTAGCTCCGCCGTGATCCTCAGCGCCGAGCCATCATCGACCACATCGATCCGCGGCTGGAAGCGCGACGAACTGAAGTCGCCGAACCATCGATCCAATCCCCCGAAGCCCGCAAAAGGTTCATGCAGAAACTCGCCCATCGCACGCCAGGGATCGCTGGAAAACAGCCGCGAAATGTCAGGCCGGTCCGGTGTCCAGTGCCTTGGCGCGGGAGCATTGGACGACTCGCCCGTCGGTTGCCTGTCCTCTGTCGATTTGCGTAGGAACTTGAAGGGGTTCCATTTGCCCAGGTCTGTTTTCATCTTGTCCTCACCGAATGTCAGCCAATTGCCGCGGGCACTGCGGTGGCGCCCTTGCGGACGCCACCGGTGCCCGAGGGGGCGACGGCAACTCACGCCACGTTGACTGCAATGCGGCGTGGACGCGCTTCGTCGCGACGCGGGATCGTCAGCTTGAGCACGCCGTCCTGCAGGTTCGCCTCGATCTTCGACGCGTCAAGATCCGCGCTCAACGAGAAAGCGCGTGCGAAGTGCGGCTGGCGAATTTCCGCGTGTTGCACCCGCAGTCCTTGGGGGGTGGGTACGACCGCTTCCGCCTCGATATGAAGGTTGCCGTCGTGCACATTCACCTCGAGCTTGTCCTTGGTCACACCTGGAAGGTCCGCCCAGAGGGTGACGCCATTGCTGTCCTCGACGATGTCGACCGCGGGAAGCAGCGTCATCGTCGGCGTCGACCTGTCCTCCTGACCTTTTGTCACCGCGTTCTGGTTGCGTTCCGCCACTTGGGTAGTCTCGTTCATGGCATTCTCCTCGCGTTATTGAACCGTGATCGCCCGGGGCTTCGAGGTTTCGCGCTTGCCGACACTGATAGACAGGCAGCCGTTGGCATAGCGCGCCTGAACTTTGTCGGGGTCGGCGCTCTGCGGCAATTCGACCACACGCCGGAACGTGCCTGTGAATCGCTCTTGCGCGTACATCCGGACCTCCGGATCATCCTCCGCTTGCGCCGCTTCACGCTCGCCGCTGATGGTCAGCAAGCCCTTGTCGATCGACACCTCGAACTTGTCTGGCTTGAGCCCCGGTGCGAACGCGACGATCTCAATGGAATCGTCCGTGGCGCCGATATTGACGGGGGGAAATGCCCCGAAGCGGCCGGAGCGGATGCTGGATGGGAAGCCGCCGAACAAACTCGCCATCTGCCTTTGCATGCGGTCGAGTTCGCTGAAGAGGTCGGTTCCTAAGAAAAGATCGCTCATGGTCGTATCCTCCTTCGATGCAGCAAGGAGGCGAAGGGGCATACGCGCTCCCATCCACCTGCCAAGCTGCTGGCAAACAAACAGAAACACGCAGCGCGCAATGATCGCGACTGCCTGAGCGAAAATAAAATAGTAATTGGCCACGCAAATTTCAAGGGGGCAAGTCTGCGCCGTTCCGCGAAAAGACGTCGGGCGATTCGTGCTGCACCGGTCACCTTGGTCACATTCGCTTGGCATCGCATCCGGGGGCTCCCGTTGCACTGCGCCCAAACATGCCGGTGCATGGCTTAATCGCCAAAGCCGTGGCAAAGTTAATCGCAAATGTAATCCAAGCGCCACTCGCTGGAATATGCCCTCGACGGCAGCGCCGGCTTGCGCCTCGTTGAGCAGAATCGGCTGGTCATAAAATAAAGAAATGCCGCCGCGAACGTGGGGTGTACGGGTAGGTGTACATGCGAGGCGGTGCGCCGATGCGGATCCATTGGGGGGCTAGGTTTGGGGGTACTAGCAGACGGTCGCCGGCTCGACGCGGCGGCCGGCGTGGAAGGGGCCTGCCAGGGCTGTGCCTCCAAAGCGACCGCGGGTGGCTCGGAACTGAAGGGATTAACAGGATCTCCGAATTCTACGGATCCGGTCTTCGTCACCCAGTAGTTGGCGCCTGGCGGTGGGCTCGTAATCGCTTAGCGTGCAAAATTTTCCCTTTTCTGAAGCGACCCCGTTCGGGCCGTTTCTCGGCGTACGGCTGGACAATGACGTGACCCTGGACTTCATGGACGCGGAGGGCGATGTTGCTCTGCAGCACTATGCCTTCCTGGTCAGCGACGCCGAATTCGATCAGGGCTTTGCCCGCGTCCGCGCGCGCAACCTGACCTACTGGGCGGACCCGTACCGCCGCCGCCCGGGCGAGGTCAACACCGACGATGGCGGCCGCCGGATCTACTTCGAGGATCCGAGCAAGCACTTTCTGGAGATCTTTACGATGGGCTAGTGTCCTGCCATGAGCCTTTGACGAGACACTGGCGCCCTGCCACGCCAGCTCGATGCTTTGCAGCGTTGACTGCGCTTGGTTGATGCGGTTGCACCCCATAGAATGAAGTTGCGCCTTGGAAAGCGGCTCTGGTTTCTGCCGCATCAAAGGAGGATGTCATGGAACTTCATATGCAATCGCATCGCTACGCGCACCGGTGGCCGGACTGGCGTGCGGCGGCGCTGGCGGGCCTCGTCGCCGGGGTGGTATTCCTGGTGCTCGACTTGCTGGCGGCCATGCTGATGGGGGCCGGCGTGTGGAAGCCGCTGACCATGATCGCGGCCATCATGCTGGGCCCTGATGTGCTGGCGCAAGCCGCCACCTTCCAGATGAGCGTGCTGGTAGCGGCCGTGGTGGTCCACTTCGTGCTCTCTGTCGTGTTCGCGGTGATCCTGGCAGCGATCATGGCGCCGTTCCGTTTCGATTCGAGCGTCGGCATGGCCTCGGTGGTGGGAGCGCTGTTCGGCCTGGTCCTGTACCTGGTCAATTTTCACGGCATGACTGCCGTCTTCCCATGGTTTGCCGAAGCGCGAGGCTGGGTGACCGCCATTGCCCACATCGTGTTCGGCCTGGTCGCGGCTGACTCGTACCTGAAACTGGAGCGGCACGTGGATGCGTCCGCCGGCGGCACTGGCGGTACATAGGAGAGCAAGCGCAAAACGAGCAGCGGCAAGGCGCGCGATCCATGCAGGCCGTCGCCTATCCCTATCAGCCAGTGCCTGAACGGGGCACCCTGAGGTGCTTCCTGCTGGCCTTGTTCATGCACCTGCTGCTGGGTGCCCTGCTCTACTACGGCGTGCGCTGGCGCAGCGCGGCGCCTGAAGGTGTCGCGGCCGAACTGTGGGAGGCGATCCCGGAAGCCGCAACGCCAGCGCCTGCAATCACGCCGGTGCCAAGCCCGAAGCCGGTCGAAGAGGAAGACGCCGACATCTCGCTGCAGGAAAAGCAGCGCAAGGCCGAGCAAGCCGCGCGCGACCAGGCACAAGCACGGCAGCGCGAGAACCAGGCCCGTGCCGAAGCAGCCCGCAAGGAGGCGCAGCGCAAGGCGACGGAAGCGCAGCGCCAGGCCGACAATGCCCAGCGCCAGGGCGAACTGGCGCGATTGCGGTCGCAGGCGGGCAATTCGGGAACACGGGTCGGCTCCGGCTCCGGCACCAAGCCTTCGTCCGGTTATGCCGAGCGGGTCCGGCAGCGGGTCAAGCCGAACATCATCTTCAATGAAGACGTCAGCGGCAACCCGGCGGCGGTGGTGGCCGTGGGCATGGCGCCGGATGGCTCGGTGCTGTCGGCGCGGCTCGCCAAGTCAAGCGGCAATGCGGCCTGGGACAACGCCGTGCTGCGCGCGGTGCAGCGCTCCGACCCGCTGCCGCGCGACGAGAACGGCGTTGCGCCCTCCAATATCCTCATTACCTTCTGGCCCAGGGACGAAGGCGGCTAGTAGTGCCGCCTCCTGTGCCCTGTCCAGGCGCTACGCCTCCATGTAGCCCTTGCGCAGCTTCTCCGCCACCAGCTTGTCCGCCTCGCGCCGTGCCCGCTCGGCGCTGTCGAACGTCTTCACGCTGGTCTGCCCTGTGCTGCCGATGCGGCCATAGGTGACGGAGAGCTCCGCCCCGCGTACGCTGGCGCGCCAGAACTTGCGCGAAGTGCCCTGCTCGAAGCGAAGCGTCCGCACCAGTTCCGCTTGCGCAGCCGATGCCATCGCCGCGTCCGTCCGGGCCTCGCCCGTTGACGCCGCATCCTGCACCGCGGCCGGCTTCGCCAACGGCACCGGGATCTCGACCTCCACGTCCAGCGCGCGATCCTCGCCATCGGCCAGCATGGCCTCGATGCGGGCCAGCACCGCGTCCCGATCGTCGAGCCAGTCCTTGCCGGGGATGTCCAGCACGCGCCAGCCGAAGCTGCGCAGGATGCCGGGGCGGAACACATAGCGCTCGGCGGTGTCCGTTACCGCCTCCGACGGCGCATCGAGCAGGATCGCCAGCGCGTAGCCTTGTCCCGACGCAGCGGCGATGGCCAGGTCGCAGCGGAACTGCGAGCGGCCGACGTTGGCGTGCACCTGGTGGCCGCGCGCACGCAGCGCCTCGGCAAGTGCGTCGCGGACGCTGTCTGGCGTGGGCTCGCGCGTAAAGGCGTCGCGCGCGCCGGGGTTCAGCGCGCCGAGCACCGACTGGGCGCGTTCGAACTGTCCGCGCGCGCTGGCCTGCGCGAACTGCAGGAACGCACGCAGCGCGGCAGCGCCATCGTTGTGCACGTTGGTGATGGCCTCGGCCTGGATCGTCGACACCACCGCCATCCGATGGCGCGCGCGGCTGAAGATCACGTTCAGGCGCTTCTCGCCGCCGCGCTGGTTGATCGGGCCGAAGTTCATCAGCATCTTGCCGTCCGGCCCAGGCGCGTAGCAGATGCTCAGGATGATCACGTCGCGCTCGTCGCCTTGCACGTTCTCCAGGTTCTTGACGAACAGTCCGTTGAACTGGTCGTCATCCTCGCGCACGTACTCGCGCTCGAGGCGCATCGCGAAGTCCGCGTCCTCGGCTGCCAGCGCCTCGAGCGCGGACTCGATGGCGCCCTGCTGCGCCTCGGAAAACGCCACGATGCCCAGGCTCAGCCCGGTCTCGCGGCGCAACAGCTCGCGCACGGTCCGGGCGATGTAGCCCGCCTCGGGCGCATTGCGGCGGTCGGCGTAGACGCCGTCGGCCAGCCGGTGGAAGCTGACCGGCCGCGCCAGCAGCGCGTCGGCGCCCGCGATGCCGGCATCCTCCTGGTCCGAGCGCAGCGCAGGCGCCTCGTCCTCGGCCTGCTCCAGCAAACGGTCGGGGACGGTGACGAGGCGCCCGTCGTAGAACGCCGCGTTGGAAAAGCTGATCAGCGATTCGTGACGGCTGCGGTAGTGCCACGCCAGCAGCGTGGCAGGCAGGTTGCGCGCGGCCTGGTTCAGCAGGCTGTCCGAATCGAGGTTGATGGCGATGCGTTCGCCCTCCTCTTCCACGACGATCTCGTCGTCGCCCTCGGCGCCGCCGGCCGTGAAGAAGCTCGTCGGCGGCAGCTGCATCTCGTCGCCGACCACCACCACCTGGCTTGCGCGGCTCAGCGCGGGCACCGCCTCCTCGGTCGGAATCTGGCTGGCCTCGTCGAAGATCACCACGTCGAACAGGTCCGGCGACAACGGCAGTGTATCGGACACCGACAGCGGGCTCATCAGCCAGATCGGCTTCAGGTCGTTGATGACGATGCCGGTCTCGTCGTCGGAGAGATCGCGGATGGAGCGGTGGCGCATGCTCTTGCCGAACTCGTGCTCCAGTTCGCGGCGACCCGTGGCGTATCGTTTCTTGAACGCCTTGCCGTCGGCGTCCAGCATCGTGGCCGACAGCGAGGACACGCGCACATGCTCGGCGAACTGCTTGTGGCGCGTGGCGCGCACCACCTGGGCGTTCAGCGCGAGCAGCTCGCGCTGACTCTGCGCCACGGCGCGCGCAGCCTGCGCCAGCGCCGCGCCGCCAACGCGCGCCAGCACCGGGTTCTCGCGCGCGAGACGGCGCAGTGCCTCGTCGGCGACCAGCGCCTCGAGCTGCACCGGTGCGTGATCGAGCCACTGCAGCGTGGCGGCGCAGGCGGGGTCGCCCGCATGCACCGCGCGCAAGAGCGGCAACAGGTCGGGCAGGTCGTCGAGCGCCTCGCGCAGGTCGCGCAGCAGTTCGGCGATGTCGCCGAGGCGCGCGTCGTCGGCCAGCACCAGCCCGTCGCGCACGCGCTGCGCGAGCTTCTCCAGCGCCTCGCGCGCACCGGCCTCGGCGCGCGCCGCTGCGACCGGGTCGATGGCCTGGCGCAGGTGCGCGACCAGTTCGCGCGGGCCTGCGCCTGACTGCAGGCGCTGCTCGAGTTCGCCGAGCGCGCGCAGGAAGGCCTGCATCTTGTTGACGCCGTAGCGCCGGCGGCTGTCGGCATCGGCCGCGGCCAGCGCGGCGCTCGCGGCATGCTCGGCGGCCAGCGCTTCCAGCACCTTGCCGTAGCCCGGATGGACGGCGTGCTTGCCGAAGTCATAGCGGCGCTTCAGTTCGCCGCGCAGCCGCCACCATGCGGGCTGCAGCCAGCGCGCGAACGACGGCTCCAGCCGCCGCGCGAGCGCCAGCGCCGATTCGGTATCGCCGGGGCTCAGCTTGTCCTGCCAGTTCGACGTTGCGGCTTGCGCGTCGGCGAGTGCCTGCGCGCGCCGCTCCAGGTCCGCCCGGATCTCGCGCAGCGCGCCTTGCGCCGGCGAAGCCGGATCGAGCAGGTCCAGATGCGCGGCCAGGCCCGTGTCGAGCAGCCACTGGCTGTCGGCGGCAATTGCGCGTGCCTGTTCCAGCGCGGTGTCCTGGCCTGTCAGGCTGGCGGTACTGTCGAGCAGCGGGTCGAGCGCATCGAACAGCGCCTCGGCGTCATGGCACAGCTGCTCGGCGCGGCCATAGGCGCGCTCGTCGGCCAGCAGTTGCGGCGACAGGCGCGCGAACGGATGCGCGGCCAGGCTGTCGACACCGAAGCGCTCGCGCATCGCGCGGTGCACGCGGTGCGCGAGATCGCGCTGGCGGTCCCAGGCGGCCAGCGCCGGCAGGCGTTCGCGCAGCGCAGGCCCTGCCTCGGGCACAGCGGGCAACGCGGCCACGCGGCGCAGCAGCGCACGCACGCTGTCGCCGAGTGCCTCGGGCGCGCTGGCCATCGCCGACTCGAATGCGTCGATGCGCTGCTGGAATGCGTCCAGCGCCTCGGCGACCTGCGTGCGGCGGGCCGCCAGCGTGTCGCCATCGTGCGGCTGCGCGATCCACTGCTCGTAGCAGGCACGCAGGTCGGCAATGAAGGCCTTCTTGTCGGTCTGCGAGTCGTGGATCAGGCAGCACAGCGAATCCAGTCCGCTTTGCTTGAGCCGGTGGAACACCACGTCGAGCGCGGCGCGCTTCTCGCAGACGAACAGCACGCGCTTGCCGCGTCCGGCGTAGTCGGCGATCAGGTTGGTGATGGTCTGCGACTTGCCCGTTCCCGGCGGGCCCTGGATGATGAAGCTGCGCTGGCTGCGCGCGAGGCCGACGGCGGCGTTCTGCGTCGCATCGGCCGCCACCACGTTCCACTGCTCGGCCGGTGCGAGCGGCGCGGGCGCTTGCGTCTCCACGTCGCGCGGATCGATCGAGAACACGCGGTCGAACGCCGGATTGGCGCCGGGCTCGTCCAGCAACTGCGTGTAGTCGCGCACCAGCGACATCTTGCGGTAGTTGAAGTTGGCGAGCGTCACCTGCGTCAGGTCCAGGTCCCAGGCATAACGGTGGCCTTCGGACTCCTCGAGCACGTAGCCCTGGCGCTCGTCGCTTTCAGCGGCGGCGGGGCCGCTCATGTGCGGCTGGCGCGGACCGGCTCCCGGTGTGGCGCCCGCCTCGAAGCGCTGTGGCAGCTCACTCGGCCGCACCCAATGCTCGAACAGAGCGCGTCCCAGCGGCCGGTAGTCGTCCTGCGCATAGCTGTACGGCGGCAGCCAGCCACCGGTGCGCGCGGCGGCGGGGCCCGGCTTGCGGCGCTGGAACTGCTGCATCCGCTGCAGCGCCTTCTGCCGCACAAGCCGCACCGCGGCCTTGTCGACCAGGCGCAGCTCCACCGAGGGCTCCGAGCGGCGAATCTGCGCAAGGATGCCGGCATGGATCTCCTCGAGCGAGGTCTTACCGAGATCCACCGTCTCATCCAGCCGGATGTCGTACAGCTGGCTCAGGTAGTGGCGCAGCACCGGGTTGAACTCGGCCTCGCCGCCCGCGCACTGGATCACGTACTGGTCGCGCACGCCCTTGCGTTTGACCAGCTCCACCGGCAGCCACAGCAGCGGCGTCACGATGCGCTCGTCCGGCGCCTCCTTCAGGTTGTGCCAGCGCAGGAACGCCACCACCAGGCGCAGGTTGCTGAAGCCGTACTCGGCGCGGTCGCGGCGGGTCTCGGCAATCAGGCGGTCCAGCGACGCCGGCAGGTATGGCTGGTCGTCGAAGCGCAGCCAGCGCTGCAGCGACACCGGCTTGCCCGCTACCAGGTCGGCGGCGAACGGTCCGCCCCAGGTGCAGATATGCTCGGGCCGCACGCTTTCGATCTGCAGCATCAGCGGCACGCTGGCCACGGTCACGTTGACGGTGGCCGCGGTCGGACGGAAGTGCAGCAGGCGATTGCGCCGCGACAGATCGAACAGGCGGTCGCGCAGGTGCGTGAGCACGGCGGCGCGGCGCGGCGTGGCACCGTTCGTGCCGGCCAGCGCGCGTTCGACGTCCAGTCCCAGCGGCTGCTCGCGCCACGTGCGCAGCCGGGTCGCCAGCGCGGCAACATCGGTGGCGCGGTCGTGGCGGTTGATCTCGGTCATCTCGACGATCACCGCGGCGACGATCGGATGCAAGCGCTCGTGCAGCAGGAACAGGTTGCGGCGATGCGCCACGAAACTGCGCAGGTCGTCCTCGTCGGCGAAGTCCAGGCCGCAGGCCAGGCTGGCGAGCACCATGCCGAGCAGGAAGACGTCGCCGATCTCGTCGTGGTGGCCAAGCAGGCGTTCCCAGCTGGCCGGGCCGCGTAGATAGACCGGACGTTCGACCGGCGCCGTAGCGTCAAGCTGCAGCACCAGGTCGGTCTGGTCGCGCTGCCCGTCGTCGGCGTGGCCGAGCTGCAGCGCGCCGACGATGTTCAGGCCCGAGGCCGGATGCGGCTGCACGCGATGCACCGCGCCGATGTCCATGACCGGTGCCTCACCATCGGGCCGGCGCAGGCGCAGCGCGCCTTCCTCGTCCACCAGGATGCTGTCGGGATCGAGCGCGGCCACCCTGCCCTGCGCGTGCAGCGCGGCAACCTGCGCGAACAGGGGCAGCACCAGCACCAGGACGTCGTCGGTGGGCAACGCCGCGCCAGCCTGCGCGTCGACCAGGGCGCGCAGCGTGCGCGGCTCGCTGCTGCCGGCCATATCCGGAATGGTGTTGGTGCCGTGGGTCGTGCTGTCAGTCATGCCCGGCCCTCCCTGGCCAGTTCGCGGTGGAGTTGGCGCTGGTAGCGGTCCAGCTCGCGCTTGCCGAAGCCGGCGTCGCGGCGCAGGTTGCCTTGCAGCGCTTCCAGGCTGCCGAGCGCCTGCGCCACCTGGCCGGCGCGCAGCAGCGCCGCGTCCTGCTGGTCGGGGTCGGCGAGCGCCAGATCCATCATCAGCGCGTTGAGGTAGCCGCGCACGCTGTCGTCGGCCACGTCCGGCCCCAACCCCTCGGGGCCGATCGCTGGTTCGTCGTCGCGCCAGTCGGGGAACATCATGCGCACCTGCGCGAGCACTGCCTCGCTCGCCAGCGGCGTGCCGGCGAGGAAGTGGGCGAGGAAGCCGCGCGTCAGCGCCTGCAGCCGGATCTGTCCCGGCAGGTCCAGCTTCTCCAGCGCCAGCGGGCCGTGCAGGCGGGTTTCGATCCACGGATCGAGACCGGCCGCGCCCTCCCACCACAGCGCCAGCGCGCGCGCCCGGATAAAGGTCTCGGGATGGCTGTGGGCGGCGCTCGCGCCCGCTTCGTGGGCTTCGATCTCGGCCGCCTGGCGCAGGTAGGCGGCCGCGTCCACGCTGCCTATGCCGGTCTGCACCTTGACCAGCGTCGATACGGCCGGCGCCACCGCACGGGCGGCCACGGCGCCGCCGCGGTCGGCGAACAGCTCGGTGTGCAGCGCGTATCGGCGCCAGGTCTCGCGATGGCTGGCGCTGGCGCCGGGCGCGGCCAGCGCATCGTTCAGGATGCGGTCGGCCACCAGGAACTGGCCGTCGTCTCGCGACCACAGCAGGTAGTGGGCCAGTTCATGGCCGAACACCGCCAGCAGCTCCGGCGGCGACAGCCGTTCCAGCAGCGGCCCCTGCAGGACGATGTGGACCTCGGCGGGCACGTAGACCAGCGAGGCGTTCATGTCCAGGCCCGGGGACTGGTAGAGCGTGGCGGGCGCGTCGATGCCGAGCCGCGCCATCGCCTCGGCCAGCGCCGCGTGCACGTCGGCGTGCGCGTCCGCCTCGATGCGGTAGGTGTCGCGCAGCAGCATCGAGCGCAGTGCCTCGCGGTGATCGGCGCCGGTTGCACGGGCGCCGGCCCAGCGCCAGACCTCGGGCTCATGGCGACGCAGGTAGTCGACCACCGTTGCGTGATAGGCCGGCGGCACCAGCGCGCCGCGATCCGGGGCGTGAGAGTCCATGCGGGACGTTCCAGGGTTGCGTGGAAGCCGATTCTACAGGGGGAGCATGGCGTTGGCGCCATCCATCAGCGCGGGCCATGCCCGTATGGGCATGGCCAGCTTGACGCTGTCGGGGGTAGTCGGAGACGGGAATGCCGGCGCGGGAAGTGGCTGACGGCTGAAGCTGTTGGTTTGGGTGGGCGGCTGATACGCCGCAAGTCTGTTTCTGCCCAACATTTGCTCCGCCAATCGGGCGGAATTCGCTGATGACGGGGCTGCCGCTCCATTTTTGTCGGTCCGCATCCGGTGGCACAGCTTCTGCGTATAAGCGAGAGGACGCCGCCGCGTTCTGCCCTTCTTACCGCAAATCGGAGTACCGCCATGATCCGCCAGCTCGCCAACACGATCTTCGCCACCGCCGCGATTGCAGTCGCCTGCACTGCCGGCATTGCCCATGCCGCCGCCCGCGACAGCGCTGCTGCCGGCGACAGGTCCGGCTGCACCTTCCGCGTCGACATGCGCGACGTCTATAGCAACAGTGCGCGGGCCGGCCGCTTCGACGTCTTCATCGACGGCACCCGCGTCGAGGCTTCACCCGTCAAGGAGCACTCGGTTTCTGGCCTGAACCGTAGTGGCGTGTCGGCCGATCCTGCCCGCAAATTCGACATCTACACTGACGGCGCCCTGGCCGGCATGGACCGCAGCGGTCCTTCAGCCGATCCCGCGCGCAAGTTCGACGTCTATACCGACGGCGCCCTGGCATAGCCCACGCTCAGTGAGCCTGCCCCAGGCAGGCAGCCATCGTCAAACGCGCTTGTGCGCCCTTTGGAACGTATTTCTCCCGGCTCCAAAGGGCGCTTTTTTGCTGGCACGACGCCGGCAGTGCGGCGCGCCGCCGGCGTCCGGGCCGGAGCCCGCGTCAGCCCAGCGCCGGGTAGTCGACGTAACCGTGCGCACCATTGCCGCCGTACAGTGAAGCGTCCTCAAAGGGGCGGTTCAGCGGCTTGTTTTCGCGGAAGCGGCGCGGCAGGTCGGGGTTGGTGATCATCTTGCGGCCGAACGAGACCATGTCGGCACTGCCGCTGCGAATCGCCTCTTCGGCCATCTCCCTGGAGTAGCCGTTGTTGACCATCCATACGCCGGTGTACAGGCGGTGCAGCGCTTCATAATCGAAAGGCGCGTTGTCGCGCGGGCCGCCGGTGTGGCCTTCTACGACGTGGATATACACCGGATGCAGCTTCTCCAGTTCACGCACGACATGTTCGAACAGTGGCTGTGGGTTGCTCTCCAGCGCGTCGTTGACGGGCGAAACCGGTGCCAAGCGAATGCCGACCCGGTCGGCACCGATCTCATTGACCACGGCAGCCATGACTTCGAGCAGGAAGCGCGCGCGGTTTTCGATGCTGCCGCCATACGCGTCGGTGCGATTGTTCGTGCCATCGCGCAGGAAGGCGTCAAGCAGGTAGCCGTGCGCGCCATGGACTTCGACCCCGTCGAAGCCGGCCTGGATGGCATTGGCTGCAGCGGTGCGGAAGTCATCGACAATACCAGCGATCTCGGCCGTCTCGAGCGCGCGCGGGACCGAGCATTCGACGTAGCCTTTGCCGTTGATATAGGTCTTGGCATTGGCAGCGATGGCCGACGGTGCGACCGGGGCCTGGTTGTCCGGCTGGAAGTGCGTGTGGGACATGCGGCCGGTGTGCCAGATCTGCAGGAAGATCCTGCCGCCCTGCGCGTGGACCGCGTCGGTCACCTTCGTCCAGGCGGCGATCTGCTCGGGGGTATAGATGCCCGGCGTATTGGTGTAGCCCTGGGCTGTGGTCGAGACCTGCGTGGCTTCAGCGATGATCAGGCCGACGCTGGCGCGCTGGCTGTAGTACTCGACCACCATGTCGGTCGGCACCAGGTTGTCGTCGGCGCGGCTGCGCGTGAGCGGCGCCATGGCCATGCGGTTGGCAAGTTCGAGCTTGCCCAGCCTGATCGGCTGGAACAAAGCATCCGCGAGAAAGGCTTCTTTCTGTGCGCCCATGAATGGCTTACTCCGTGGTTGGTCTATGGCTTGCAGCGGCCACAACGTTGGTAGCGGCCGGCTGGAACAGGTGGTCGAACATCAGGTCGACGCTGCGGCGCAGCGGCTCGACCGAGCGTTCGAGCTTCATGCGCAGCAAGGCGCCCTCCCAGGCATCCCAGACCAGCCCGGAGAGGTCGGCAGGCGCAATGTCCGTACGGATTGCGCCGTGCGCCTGGGCCTGGCTGATCATGCCGGCCAGGCGTTCGCGCCAGGCCATCTGGGCTGCCTGCAGGGCGGTCCGGCAGGTGTCGCTCGACAAGGCAATCTCCGCCGCAAAGTTGCCGATCAGGCACCCTGCCTGCACCGTCCTGGACAGGTGGTAGGCAATCATCTGGGTGAAGACGTAGCGGATTGCCGCCATCGGCTCTGGCGGCGCGGCCTCCATCATGGCTTCCCACGACCGCTGCAGGTAGTCCGCGTACTGCGCGACGATGACCGCGGCAAACGTTTCCTTGCTTTCGAAATGGTTGTAGAACGAGCCTTTGGGCACGCCGGCGTGGTCGGTGATCTGCTGGATGCCGGTGGCGTTGTAGCCGTGGCGCGAAAACAGTTCGCGCCCTGCCTTCGTCAGGCGGTCAGGGATGTCGGTCTTGTCTGCGGTGCGTGCCATGGCTAAATAATATGACCAGTCGTCTTAAAAAGTCAAACGATCCTGGTCATCGCGGCTATCTTTACGGTATGCAGTTGCGGGCACCCAGAATTGGGTGCGGGCTACTTGTGGCGTGGGCGTATTCTGGGGCAATCCACCTCGTCATGCGGCCGCGCCACGGCGCGCCCCTGGAGCTGGTATTTGGAAAAACCCGTGCCCACCACGCCATGGTCGGTCATATCGTCAACCGCGATGATGCGTCGGCTCATGTGCTGGCCTCGCCCATCCACGTCCAGACAACCAGCGCTTCATCAGATGGCGAAAGCCCGAAGCGGATCATCGGCATCCCTTTTTGCCGCAGGATGCCGGACTTGCTGGCCACCCAATCCGCCTGAGGGTGTCCGGTCGGAAGCGAGGCGCGCCAGATGCCGGACAGAGGTGTGGTTTCGCCTGGGCGCACCGTGACCGGATCGCCGGTCTGCGTCGGCGGTGCGTTCACGCGGAAGCGCACACCATCCAGCAGCCTGTCCCAGAGGGCCACGGCTTCCTCGTCCGTCAGCGAGGCCTGATCCGCAGCGCCGATGCGATTGGCCGCCACCTTGGTGTACATCTTGGCGCCGATCACCGCTGGATGCAGCGTCGTTCGCTCCCTGCCAACAGCTTCCCACTCGAAGTCATGCGTGCCATCCGCACGGCGGACCAGCGATTCTTCCCCTTGCCAGACGCCGACCGTGCGCTTGCCCTCGCGCAGGGTCGTCAATTTCGGGTAGCGGCTACCCAGGTACTTCCTTTGCTCGGCAATCGAAGTCAGCAGACCAGGTTCGCCGTCCACGCTGGCCAGCTTGTTGGAGTCCACCGAAAAGCTGACATCGGGCAGGCTGGGCAGCCGAATGCCTGCGCCAAAGATCTCCTGATAGCTGCCGGACGCGTCCGCGACGAAGCCGTGGTCGATGCAGACGCCGGGGGTCGTGGGGATGTCTGCGTTGTCGCGTGCCCGGATACCACGCACTAAGGGGGCGAGCTTATCGCCACCAGTAAACCACTCGAACAGATTCGAACCAGATGCTACGAAGGTATGCTTCATTTCCACCCCGTAGTCGATCGAGAGCTGGTCTTCAAAATATCGAATTTCCCAGCTTCGCGAAGTCGCCGCCTGACCAAAATAGCTAATCTTGGCAGTTCGATCCTTACTAAGAATCTCGCGGCGAAATGACTCCGCTCGTTCTTTCAAGCGCTCCGCTTGTCCGACGTGCGTAATAATCTTGCCGGGAAACTCCCGGAATCCCCACAGCATCTCGGCTTCGACCGGGACTTCCATCACATAGCGGCCAAAGCACACCGGTTTGGTCTTGGCGAAAAGGGTCTGCAGGCGCGGCGACAGCGCAACGGGTTCCGACATCTTGTTCTCCGGATACGCAAACGATTGGCAGCCCGCGAGCAGCAGGCCAGCCAAGACCTTGGTGAAGCCGCGGCGGGTCATTGGCCCCACCATGTCGCAGTGTTGGCAATCCTGATGATCGAATACAGCGCGCTCGCCAGCACCTGGTCATTCTGATAGCTGCCCTGATGCTCGTAGCCAGTTTGCCGGAATAGCGTACCGCGCACGGCTTCGGCGGACGCCTTGGCAGGCACCGTCTGGTCACCTGCGTCAATCGGTGGCTCCAGGCAAAGTGTCAGCGGCTGTCTGCTCTTGGTGCGCACCACGATGCGGCCCTCGGCATCCTCGCTCTCGATGGTCCACGTGAGTGGGTCGCCATGTGGCGCCAGATCGGCCGTCTCCGCCCGCCAGGTCACGCTGCCGTAGGACTTCTGCGAACTGTCTTCGCCGTAGCTGGCATAGGTCGTGGGGTGGTACAGGTCCTTGATGTTCTTGTGGAAAAGCTGCGCGGCGGCAATCCGCTTCTTCGCAAGTGCGTACGGCTCCGCCCCTCTAAGATCCTTATCTGCCGGATTAATCCATTCCGGATTCAGCAGCCGCCACCATGCCTGAGGATTGCGCGTGTAGATATCGTAGACCGGATCGCCCACCGCCATCGGCGGCGCAGGCTTGTCCACGCCCAGCTTCTGATGCAAGTCCAGATCGCTCAGATACGCCTTCAACGGTGCATCCGAGGTAATCGGCAGCGCCATGGCCTGCCGGTAGTCGCCGGTCTGCAGACGCAACCATCCTCGCGGATAGGAGGCGGTCGGCAGCAGCTCCAGCGGCCCCGAGGCATTGGCAAATACCGCCGTCACTTCCTTGCCCGTTCTGCCCATGACATTGCGGGCAATGTTCCCAACCAGATTGTCCTGCACGTCGGACCCTGTGCGCACGCGCTTGTAGGCCGCCCCGGCCCCGAGCGCAGGCTGGACGCTATGGTAGACGCCGAGAATCTTGTCCTGCGCGTTGCCGTAGTCCGGATGCAGCAGTGCGCGAGCCACCAGGCCACCCATCGAGTGCGTGACCACGATCACCTTTTTGCACTGCCGCCCGTTGGCCGTGTACATCCCGATGATTTCGTCGATGCGCCTGGCCAGCTTCTTTGCGGACGTGCCATTGCTTTCCAGCCAGTTGTAGCCCATCGCGTAGACCGGATACCAGCAGTTCGCCACGCGCAGGACATCGGCCTCGGTCAGCGTATCGCCGGCGCCGCCCCAATAGGCGGGGGTGACGCCCAGCACTTCCACCTTCTTGCCCTCCTTCCAGGTCGGCGAGAGATCCCTGGCCACCAGCATGTCATTCAGGTGAGCCTCCATGAGCTTGATCACCTCGCCGTAGGTCTCGAACATGACTTCGCTCCAGCCGCGCCAGCGGGCCTTCTGCGCGGCGGTGGCCTCGTGCTTGCCGCGCCTGGCCTTCCACTGCTCGGCGGCAGGCGGCAGTGGCGCGCTCATCAGCAAGCCGATATCGGGCAGCCCATCGGGGACGTTGCCGTGCCGCTTGTCGGAATTGACCGTCTCTTTGCCGGTCATGTCGAACCTTCCGGCGTCCTCGGTGATCTCGTAACGGTCCACTTCGGTTTCGTCGGGATCGAAGTTCATTTGCCGCCGGCCCGGAGAGTCGTTGCGGCGGGCAAGCGTGTCCCCAGTGTCATCCGGCCGCCAGGCAATGTTGTCATCGCGCTTGAGATCCTCCTGCCGCTTCCGGCTCATGCGAAGGTGGCTCCCCATGATGCCCGGCAGGAAGATGACCGGAATCACCTTGTCAGGCGGCACCGGCAGACTGACGCGGCGCGTGTCGGTCGAAGGTGTGAGTGCAACGACGGCTCCGGCGTGCCCGCCAATTTCTTCGCCGGTTTTCAGATGGATGCGATCAGCGGCCACTTGCGGACTCCAGAATCTGAATCATGATGTTTTCGGCGCCCTGGCTTTGCTGGAGCTTGGTCAGCCCATCGGGGCCGGTGACGCCCTCGATCACGCTGCCGTCGGATTGCGTCAGGCGGAATTTCCGGTTCCTGGCGGGCGAGCCGTCGGGCAGATGCAAGTACACTTCCTGATCGAAATCGCTCTGCGGTAGCGCCAGGGCGCTGGGGTTCATGCCATCCGGGCCATCGACACTGAAATCGGTCGCGTGAATCTGCCTTACCCCGCTCATGCCCTCGACGATCTGCGAGGGAGTCACGCGCATATAGGTCTGTCCGACCTTCAACAGAATGCCCTGGTCGGCCTCGAGAACGATGTCGCCAAGCGCGCGGAAATGAATGTTGCGTTTGGCGGTGCCCTTGATGTCGCCATCCTGCGCTTCGAGCGCAATGTGGTCCGTGGCGGCCACCAGCCGTATGCCGAGGCTGTGCGCGAACAGCGCAATCCGTCGCGCCGCGCTGGCAAAGATGCCGCCGCTGCTGACGATGGATGCGTGCTTGCCAGTCGTGACAGCCAGATGCTCGCCGCTGTGCAATTGGGTGGATTTGGCGGTCGTCGCGGCCAATCCTGCTGCCGACGCAAGGACGAGATGAGGCGCGGTCAACTCGCCATTGACCTCGCCCGAACCGCGGATTTCTTCATCCTGGGCCTTGAGCGCCTTGGCGACGTCCTGCTGTTCCTCATCCTGCGCGTGATGGTGCTGCGCGAGCTGGCCCATGATGTCGTGGGCATGCTGGGCCTGCTGCAGCCGGTCAACCGTCTCGCCCATGTCCTTGTGGTGCGCCCTGGCATCGGGCCGGGCCTCGGTGCTGATCAGCAGGCCATCGCCGCCGCGCACGGCACCGTGCCCATCGGTGCGCAATTCGAAGCCGTTGCCCCGATGATCCTGGCGACCCCGGTGGTCCTCGATGCGGCTCAGGTAGCCCAGGCTCAGTTGCGAGCGCTGGTAGTCCGAAGACAGCTGGGACTGGATTTGCCCCTTGGTATCGTCGAACACCAGATGACCGCTGCTGGAGCCATCATGCTCACGGCTGCGGATGCCGGTCAGCGCATGCTGATGCGGTAGCTGCCACGGCGGCATGTTGAGGCTGTTCGGCACCGCGCCCATCACGATGGGCTTGTCCGGATCACCGCCGTCCAGGAACATCACCAGCACTTCGCTGCCGATGCGCGGGATGCTGACCTGGCCGTACTGCGAACCCGCCCATGGCGTCGCCACGCGCACCCAGCAGGACATCTTGTTGAAGCGGTCCCACGGAAACTGCACGCGCACGCGCCCGAAGCGGTCGGGCCATACGGTATGGCCTTCGGGGCCAACTACCGCCGCGCTTTGCGGGCCAGTGACCACTGGCCACGGGATGCTCAGTGCCGGGCGGAAGACCTCATGGGTGGGGTGACACTCGAATTCGACGCGGCATTGCCACCGCTGGCCTTCACCCGAGGCTTCGGCCACGTCTTCCAGCCTGAGGCTGGCGCCAAGCACCACGTACTCGCGGTTGGCCGCCTGCTGGGGGTGTCCCTTCACGTGCATGGTGCAGCCGGGCACCACCGCGCGCAGGTTGCCGGTGCCAAAGCAGCGCAGGCCGCGCGAACGGATCTCCTCCATGCGGATGCGCGCGATCATGTCGCCTTCGTCCCACGGGCGGTTGTCCGTGGCCGGCTGGGCATGCTCGCTAGGGAAGTCGTACACTTCCTGGTGCAGCGCGCCAGTGTTCAGGCCCGTGTCTCGCGGGTCCGAACTGCAGGCGGTCAGGTTGCCGCGCGGCTGGGTGAAGCTGTAGGCATTGGTCGTGTACTTGCCTGCGACCACGGCATCGACGACCGAAAAAGCATCGAGGTGTTCCTGATCGACCCTGACGCCAGGCGGAAGGATTTCCAGCACCTGATACGCCTCGCTCTGCATGCTGAAATAACCACCGACGTGATCGACCAGAACCAGGCGGTGCTTGCCGTCAGAATGTTCGAAGAACCACGATATTCCCCAGTGCTGCATGAGGCGGGCGATGAAGGTGTAGTCGCTCTCGTCGCACTGGGTGCGGTAGACCCGTCTGGGGTATTTCGCCACGTCGAGCCTGCGCTCAACCGGAAAGGAGTACGCAGACAGGACCTCTTCGATGATCTCGATATCGGTGCGGTTCTCGAAGACGCGGCTGTTCCTGTTCTGGGAGGCGATCCAGAGCCAGGGACGCAGCGTCAGTCCGTAGACGAAGTGCCGCCCTTCGGCGCGCAGGTAGCGGGCACGATCGACAATGCCGCTGATCTCGCGCGTGCCTGCGCCAATGTGTCCCGCCAACCCCGTACCCATGCCGTCGAGTTCGATATGCACGGTCAGCTCGCGCCCGTTCATCTCGCGCAAGTCGAAGTTGCCTTCCGGGCCGTGGAAGTTGTAGGCCTTGTCTGGCGTTTTCAGTTCGATGTCGTATTCGAACAGGCCGCAGACGCCTTCCTTGCCCTCCAGGCGTACGAAGGTGAAGGGGGATTGCCCGAGAATTTCCGGCAAGGCGGGGCCGGAGACCGTGACGGTGCGGGCGGGAAAAGGCAGATTGTCGCGGATACCCATGCGAGCGGCCTCCTGAGAGAGGATTACCGCATGGCACCCGTGTTACGCGCGAAGCACCATCTGCGGAGCGCAGGCGATGTTATCCGCAAAACGGACGTTACACGTGTCAAAGATTGCAACGTTTATCCAAGCCACAGCAAATTAAGACGATTCCTAGCCATCATGCAGCATTTTCCGCTGCTGCCAGCAGTGCCGCCCAGCCCCGATGATCGGAAGCCCGATCAAGGGCGGCTCTCTCGCCGGGTAGCCAGCGCACATTTTGTCGAAAGTTGCCAGAACGTTTTCCGGACCACCAAAGACAAAACCCCTCGCAGCACACGCTGTCGAGGGGTTTTGGGAATAAGAGCCTGGCGATGACCTACTTTCACACGGGAATCCGCACTATCATCGGCGCGGAGCTGTTTCACGGACCTGTT
>NZ_JBYSXC010000022.1:0-93813 GCF_058781795.1 Cupriavidus sp. FW306-1B-F12B
GGCCGCGTGCACGGGCGCACGCGGCGCCGCCCTGGCGGCGGGCACGGCGGACGGCTTGCGGAAGGCAAAGGTCAGCGGCAGGCCGACTGGCTCCAGGCCCTGCGCGCTCAGCACGCTGGCCTCGGCCGGCCCGACAAAGAGAATGCCGTCGGCAGCGGCCAGCCGCGCCAGCGTCTGCACCGCATGCCGCTGCCCCGGCGCGTCGAAGTAGATCAGCAGGTTGCGGCAGAACACGAAGTCATAGGGCGGCTCGCCGGCCAGCAGGCCGGGATCGACCAGGTTGCCCTGCAGCAGCCGCACCTGCGCGCGCACGCGTGCATCCAGCACATAGCCGCTGGGCGTGGCCGTGAAATAGCGGTCGCGGAAATCCAGCGGCGCGCTGCGAAAGGCGTTTGCGCCGTATTCGCCCTGGCGTGCGCGGGCCAGCGCGCGGGCGCTGATGTCCACCGCATCGATGGCAAAGCGGCCCGCCGGCACGCCCGCATCGAGCATGGCCATGGCGATCGAGTAGGGCTCTTCGCCGGTGGAGCAGGGCAGGCTCAGCACGCGCAGGGTGCGCCTGCCGTCGGCAAAGGCGCGCTCGGCGGCAAGGCGGCCCAGCGCCAGCAGCGCTTCGCGATGCCGGAAGAACCAGGTCTCGGGCACCACCACGGCCTCGATCAGGGCCTGGAATTCATCGGCGGTGCCGTGCAGCAGGTCCCAGTAGGCCTGGGTGTCCGGCGCCTGCCGTGCCTGCTGGCGCTCACGCACGGCGCGTGCCACCGCGCCAGTGCCGATGGCGCCCGCATCCAGGCCGATGCGGGCCTTGAGCAGGGCCTCGATGTGCGTGGCAGTGCTCATGCCGCGGCCTCCCCGGAGGTGTCGGCAAACAGCATGGCATGGACGTCGTCCGGCAGCAGGGCATCGACCTGCACCCACTGCAGCAGGCCGCGCGCGTCGTGCCGCACCGGCCCAAGGTAGCGCGGGCTGGCTCCGGCGATGCCGCCGTCGACAAACGATTCCACCGGGCAGCGCAGCGTCTGGGTGGCCGATTCCAGGCGCAGGCCCAGCAGCCGGCCGGCCTCGCCGCCATGGCGGCGGTAGTGGACCAGCACCGTGCGCGTGCTGGTGCGCAGCGCCGCCGGCACGCCGGTGGCCAGCGCCGGCAGGTCGATCACCGGCACCGGCTGGCCGCGGCGCTCCATCAGGCCCGCCACCCAGGCCGGCGTGCCGGGGATCTGCTTGAGCCGCGTGAGCGGCAGCACCTCGGCCACCTCGGCGGCATCGAGCGCATAGTGGTCAGCGCCGAGGCGGAACAGCAGGAAGAGTTTCATGGCGGCGGGGCGCAGGCCCTAGACCTTGAAGCGCGAGACGCCGCTGCGCAGGTCGTTGGCCACCAGCGTCAGTTCGTCGATCGCCTGGCTCGACTGGCGCAGCGACTCCACGGTCTGCTGCGCGGCCTCGGACAGCTGCATCAGCGCCTGGTTGATCTGCTCGGCGCCGCCGGCCTGGGCCTGCATGCCTTCATTGACCATCAGCACGCGCGGCGCCAGCGACTGCACCTGCGCGATGATCTGCGACAGCTGGTCGCCCACCTGCGTGACCTCGGACATGCCGCGGCGCACTTCCTCCGAGAACTTGTCCATGCCCATCACGCCCGCCGACACCGCCGACTGGATCTCGCGCACCATCTGCTCGATATCGTAGGTGGCCACCGCGGTCTGGTCGGCCAGGCGGCGGATCTCGGTCGCCACCACGGCAAAGCCGCGGCCGTATTCGCCGGCCTTCTCGGCCTCGATCGCGGCGTTCAGCGACAGCAGGTTGGTCTGGTCGGCCACCTTGGCGATGGTGGTCACGACCTGGTTGATATTGCCGGCCTTTTCGTTGAGCGTGGCCAGCTTGGCATTGACCGAGCCGGCGGCGTCCATCACATGCTGCATGGTGCCTTCCATGCGCGACAGCCCGACCTGGCCGGTGCCGGCCAGCCCGGCCGCCTGCTCGGCGGCGCTGGAGACTTCATGGATGGTGCGCACCAGGTCGCGCGCGGTGGCCGAGATCTCGCGCGAGGTCGCGCCGATCTGGGTCGTGGTGGCGGCGGTTTCGGTGGCGGTGGCCTGCTGCTGGCGCGCCGTCGCGGCGATCTCGTTGACCGAGGTGGTGACCTGGATCGCGGTACGCTGGGCCTGGCCCACCAGCGAGGTCAGCTCGCCCGTCATCTGGTTGAAACCTGCCTCCACTTCCTGGAATTCGTCCTTGCGGCGCAGCGCCATGCGCAGGCGCAGGTCGCCGCCGCGGATGCCGGACAGCAGGCTGACGATCGACTGCATCGGCACCGTGATCGCGCGCAGCAGCAGGTAGCCGCAGACGATGGCGACCACCAGGGCCACGATCAGTGCCGCTTCGATGCCGATCTTGGCCGCATTGACGGCGTCGTCGATGCCGCGCGCCGCCCGCGCATTGACCGCGCTGTTGTCGTCCACCAGGTGCTGGGCCGCCTTGCGCGCCTCGACCCAGCGGTCATGCGCTTCGCCGCGCAGCGCTGCCGCGGCTGCGGCGCCGTTCCACTCGCCCTGGCGGGACAGCGCCTGGGCGGCCTGTTCGTAGCGCGCGCGCACGTCCCGATAGGCCCTGAAGGCGGCGCGGTCTTCGTCGCGCGTGATCGAGGTCTCGTACTGCTGCTCGACCTTGTCGAGCCGGCTTGCCGCGTCCTGGCCCTGTTGCTGGAAACTGCGCCGCTCGGCCTCGTCGGCGGCATTGATGGTCTGCCACGCCAGCACGTACCGCTCGCCCCAGATGCCGCGGATGCCGGTGCTGTGGTTCAGTCCGGGCAGCGCGTCCTTCAGCATCAGCGTGGTTTCGCGCTCAATGGCGCTCAGGCGGGTGTAGGAGACAACGCCCATCAGTGCCATGACAAGCAGGATCAGCGAGAAGCTTGCCAGGATGCGCGTGCGGATGGTCCATTCGTTCACGGTGTGGTCCCGGTGATGTTCTTGTTCAGGAGCGGCCATTCCCCGCAAAGCCGCCTCAGGGGCGCCTCTCGGGGTAGCAAGGGGCAGCGCGGCGGCGGCGGGCGGCCTCGATGCGCGGTAGGGTACTGTAAGCCGGGAGCCGATTCAACGCGCAATGCGGCGCCGTTGCGCGGGCGCATAGCCATTCCCGCCACAATCGGAACTGCTTGATTTTTTCCAAGTTTTCGTCACACTTGCTAAATTGCTAGCGGGTAACAATGTCGACAATTACAGATGGGGCAGGGATGGTGGCCAAGTCGGGGGCGAAGGCGACTGGCGCCTCGCCAGGCTCGGATCTCGATCCGCTGACCGGCGTTGACAATCGCCAGGGATTTCTGAAGCGGCTGGAGGCACGCCTGCAGAGCGAGGCGGTGCCCCGCTGTGCTTTGCTGTTGATCGGCATTGACGATTTCCGCGCCTTCAACGACATGCACGGGCATGCCGAAGGCGACCTGATCCTGCAGCGCGTGGCCCGCCGCCTGCGCGACGCCTCGCCGCGCGACGCCGCCATCGGCCGCATTGGCAGCGACGAGTTCGGTGTGCTGCTCCCCTCCATTGCCGATCCCACGCTGGTGCGCCATGTCGGTGCGGCGATCCTCTCGATGCTGTCCTCCCCGCATGAGAACGCGGGTGGCCGCCACCATGTGCTGGCCAGCATCGGCGCCTGCGTGATCCCCGCCGCCGGCGAACAGGGGTCAGACGTGCTGGCCGCGGCCAGCCTGGCGCTGGCCCGCGCCAAGCACGACGGCGGCCGCACCATCCGCTTCTTCAAGCCGCAGATGCGCTCGGACGTGACCACGCGGCTGTCGCTGGTGCAGGCATTGCACGAAGCCTATGCCCAGCGCCAGTTCGAGCTGCTGTACCAGCCGCAGGTCGACCTGCGCGACGGCCGCGTGCACGGTGCCGAGGCGCTGATGCGCTGGCGCCATCCGACCCGCGGGCTGCTGGCGCCGGCCGCCTTCATCGACGCCCTGGCCGGCAGCAGCATCGCCAGCGATGTCGGCATGTGGCTGCTGCAGACCGCCTGCGCCCAGGCGCGCGCGTGGTCGCTGGCCTTTCCCCAGCCGCCGCGGGTGGCGATCAACCTGTTCGCGGCCCAGCTGTCCGAAAGCCGGCTGCTGACCGAGGTGCGCCACGTGCTGCGCGCGCTGGAACTGGCCCCGGGCTGCCTGGAGATCGAGATCACCGAAACCATCGCGCTGCAGCAGGGCGACGAGGTCGCGGACCAGCTGCAGGCGCTGCGCCGCGACGGCGTGACGCTGACCTGCGATGACTTCGGCACCGGCTATGCCTCGCTCAGCTTCCTGAAGTCGTTCCCGGTGGACCGGCTCAAGATCGACCAGTCCTTTATCCGCAACGTGACCGAAGACCCGGTCGATGCCGCAATCGTGCGCTCGGTGATCAACGTGGGCGCAAGCCTGCACATTGGCGTGGTCGCCGAAGGCGTGGAAACGCCCGAGCAGCGCGACTTCCTGCTGGCCAACGGCTGTCATGAGGCGCAGGGCTACCTGTACGGCCGCCCGATGCCGGCCGAGCGCCTGACCGAAATGCTGCGCCAGCAGTCCGGCCGCTGAGCCGCTTCCGCCCCCGTTTTGCCCCCCGCCCTGTCAGGGAAGTTGTTTCCACCTTTGACGGCGAGCCTGCCCGTCCCGGGCACCCGCTGACCCCCCGCCCGCCCGCAGCCTGCCTGGGATAGCGGTCCTGCCTGCGCGGCATGGCCGCATGGCGAAATACGAACTTACAAAGTCTGCCGCGCCGGGCGTGCCGCGGCTTCCGGGGCAATGTATGGTGACATTAGGGTTGCCGCTGACATCGGCCGGCCGCTCCGGTGCGTTATGCGTTTTGTCCTGGTCCTGACTTCCATGTTCGATCCTTCCCAATCTGTCCCCCCTGCTCGTGGCCAATTCCGTGGCAGGCTGGCGCTGACGGCCCTGGCCGCCGCCGCCGGCCTGGCGGTGGCGGCTGCTGCACTGGCCCAGGTGCCGGCCGGCCCCCCCGGCGAGGCCTATCTTGATGCGCCGGCGACTGACGGCCAGTACCAGCAAGCCGATCCTTCCTCGCGCATTGCCACGCTGACCGCCGTCGACGGCAACCTCAGCTTTGCGCCGGCAGGCTCGGATGACTGGGCTGCCGCCGGCCTGAACCGGCCCTTCACCACCGGCGACCGGCTCTGGCTGGACTACGGCGGCCGTGCCGAGCTGCATGCCGGCACGGTGGCGGTCCGGCTGGGCGGCGCCACCGCGGCCAGCATCCTGAACCTGGACGACAGCGCCACGCAGGTCAAGCTGACCCAGGGCACGCTGCAGCTGCGCGTGCGCGCGCTGCCGCCGGGCCAGACGGTCGAGGTCGACACCCCCAACCTGGCCTTCGTGCCGCGCGAGCCGGGCGACTACCGGCTGGACGTGGCGCCTGACGGCAGCACCACCACCGTGACCATGCGCCACGGCAGCGCCGTGGTCTACGGCGACAGCCGCTCGATCGAGCTGCAGCGCGGCGACCGCATGCGCTTTGCCGGCACCGACCTGGCCGACGCCGGTGGCGGCGGCGCGCCGGAAGACGCCTTCGACCGCTGGACCGCGGCCCGCGACGCGCGCGAAGACGCCTCGCAGTCCGCCCGCTATGTGCCGCGCGAGATGCCGGGCTACGCCGCGCTGGACGGCTACGGCGACTGGCAGGAAGACCCCGGCTACGGCGCGGTCTGGTTCCCGCGCGTGGTCAGCGCCGGCTGGGCGCCCTACAGCGTCGGGCACTGGGCCTGGATCGCGCCGTGGGGCTGGACCTGGATCGATGACGCGCCCTGGGGCTTCGCGCCCTCGCACTACGGCCGCTGGGCCTATGTGGGCTCGCGCTGGGGCTGGGTGCCGGGCCCGCGCGTGCGCCCGTGCTACGCCCCCGCGGTGGTGGCCTTCGTCGGCGCCAGCGGGCCGAACTGGAGCGTGCGCATTGGCAGCGGGCCGGGCGTGGCCTGGTATCCGCTGGGGCCGCGCGACGCGTACCGGCCGGTCTATCGCGCCAGCCCGACCTATGTCGCCCGCATCAACCGCGTCACCGTCAACAACATCGTGATGGGCGACCGCCGGCCGCCGCCTTACGCCAACCGCAACGTGCCCGGCGCCATCACCGGCATGCCGGCACGCAATTTCGTCGAAGGCCGCCCGGTGCGCGGCATGCATCGCGACGAATGGCGCAACCTGCCGGCAGGCGAGGCCAGGGGGGCGCCGCCGGTGGCACCGGTCAAGGGCAGCCTGGTGGGATCGGCCCCGATGCGGCCGCTGCCGCCGCAGGCCCGCCCTGGCTTCGAGCGCCAGGCCATCGCCGCCCGCCCGCCGGGGCGGCCCGCCACGGACGACCTGGCCCGCCGCTTCGCGCGCGAGGGCGGGGTGGTGCCCGGCGCCGGCCCGGCCTGGCGTGGCGGCAATGAACGGCGGCCCGGGCGCGAGGTGCAGCGCGCGCCCGATGTGCGCATGAGCCAGGCAGCCATCGCCGCGCGCGACCAGGCATCTCCGCAGCCGCGCGCCGGCCGCGGCGATGCCGATGGTCCCGCGCGTGGCGATCGCGGCGATCGCAACTATTCGAACGCCCCGGGCGAACCCTGGCGCGGCAACGGCCGCGGCCAGAGCAGCCGGCCCGACGAAGCCCGCGGCTTTGTTGGCCAGCCTGGCCAGCCGGGCGGACCGGCCGACCCGCAACGGCAGGCGCAGGGCATGCAGCGCGAACAGCAGCAGGCTTTGCAGCGCCAGCAGATGGAACAGCAGCGGGAACAGCAGCGCGCGCTGCGCGAGCAGCAGCGGCAGGGGCCTGATCTGCAGCGGCAACAGCAGGAGGAGGCGCGGCAACGCGACGCCCAGCAACGGCAGTGGCAGGACCAGGCCCGCGACCAGCAACGCCAGCAGGATCAGCAGCGCATGCAGCAGCGCCAGTGGGCGGATGGACAGGACCGTCCCGATCCGGCGCGGCAATCGCAGGAAATGCAGCGGCAGCGCTTCGAGCAGCAACGGCAGATGCAGGAAGCCCAGCAACAGCGCCAGATGCAGGAAGGCCAGCAGCAACGTCAGATGCAGGAGTCGCGGCAGCGCCAGGCGCAAGACGCCCAGCGCCAGCAGATGGAGCAGCAGCGCCAGTCCGAAGCCCAGCAACGCCAGGCCGCCGACCAGCAGCGCCAGCAGGTGGAGCGCCAGCGCCAGATGGCCGAGCAGCAGCGGCAGGGCCAGGAGATGCAGCGCCAGCGTTTCGAGCAGCAGCGGCAAATGCAGGAGGCGCAGCAGCGGCAGGCCGAGGCGGCCCAGCGCCAGCAGATGGCACAGCAGCGGCAGATGCAGGAGCAGCAACGCCAGGTGCAGGAGCAGCAACGGCAGCAGGCCATGCAGCGCCAGCAGGCGGAACAGCAGCAGCGTCACATGCAGGAGCAGCAGCGTGCCGCGCAGGAGCAGCAGCGTGCGATGCAGGAGCAGCAGCGGCACCAGCAGGACCAGCAACGGCAGATGCAGGAGCGCCAGCGGCAGCAGATGGAGCAGCAGCGCCAGCAGCAACAGCAGCAGCAACAGCAACAGCAACAGCAACAGCGCGCCCAGCAAGAGCGCGGCCAGATGGAGGCGCGCAACGGGCGCGACGGCGATCGCCGGCAGTAGCACGGCCCGCTTGACGGAGCGCGGAAGGCAAAAACCCCGGCAGGCCTCGCGGCCTGCCGGGGTTTGTTCTTGCGCGGTGCCGCGCGCGGCGCCGCGGCCTGGCTTACTTCGCCAGTTCCGACAACCGGACCTGCGAGATCTTGCCGTTCTGCACCCAGCCGACGATGGTGTCGGCCATCGACCCGCCCTTGGCGTCGATGCCGTCGACTTCGTTGGGGTTGACCTCCTTGGCCAGGCCCTTGACCGCGTCGGGCATTTTCGCCCGGATCGCGGCCGCGTCGCTGGTGGTGCCGGCCAGCTTCATCGCACCGGCCAGCGCGTACACCATGGTGTAGTTCAGCGACATCTCGGTGGTGGCATCGCGCCCGTCATGCAGCTTCTTGTACTTGGCGTTGAAGTTCTGCGCGGCGGGGCGGCTGTCGTTGACCAGCGGCAGCACGCCGATGGAACCCTCCAGCATGCCCAGGCCGTTGGTGACCTTGGCCATTTCATCCATCTTGGCCTGGTCCATCACGATAAAGCCGCCCTTGAAGCCCAGCTCGCGCGCCTGCTTGACCACCAGTGCGGTCGGCTCCGACGGGCCGCCGACGAACATCACGTCCGGCTTCTCGCTCATCGCGCGCGACACGCCGCTGTAGAAGTCGGTGGCCTTGGTGTATGACATCGGGTTGTTGGCCACCACCTTGCCGCCGGCCGATTCCCACGCCGGCACGAAGGCCTGCACCCAGGCCTTGGCGTAGTCGTGGTCGGCCGGGGCCAGCGCAACGTTCTTGCCGTAGCGCTTCATCTGCGCCTTGACGAAGGGCTCGATATAGCCGGTGTACGCGGGCGGGATGCGGATGGTCAGCTTGTTGCCGGCGTCGGTGATGCGCGGCACGCTGGAGTAGGCCATCACCAGGAACTTCTCCTGCTCATTGAAGGCCTGCAGGGCGAAGATGCCGCCCGAATGCGGGACGAACACCGCCGGGGTCTTGTGCTGCTGCACCAGGCGGCGGCCGTTGATGGCGGCCTCGGCGGGCGAGTACTTATCATCCAGCGCCACCACCTCCAGCTTGACCTTCTTGCCCTTGACTTCCAGGCCGGACGCATTGATCTCGTCCACCGCCATCTGCACGCCCGACAGCACGTTCTTGCCATACAGCGCGGCACCGCCGGACAGCGGGCCGGTATAGCCGATCTTGACCACTTCCTGTGCCAGCGCGGTGCCAGAGGCGAGCATGGCGGCCATTGCAGTGGCGGCCAGCGGGAAGATACGGCGCATGATGTTGTGTTGCATGTGTTGTCTCCTGAAAGTACTGCGCTTGTTATGTCTGCTATCCGTTGACGACCGCTCGGCTTGCTCCCCTCTCCCGCAAGCGGGAGAGGGGGCACACAGTCGGTGATTCCGGTGCTACCCCCCGATATACGCCTTCCGAATCCCCTCATCCTTCAGCAACGTATCCCGGTCCCCTTCCATGACGATGCGCCCGCTCTCGATCACATAGGCGCGGTGGGCGATCCCCAGCGCCGCGTAGGCGTTCTGCTCGGCCAGCAGCACGGTGGTGCCGGCGCGGTTGATGCGCTGGATGATCTCGAACATCTGCTTGACCACCAGCGGTGCCAGGCCCAGCGACGGTTCGTCGAGCAGCAGCGCGCGCGGGCGGCTCATCAGTGCGCGTCCCAGCGCCACCATCTGTTGCTGCCCGCCGGACAGCGAGCCGGCCGCATCGTCCTTTTTCTGCCGCAGGATCGGGAACAGTTCATAGACCTCGTCCAGCGTCTTGCGGATGCCCGCGCCGTCGCGCCGATGCACATACGCACCGAGCACCAGGTTCTTCTCCACGCTCATCGCCGGGAACAGCTTGCGGCCCTCCGGGCAATGCACCAGCCCGGCCTGCACGATCTGCGATGGCTTCATGCCCGACAGCTCGCGCCCGTCGAAGCGCATGCTGCCGCCGCTGATGCGGTGGATCGCGCTCATCGCCAGGAAGATCGAGCTCTTGCCGGCGCCGTTGGCGCCCAGCAGCACCACCAGTTCGCCGGCGCCGGCGTGCAGGGTGATGTTGTCGAGGGCGCGGAAGCTGCCGTACGACAGCGAGACGCGTTCAAGCTGCAACATGGTCGGCTCCCAGGTAGGCCTCGATGACATGCGGATCCTGCTGGATCTGCGCGGGCGTGCCTTCGGCAATCTTCTCGCCGTAGTTCAGCACCATGATCTTGTCTGCCAGGCGCATGATCATGTCCATCTTGTGTTCGATCAGGCAGACGGTCTTGCCATGGCGCACCATCTTGCGGATCAGCTCGGCCAGGCCCACGGTCTCTTCCGGGTTCACGCCGCCGGCAGGTTCGTCGAGCAGCAGCAGTTCCGGGTCGGTCGCCAGCGCCAGCGCAAAGGCCACGCGCTTGCGCGCCTCTTGCGTGATATCGGCGGCGACCTCGTGCGCCAGGTGCGACAGGCCGACGAAGTCCAGCGCGGCTTCGGCCTTGTCGCGGCACAGGCGCTCTTCTTCACGCAGGCGGCGCGTGTTGAACAGCACGTCGCGCAGGCCCGAGTGGATGCGCAGGCGGTGGCCGACGATCAGGTTGTCGAGCACCGTGGCGCGGTCGAACAGCGCCGTTGCCTGGAAGGTGCGGGCCACGCCCAGGCGCGCGATCTGGTCGGCGCGCAGGCCGGCCACGTCCTGGCCCTTGAACAGGATCTGGCCGGAGCTGGGCGCATGCGTGCCAGCCACCAGGTTGAAGAAGGTGGTCTTGCCGGCGCCGTTGGGGCCGATGATGGCGTTGATATGGCCTTGTTCGAGGGTCACCGAGACATCGTGCACCGCGGTCAGGCCGCCGAATTTCTTGGTCAGGTTGCGGATCTCAAGCATGGTCGGCTCCGGCGCGGGTGGTCGGGACAGCGGTGGCGGGTTGTGCAGGGGGCTGCGCCGCCAGCTTGCCGCGCCGTTCGGCCGCGGCCTTGCGTGCCTGCTTCTTCAGCCAGGAACCCACGATGCCGTCCGGCACGAAGATGATCAGCAGGATCAGCACCGGGCCGAACACCAGCATGCGGTAGTCCTGCATGAACTGCAGCGACTGCGTGATCCACGGCACCAGCACCGCGCCCAGCAGCGGCCCGAAGATGGTGCCGATGCCGCCCACCAGCATCGACATCACCATGTCGAAGGTCAGGTCGGTGCGCGCGATGTCCGGTCCCAGGAAGCGCACCTGCCCGGCGTACAGCGCACCGGCAAAGCCGGCGTAGCCCACCGACAGCACGAACGACAGCACCTTGGTGCGCATCAGGTTGATGCCCAGCGCCTCGGCCAGGGCGTCGCTGTTGCGCACCGCCATGAAACTGCGGCCCAGCAGCGAGGTGACGATGCGGTGCATCAGGAAGGTGCCGGCCGCCAGGAAGAACAGCACCAGGTAGTACTGCGCCTGCACGCTGTCAAAGCTGAGCGGCCCGATCGCCGCCGGCACCGGGATGCCGATCAGGCCCACCGTGCCATGCGTCAGGCTTTCCCACTTCTCGATCAGCAGGTAGATGATGTAGCCCACGCACATGGTGAAGATCGAGAAGTAATGGCCCTTCAGGCGCAGCGACACCACGCCGATCACATAGCCCAGCACCATGCAGATCACGCCGGCCAGCACGAAGGCCAGCCAGAACGGCACCTGGTGGTCCACCGTCAGGATGCCCAGCGTATAGGCGCCGATGGCCATGAAGCCGCCATGGGCCAGGTTGAGCTGGCCGGTGTAGCCGGTGATCAGGTTCAGCCCGAGCGTGGCGATGGCATAGATGAAGGCCAGCGTCATCACGGTCAGGTAGTAGCTGTTGGGCGTGATCAGCGGGAAGGCGATGGCCAGCGCCAGCAGCAGCGTCCAGCCGGTTTTTCCTTGCAGTGCTTTCATTGTGTTGTGCTCCTCAGGCCGTCTTGCCGGCAAACAGGCCCTGCGGCCGGATCGACAGGATCACCACCAGCAGCACGAAGGCGATGATGTCCTTGTAGTCGGTGGAAACGTAGAAGCCGCCGAAGCTCTCGGCCATGCCGATGATCAGCCCGCCGACGATGGCGCCGGGGATGCTGCCCATGCCGCCCAGGATGATGATGACGAAGGCCTTGGTGATCACCAGGTTGCCCATGCTGGGGTAGACCAGGTTGATCGGGGCGTAGAGCGTGGCCGCGATTGCGGCCAGCGCGCCGGAGATGGCAAACACCAGCAGGGTCACGCGGGTGGCGTCGATGCCGACCAGCGCGGCGCCTTCGCGGTTCTGCGCCATGGCCATGATGGTGGCGCCGGTCATGGTGCGCGTCAGGAACAGGTGCAGCATCACCATCAGCGCAAAGGCGGCGCCGATGATCAGCAGGCGCTGCAGCGGTGCGGTCAGCCCGAACACGTCGACGATCTGGCCATAGGGCGTGGGCATGCGGTGGAAGTCCGCGCCCCACAGCGCCTGCGCGCCGGCTTCCAGGAACAGCAGGATGCCGATCGCGGCGATCATGTCGTGCAGCTCGGGCGAGTTGCGCAGCGGGTGGAACACCAGCCGGTCGGCAGCCATCGACAATACGGCCACCACCAGCGCCGCGCCCAGCATCGCCAGCCAGTAGTTCACGCCCAGCGATGTCATCAGGAAGTACGACACATAGGCGCCAGCCATGTAGAAGGCGCCATGCGCGAAGTTGGGCACGTGCAGGATGCCATAGACCAGTGTCAGGCCAAGTGCCACCAGGCTGTAGACGCCTCCCAGCGTCAGGCCGTTCAGGAACTGTTGAAGGAACAATGCCACAGGGGTACCTCGTGCGGTTCGGGAAACCAGGCACGCAGCGGCAAAGGCCGTGCGTGTTCCGTCGCGGCGGCGCCAGGCGCGGCCACGGTCAGGAAGTCGGGGGTGGAACTCAGGCGGGCGGCAGCGCCGGCTCGCGCGCGGTGATGCGCGGGCGGGATGGCCTGGCCCAGGGCGCGCCGTGGCGGTCACGGTGCGGGTGTGCAGATGTGTGTTGCAGGTACTGCATGGTTGTCTCCTGTGCGATGCGGCACGCTGGCCGCCCGGCGAGCCGGGGCACTTGGCCGCGTCGGCGTGGACGGCGGCGTTGCGACCCGGTGACGAGGTGTCGGGAGTATTCCCGCACGATCGTTCGTTTTCACTGACTTTTGCATAGGCGTCGCGGCATCGTCAAGGAAAGCGGCGGAGTATTCCGCACCGCGAAATAGCAGTTGGCGCGTCTCCGGGTAAGCCCGGAGGCTTGCCCCGCCATCCATCGACAAGGCCGATGACCCCTATGCGTTCCCTGCATGGAGAGCAGCCCGCCATTCCTTGGTTGCTGACTTCATTGATGCGACTGCGGATTGCGTGCCCAGCACGTCCTGCGTTCTTTTTGAGAGCATCGCGCAGGCTTCCGTCTGCCGTGGCGGTTGCCTGGTCGGCTTCCTTTATCGCGTGGGCGCTGGTGTAGAAAATCCTAAAAATCAAGAGGAAGGACAGTTCTGTAAAGAGGCCACCCTTCGCCGCTGGTGGCGAACGATGTTTTCGATCGGCCACTACGCTGGGTGCCCGCTGCAGCAATGTCGTGCTTCCTAAATTCCGAGTCTTGACGGGACGCTGCTGGCGGCCGCTCTCTGCAGCATCGCGACAGTTACCCCACGCAGCGCTCAAGGAGCGCCTGGCCGCTGGTTACCGGTGCAGCACAGGTGCGATGCCGGCACACGTAGGCCGCCGGCAGGCCGTTGACCGGGTGCCGCCCCTGGCCGACTGGAACGTCTTCGGCAAATGCGAGGACGCGTGCCGGGAGGTACGTGCGGTGAACGCTCTCGACAAGCGCGGCGGCAGCCGCCTTATCGCCGGCAAGAATGATCCCGAACGGGCCGCGCTGTGCGAAATCCCTGGCGGCCAGGAGGTGCACGAAGCCGGCCGGGGCCGCGGTGGCGGCAGTCCGGTAGTGCTGGAATTCGTGCTCGGCAAGCTCGTGGTAGCGATCCTGGCCGGTCAGTTCATGCAAGCGCAAGCAGGCAAAGACGCTGGCTGACATGCCGGACGGCCAGGCGCTGTCGTACGGCGCCCGGGGCCTGTGCACCAATGGCTCGCCATCATGGGGCGTAAAGTACAGTCCGTCGTCCCAGAACTTGTCGAGGATAAGCGCCACGAGTTCGACCGCGCGATCGAGGTATCGCTTGTCGAAGCAGGACTCGTAGAGGTCAAGCAGAGCGTTGGCCAGGAAGGCATAGTCTTCAAGGAACCCCGGCACCCTGGCTGTGCCGTCCTTCCAGGACCGGTACAAGCCGCCGTCCGGCATGGTGAGTTGGTCCTGGATAAAGCTGGCGGCACGCCTTGCGGCGGCGAGGTGTGCTCCGTTGCCGGTCGCCTGGTAAGCCGCACAAAGTCCCTGGATCATCAGACCGTTCCAGCCGGCGAGGATGTTGTCGTCGCGGCTGGGGCGCACGCGTTGGGCACGTGCTGCAAATAGCCGCTCGCGCCAGCGTTCGAGTCGCGCCTCCTCCTGGGGAGTCAGCGTGACCGCCCGGTGGAGCACCGATCTGCCGGCTTCAAAGTTCCCGCTGTCGGTCACGCCGTAGGCGCGACACGCGAGGGCGCCCTCGGATTCGCCCAGCACCGCCTTCACCTCGGCCGGTGTCCAGACATAGAAGCGGCCTTCCTCGCCTTCGCTGTCGGCATCTTCGCCGGCATAGAAGCTGCCATCGGGGTGCGTCATGTCGCGCAGGATGTACGCGATGGTTCCCTCGAATACACGGCGCCAGGCTTGCTTGCCGCTCAGCCGGTAGGCGTTGGCGTACAGCGCGACGAGCTGGCCGTTGTCGTAAAGCATCTTTTCGAAGTGGGGCACCGCCCAGCGTTCGTCGACGCTGTAGCGGGCGAACCCACCGCCGAGCTGGTCATGGATGCCACCGGCCGCCATGCCGTCGAGCGTGCGCTCCAGCGCTTCAAGCAAGGTGGGTTCACCGGTACGTTGATGGATGCGCAACACGAGGTCGTAGGCGCTTGCGTTGGGAAACTTCGGCGCTCCGCCCAACCCGCCATGGGTCGGGTCCGTATTCCGTGCCATGGCGCGGGCTGCTTGCGCGGGCAGGTCCTCGACCTCGGTGGCGGCACGGCCCGGGTCCGCTTCGTCTAGCTGTCGGAACCCCTGCCGAAACTGCTCGACAGTTTTGCTCAGCTCCTGGCGGCGATGCCTCCAGGCTTCGCTCAGGCTCAGCAGCACACGCTCGAACCCTGGGCGACCGTAGCGATCATCCGGCGGAAAGTAGGTGCCACCGAAGAATGGTTCTGCTTGCGGCGTCAGGAACACCGTGAGCGGCCAGCCGCCGCCCTGTCCCATCATCTGCGGGACCTTCTGGTAAATGTCGTCGAGGTCGGGACGCTCCTGCCGATCGACCTTGATGCTGATGAAGCGCTCGTTCATCAGGCCGGCGATCCGGGGATTCTCGAACGATTCGTGCGCCATGACATGGCACCAATGGCATGCGGCGTAGCCGACGGAAAGCAGAACCGGTTTGTCGTCGTCGCGGGCGCGGAGAAAGGCCTCTTCGCACCAGGGATACCAGTCGACCGGATTCTCTGCGTGTTGTCGGAGGTAGGGTGACGTTTCTGAGGCGAGCCGGTTTCCCATCACAGTCTCCAGCCTGGTGCGGTAGGACAACTGTGGCGCAGAACAAGGCCCCCGGCAAGCGATCAGCGCGCCACTGCCACGCCGGCGCCCGGGAGTGCCGGATCAGGCATTCCGTCGTTCAATGTCCGCATAGCCTGGGCGCGCATGTCGCTGGCTCACGCCGGCAGTGCCATTGCGTGGGGAAACCGATTTCAGCGCGTCTTGGCGACTCTTCAGCCAGCCAGCTCGCGGTGCAACGCCACGTATTCCTGCGCCAGCTTGTGGCGCGGATCCAGATGGATCATGGGGGTGGCATGCTGGTGCGATTCGCGGATCTTCACCGATGCAGACAGCCGCGATTCAAGTACTGGCAGGCCCTCGCTTACCAGTTCGTCGACCAGTTTCTGCGGCAAGCTCGCTCGCGGCTGGAACTGGTTGATCACGATCCCCTCGACCTGCAGCCCGTCGTTGTGGTCCTGCTGGATTTCCTTCACGTTATCGAGCAGCGTGTAGAGGGCACGGCGCGAGAAGTCATCGCAATCGAACGGGATCAGGCAGCGCTCCACGGCGATCAGTGCCGAGCGGGTATAGAAATTCAGGGCCGGTGGCGTGTCGATGTAAATGGCGTCATAGACTGCCTCCAGCTCGAGCAGGGCGTCGCGTAGCTTGTAGATCTTGTAGCGCGATTCGAGCTTGCCGTGGAGGGAATCCAGGTCAGGATGCGCGGGCATCACATCGAGGTTCTCGAACGGCGTCGGGTGGATAAAGGACGTAAATTCCACCGGCCTGAAGTTGTAGGTCAGGGAGGTCTCGAAAAAATTCGCCGCGGTCGGACTTGCCTCCGCGGCTTGCGCGCCAAGCAGGTACTGGGTGGAGTTGCCTTGTGCATCCAGGTCAATGACCAGGGTGCGCAAGCCCTCGCTGGCGCTGATCGCCGCGAGATTGCATACAATGGTCGATTTTCCGACCCCACCCTTCTGATTGAACACGACGCGCCGCATATGCCCCTCTGGAGAGAATCGATCCGAAGGCGGCAGCATACCTTAGCGTGAGGTTCTCGGCAGCACCCCGCCTGGCTATGACAACGATTCCGGGGCCGCGATGAGGTGGCGCCTGCGGGCAGGCGGGTGCCAGCGTCAGCCGTCCGATTCCTGCTCGCTGTACCATTGGCGCGTTGAGGTGGTCCCGCGCTTGGGCACCTCGTGGACCAGCCGTGAGCTGCACACCATGCGGCTCACGCCACCGAAAGCATCGACATGGTTGCCGACCTTGCCCGCTCCTGGTTGACCTTCAGTGCGCCCGTGGCCGCTGCACAGGCTGCCGGCCGCCCGCTCGTGGCGCTCGAATCCACCATCATCGCCCACGGCATGCCCTACCCGGAGAACGTTCGCACGGCGCGCAAAGTGGAGGCCCTGATCCGCGACCTGGGCGCCGAGCCCGCGACGATCGCGCTGATTGGCGGGCGAATCCGCATCGGGCTTTCGAACGACGAGCTGGAGCTGCTCGGGCGCTCGGAGCGGGTGCACAAGGTGAGCCGCCGCGACCTGCCAGCCGTGCTGGCCGGCGGCGGGCTCGGCGCCACGACCGTGGCCGGCACGATGATATGTGCCGCGCTGGCGGGCATCGAGGTCTTCGTCACCGGCGGGATTGGCGGTGTGCACCGCGGTGCGCAGGAGACCTTCGACATCTCGGCCGACCTGCAGGAACTGGCCAGGACCTCGGTGGCGGTGGTCTGTGCCGGGGCGAAGTCCATCCTGGACATCGGACTCACGCTGGAATACCTGGAAACACACGGCGTGCCGGTGCTCAGTTGCGAGCAAGACAATGTTGCTGCGTTCTACACGCGCGACAGCGGCTTTCGTGCTGACTTCAGGCTGGACGACGCGGCGGAGCAGGCACGCTTCATCCGCACCAAGTGGGACCTGGGCCTGGCGGGCGGCGTGGTGTTGAGCACACCGGTGCCGCAAGCGGCAGCGATGGCGTCCGGGGAGATCGACGCGCTGACCCAGCAGGCGCTTGCCGAGGCCAGGGCGCAGGGAATCACCGGCAAGGCCGTGACGCCTTTCCTGCTGGCTCGCATCAAGGCGCTGACGAGCGGACGCAGCCTGGCGGCAAACATCGCACTCGTGAAACACAATGCCGAGGTAGGGGCAAGGCTGGCGCTGGCATTGGCACGCGCGGGGCGCGGGGCGGACGCAGCCTAGCCAGGTGAGCAGGCCGGCATCCGCAGGGTGCGGGCGCGCACCTGGCAAGCTGTGTCTGTGCGCCAATGTCGCCTAATCTTGTGTCTTAGCGATCAGCGAGTGGAAGACTCGCCTGAAGTCGCAGCGCGTACACTTTCGATCCGGGGCTGACGGCAGGAGTCATCATCATGCGACTCTCACTAATAGTCAGCGGCGCCATGCTGGCGCTTTCGGCATGTACATTGGAACCGGCCGGAACAGGCGCCTTTACCGTCATGGGGCCGGCCAGCTTCGATCGCACCTTCACGGCGGCTGCCGGGGCCATGCGTGACCAAGGCCTGGCGATCAGCGTCGAGGACCCGGTCAATGGCGTGGTTGTCGGCAGCCTGGATACCAGGACGGTGATGGCCGGGGTTCACCAGCAGGCAGACGGCCACGTGCGCGTGGAATTCGACGGCATGGCTGCACACGATCCGGCGTTGATGGCGCGCATTTCGCGCAGCTACAACCGCCGCATGGGCCGCTGAAGGGCGTCAGAGGCGTCCAGAATCCGCCGTGCGATGCCGTCAAGGGCGCGACGGGATGGACGCCCAAATGACGGGCGCCATCGCGCGTCGCCGCGCTCAGTCGTGGTGGCGATGCTTCTTGTGGCCCTTGTGCTTGCCGCGATTGCCGTTCTTGTGGTCATCGGCATAGTTGTTGCGCGACACATTGCCGCCCAGCGCCGAGCCCGCTGCACCACCGGCCGCGGCACCGACGATGCCGCCGGTTCGGCCGCCCACGGCATTGCCTGCCGCCGCGCCGGCACCACCGCCCAGCGCGCCACCCACGATGGCGCCGGTTCGTTCCTTCTTGTTGGCAGTCACCGCGCCGCCCGCGCCGCCGCCCACCGCGCCGCCGACCACGGCACCTGTGCTGCCGCCCAGTGCGCCACCGACGGCCGCGCCCGCGGCGCCGCCCAAGCCGCCGCCAACGGCGTTCTTCAGGTCATCGGCCAGCGCCGGTGTGGTGGCAGCGGTCAGCAGCAGGGTCAGGCACAGCGCACGAAGTGGTTGTCGAGTCATGTTTTTCCTCAAGGGGGATGGTTGGCGATCCGCCGATGGGGGGGTTTACACGGAGCGGTCCGTGGCGCAGGAAACAGCGACCCCCGGGATGGAGCCGCCACGAGCCGGAAAACAGAAAAGCCCTTCACAATTCGTGGAGGGCTTTTTCAATTCAGGCCGTCATGCGGCGCAGGGCGACTATAGCGGGCGAATCTTTGACGCTTGTGGGCCTTTCTGACCTTGCGTCACTTCAAATTCCACTCTCGCACCTTCCTCCAGCGATTTGAACCCGGTGCCCTGGATTTCGCTGTGATGCGCAAACAAGTCCTTGCCGCCATCATCCGGCGTGATGAACCCATAGCCCTTTTCACTGTTAAACCATTTCACGATGCCAGTCGCCATCTCGTCCTCGAAATTTGGTGCACACAGGTTGCGTGTTGAGAAACCCCGCCCCGGAATCGCCGCGTCGCCAAAATATGGTTGAACGCGGTACGGCGCGCCGAAACCCTAGCATACCGAAGAGGAGGGCGGGCAGCATCTGCGGGTTAACCTCTGGGTCGGAGCGCAGATGATGAGGCGGGCGAGTCGCGGTATGGGCTGAGTGCGCAAATTTCCGACCGCGGAATCCGGGAAAATCCCCTCGATCCAGCCTTACTCAGACCAAACGGCATCGACGTCCCGCAGCAGGTGCCCGGCCAGGATGTAGTCGCCGGCCTTCATGGCCTTGGTCTCCAGGGCAACCAGCTCGTTGGCTGCGAGCTGGTCCAATGCAAACTGGCAGTAAAGGTTCCGTTGCCGGAAGGACACCTTCGGCCGGCTGAGGCCGGCAATGAGCGCCGCGAGGGACTTCACGGCAATGCTCTCGTGTCCGCGATATTCCACCCGTATCCCTACCTTGTTACCAAGGCGCCCGAGCTCAATCGCATCCTGCCAACCTGACTCATAGTCGAGCTCGACCAGCGCGACCCCCTCTGCCTCCAGGAGCCTGATGGCTTCCCCTTTGGTTCCAGCCCGAGCCGTTGTCATTTCTGCCTCCACTCACACCTTCCCGCGCGCGGGTCGCCGGTCTGGTTCAACGTGCTACTGAACTCAACTCAACGTCGCCCCGCTCACCTTGACTCTTGGCTTCAGATTTGGAGTCAAGATCCAGCTTAATTCTGACGTAAGAAAAATCTAAGTCAATATAGAATCGCCCTGTAGTCCTGCTACCACCCGCGCAACCGCTCCGGCGACGCGGGTTCTTTTTTTGACACCGAGCGGTCCCCATTCGGCCTGAAGCTCAACGCCTTTTCCCCAGTAGCGACATATTGGTAGCAGACCTCGGCGAGTGGTGCTAATGCAAGCCGTCCGGCCGGTCGGCGAATGGCTGCTCCTGAACCTGGATGCATATCATGTTGCGATATTCGTTGAGCCGCCGCCGCGCACGTTTTGGCAAAGGAAAAAATGCCGGGGATTACGGCAGACATGCTTCCAATCGTATTGAACACAAGGTGGCGAGCAACTAAGATGAACGTTCCGGGTGCGAGACCAAGCACCCGCCAGCCAGAACCTCGCGTCCGAGGCGAAACAAGCGGCCTGTGCAACTCAGGCCGACTGTCACGGACGGTAGTGAAGTCCCGTAGCAAAAGTACACCTACAGCTTGGGAGACGACTGTGCTGAGTCATCATGAATTCGCCACGCTTGTGCTGGTAAGCGGCAGCTCCGACCCAATGGAGCTTGACCGCGCGGATATGGACGCGCTGCTCGCGCATCAACTGGTTACGCTTGAGCGCCTCGGGCCAAACCACAGCCGCCCTCGGGTGACAATCCAGGGCTACGCTTTTCTGAAGGCCGTCGACCAAGTTCGCGCAAGGGAAGGTCGAGCTCGCCAAGCCTCCTTATGAGCGTATGCCTTAGCTGGTAGCGCCTGCCGGCGTTGGTGCGCTTTCGCCTGATCGGCGTGGCCTGCCAGAGTCGCGATGCAGCAATCGTTATCCACTCGATTTCCGTCCCGTCGGAGCTCCATCGGATGGCTCAGGTGGCGGGTCGCACTTAGGAGACGCAACATGACTCAGTGGTCCCCCGAGCAATTCATGAAGGTCCAGATGGCAGGTATCGAAGCCTTGACCGGGCTGACCGGCAAGGCCTTTGAGGGCTTCGAAAAACTGCTGGAGTTGAATCTGCAGACGATGAAGACGGCGCTGGCTGATTCACGAGAAGGCGCAAAGAAGGCGCTTTCAGTCAAGGACCCGCAAGAACTGGTCGAACTGCAAATCGAGCTATTCCAACCCGCGGCCGCCAATGTATTGGCGTATCGCCGTCAACTGTACGAAATCCTCGCCGCCACCCGGGCGGAGTTCGAGAAAGTCGCCGAGGTTCAATACACGGCAGGCAAGCAGGGTCTGAACGACTTCCTTGGCAGCGTGGTGAACCAAACACCTGCCGGCACGGCGGCGGCGCCATTTGCTGCCTGGCAGGAGGCCGTCAACGCGACCACGACGCTCTATGAGTCGATGCAAACGACGGTAAAACAGGCCGCGCAAGTGGCCGAGAGCAGTTTCAATACTGCTGCGCAGGTGGCCTCGAAAGGCATGCAACGTCGTGCATCCCACGCCTCAAAGGCAGCTGCGAACTAAGTCGGCCTTGGCTCCTGAGGGAGCCAGACGAGGTGGAGCGCTGGGGGCGGTCATGTGCTTTGCACCGCCGCCGGCCTAAACTTCCTTCGTGTCGAATATAAGCATGTCAACGCCGGCCTGGGCAAAATTGGCCAGGTCAGCTGCTGCTGCGGCGCCCTCAGGCGAAGCCATCGCCTGCTGGAGCGCCGGCAGCGAATCGAAGCTCAGCACCGCAACCAGGTGAAACGGCGAAGCACCGGCCGGGCTTGCAACCGGGCCGCTGCTGACCTCGTAGCGTCGCAGGCCGGTGATCTTCTTTGCGATCGGAATATGGGTCGAGAAGTAGTATGAATCAAACGCCGCCGTGTCCGCAGGCTTCTTGTAAAGCACCATTAGCTTTGCCATCGTTGTTCCTCAAAACGTGGGTTTGATATAGCGCAAGCTTGCAAGTGTATCGTCCCTATAGCGGGTGAACCCATTTCTGTCAGAGGATCGGGCTGGCCAGTTTCTTCATGCTACGATTTTCCTATCTGAAGCGGAGGTCGTCATGACAATCGAAAGCTACCAGGGCTACATCGTCCGCGGCTTTGCCAAGCAGCTTGGCGATGGATCGTTCGAGGCATCCGGTGCGGTTGAGAAGGACGGCCGCATCGAGGAGGGATCGGATCCGTTGGGGTACTACCCCTCGTTTGAGCGTGCTGCGGCAGCCGGCATTGCCTGGGCGAAAGCGTGGGTAGATGATCACGGCTGAACCCTTCCGAACTCACCAAGGCCGGCTTGCAGCCTTTTGCGGCTAGGCCAAATCGTTTCGATCGTCCCACCTGTCTCAGAAGGTGGCTGGCGAGTTCACCCACAGCACCCTGGCCACCACGTCGCCCACATTGCGGTAGCCATGCGGCACCTGGCTGGAGAACGTGAAAGCATCGCCCGGGCCGATCAGGTAGACGTCGTCGCCGAGCATCAGTTCGAGCTGTCCTTCGAGCACGTAGCCCACTTCCTCGCCCTGGTGCTCGATCTGCCCGTCGCTGGCCTCGCCAGGCCAGACGATGTGGATGTTGGCTTGGAGCAGGCCGCCACGTTTGGGCAGCACCACGCGTTCGAGCGCGACGCCGCCGGCCCGGATCACAGGGCGTTCACCATGCCGCAGGATCGGCGACTGGTTTGGCTCCCCGTCGCTGGTCAGCGCGCCGATATTGGTGTCCAGCGCCACGGCCAGCCGGTGCAGCGTGGCAAACGACGGGGTGGCCAGCCCGCGCTCAATCTTTGAAATCAGGCTTTCCGAGCAGCCCGCCTTCCCGGCGAGCTGCAGCAGCGTGTAGCCGGCCACCAGCCGGGCGTGGCGCAGCTTGACGCCAAGCGTCAGGGTGGCCGACTTGCTGTCGGCCGCTTCAGGTGTGGGTTGCTCGGTCTTTGCCATGCAGGCTCGGAATTGATTGGACTTGGATCGGCCGCCAGGCGCCGTACGTCAATGTGTTCAGCGGCTGGCCAGTTCGGCGACAGTGTAAGCCAGTGCCTGGGCCCCAAGGAACAGGTCGGCACCTGCCGTATCTTCGGCGGCATTGTGGCTGATGCCCCCTTTGCTCGGCACGAAGATCATCGCCGTGGGGCAATGGTCGGCCAGGTACATGGCGTCGTGGAACGCGCCGGAGGTCAGCCGCATCGGCAGCGCGCGGCCGGCGTTGCCGCTGGCACGCGCGCAGGCGCGTTCGATGGTGCCCAGCATGGCCTCGGGGAAATGCGTCGGCTCGCGATGGAAGAAGCGCGTGACCGTAACCGCTTCGGGCGCATGCGCATGCCTGACGCACGCCGCGCGCAGTGCCGCTTCGGCGCGGTCCAGCGCGGCGTCGTCAAGGCAGCGCATATCGACCGTGAACGTGACGTGGCCGGGAATGGTGTTGACCGAGTTTGGCGCCACGCTCCAGCGGCCCAGCGTCAGGCGCAGTTCGGGAGTGCCGGGGGCGGCCGCATGGCGCGGCGCCAGCGCGTACAGGTCTTGCGCGATGGCCACGGCCGCGGCCATCGCATCGCATCGTACCGCCATCGGCGTGGTGCCGGCATGGGCCATCGTACCCGTGCATTCCACGCGGAACCAGCGCACCGCCTGGATGCCGGTGACCACGCCCAGCGGCACATTTGCGCCTTCCAGCACCGGCCCCTGTTCGATGTGCAGTTCGACGCATGCCGCCATGGGCCGCGCCATCGGCACCCTGTTCACGTCGTGGCTTTGCGCCAGCGCGGCATCGAGCGCCTCGCCGAAGCGGATGCCGGCCGCGTCGGCCACGTCGCGATAGCCTGCCAGCCGGGCCGGTTCGACGAAGGCGCTCGAACCCATCGCGCCGGGACCGAAGCGGCTGCCTTCCTCGTTGGTCCAGGACACGACCTCGATGGGGCGCAAGGTCTCGATGCCGGCCGCGTTGAGCGCAGCAATCACTTCCAGGCCGGCCAGCACGCCGTACGCGCCGTCGTACTTGCCGCCCACCGGCTGGGTATCGGCGTGGCTGCCGGTCAGCACCGGCGGCAGGTCTTCGCGGCCGGGGCGGCGGAAGAACAGGTTGCCGCAATCGTCGATGCCGACGGTGCAGCCCAGCGCGCGTGCCTGGTCGATCAGGTGGCGCCGGGCGGCCAGGTCGGTCGCGGTCAGCGTTTCGCGGGAAACGCCGCCGTCGTGGCGCAGGCCAAAGCGGGCCAGGGCTGCCAGCGATGCGGCCAGGCGCCCGGCGCCCACATGATCCTGCGCGCGTTCGGCAATGGCTTGTGCGTTGACGAGGGTGGGCGGGTTCGATACGGTCAATTTGGTCTCCAGATATCAGGCAAGGCTGGTGCCAAGCGCCTGCTCAAGGCGATGAGCCACGCCGAGCACGCGGGCATCGGCATGGCGCGGCCCGGTCACGGTCACGCCAACCGGCATGCCGGTGGCGCCGGTGCCCGTCGGCACATGGACGCACGGGGTGCCCAGCAGCGACCACATGCGGCAGAAGATTGGATCGCCGGTGGCGCCCAGGCCAGCTGGCGCTTCGCCTTCGGCGCTCGGGGCCAGCACGACGTCGAATCCGGCCATCGCCATGTTGAACGCCGTGCGCGCCGCTTCCGCGTGGGCCAGCGCGAAGTGGAAGCGCTGGCCGGTGACGGCGCGGCCCGCTTCGAGCTGGCGCGCGAAAGCCGCGCTGAAGCCTTCTGCGTGCTCGCGTGCTTCCGGCGCGAATGCGGCGAGTGCCTCGAATGCCATGATGTCCATTTGGGCTTCAGTCAGCCCGTGGCAAGCCTGAGGCAGGTCGAAGTCGCGCACCGTGCCACCGATGCATTCGAGCGCACGGATCGCGGTGTCCAGCGCGGCTTGGGTATCGGCACTGGCGCGTTCCCAATGCGGCGTGCGGCAAATGCCAATGCGCAGCGGCGCGTGGTGTAGCGTGGACGCGTCCGCTACCGCGGCATCGCGCGCCAGGGTGCCGATGAAGAGGGCCGCGTCGTCCACGCGGCGGGCCAGCACGCCCACCGAATCCAGGCTCGGTGCCAGTGGCTTGATGCCGGCCAGCGGCAGCGTGCCATGGGTGGGCTTGTAGCCCACCACGCCGCAATAGGCGGCCGGCCGGATGATCGATCCCGCGGTCTGTGTGCCGAAGGCCAGCGGCACCATGCCTGCGGCGACGGCGGCGGCCGATCCGCTCGACGAACCGCCGGGGGTGCGGGGCCTGTCCGCCGGCGCGCGCGGGTTGCGGGTCGGCCCCGGCTGAAACGTGGCGAATTCGGTGGTGACGGTCTTGCCGACCACGACCGCGCCCGCCGACCGGGCCAGTGCCACCGCCGCCGCATCCACGCCCGGCCGATGTCCGGCGTATATCGGCGAACCATAAGTGGTCGGCATGTCGGCGGTATCCATCAGGTCCTTGACGCCAAGCGGGACGCCCGGCAACGCGCCTGACGCGCCGCCGGCATCCAGCCGCCGCGCCTGCGCCAGGGCGGTGTCGGCACCCACATGCTGCCAGGCCAGAATGCCTGAGTCTTGCGCCGCAATGCGGGCCAGTGCCGCACGGACCACCGCTTCGGCGCTCAGTTCGCGCCGGGACACCATCTGCGCCAGGGTGCGGACCGGAAGATCGAGGAAGTCGTCCATCGCCTGTTCTCCAGGTCAGCCGAAATAGGCCGCGCGAACCTCATCGTTCTCGCGCAGCGCCTGCGCGGTGCCCTGGGCCACGACACGGCCCTGGCTCAGCACATAGCCCTGGTGTGAGATGGCCAGCGTCTGGCGCGCGTTCTGTTCCACCAGCAGCACCGTCATGCCCAGTTCGTTGATCTGCTGGATGACCTTGAAATTCTCCTTCACATAGAGCGGCGACAGGCCCAGCGACGGCTCGTCGATGACCAGCAGCCGCGGCTGCGCCATCAGTCCGCGCCCGATCGACACCATCGCCTGTTCGCCGCCGGACATGGTGCCGGCGAGCTGGCCCGCGCGCTCGCGCAGCCGGGGGAAGATCGTGTACACGCGCTCGATGCGCTCGCGCACCCTGGCCGGGTCCGCCTCAAGGAAGGCGCCCAGCGCAAGGTTTTCAGCCACCGTCATGCGCGGGAACACCTTGCGGCCTTCGGGAATGCAGGAGATGCCGCGTGCGATGATGTTGTGGGTCTTCTCTCCCGCGATGTCCGTGCCGTCCCACAGGATGCGCCCCTGGCGCGGCGGCGTCAGGCCCAGGATCGAGCGGATCAGCGTGCTCTTGCCGGCGCCGTTGGCGCCAAGGATGCAGGTGATCTTGCCCGGCGGCACCTCGATCGAGACATCGTGCAGGACGTTGACCTTGTCATAGCCCGTGGTCAGCCCTTCCACGCGCAGTGTGCTGTCGCTCATGCGGCTTCCTCCCCCAGATAGGCGGTCTGCACGTCGGGATCGGCGGTAATCTCGGCGTAGGTTCCCTCGGCAATCTTCTTGCCGTAATTCAGCACGATGCAGCGGTCGGTGATGCGCTCGATCACGTTCATTTCGTGCTCGATCAGCACCACCGACAGGTCCTGCAGCTTGCCGCGCACCTGCAGGATGTCGTCCATCAGCTCGTGGGTCTCGTCATGCGTCATACCCGCCGAAGGCTCGTCGAGCAGCAGCAGGCGAGGGCGGCTCATCAGGGCCCGGCACACCTCGATGCGGCGGCGGTCGATCATCGTGAACGTTTCCACCGGCTCGAACAGCCGCGCCACCAGCGGCGGGCTGAAGATGCCCAGCAGTTCGCGCACCGACTCCACGTAGCGTTCGTACTCGGCGCGGAACGCCTTGCGCCGGAACAGGTTGAAGACCAGCCCGTGCCGCATGTTCTGGTAATCGCCGATCACGATGTTGTCGAACACCGTCAGCGGCAGCGACAAGCGCGAACGCTGGAACGTCCGCGCCACGCCGCTGCGGTAGATCTGCTGCGGCGTCTTGCCGATGACGTTGTTGCTGTCATAGGTAATGGTTCCGGCGCTGGCCTTGTACAGCCCCGTCAGCACGTTGAAGAACGTGGTCTTGCCGGAGCCGTTGGGGCCCAGCAGGCCCAGGATCTCGCCACGGCGGATCTCGAGCTGGAGGTTGTCCAGCGCGGTCAGGCCGCCAAAGCGCATGGTCAGGCCGCGCACCTGGATCATTGCGTCGCTCATTGCGCATCCTCCCGGGGAAAGAACAGGCGGGTCTTGCGCGGCATCAGGCCGTCCGGGCGGAACAGCAGGATGGCGATGACCAGCGCCGCATAGAACAGGAAGCGGTATTCCTGGATGAACTGCAGCTTTTCGGGCAGCACCAGCACGATGATGGCCGCCGGCACCAGGCCCACCACGTTGCCGAGGCCGCCCAGGATCACGATCGACAGCATCAGCAGCGAGTCGGCGAAGGTGAAGTTGTTGGGCGCCACGAACGCAGTGACCATGCCGTAGACACTGCCGGCGATGCCGGCAAAGAAGTTGCCGAGCATGAACGCAATCACCTTCCACCGGGCGATGTGCAGGCCGAACGCGGCGGCGGCGGTCTCGTCGGTGCGCACCACGTCCATCGCCAGGCCTACCCACGAGCGCTCCAGCGCCTTGACCACGGCAAAGGTGCCCGCGCAGATCAGCAGGCTCAGCAGCGCATAGCTGGCGTAGAACGACACGTCCACGCCGAACAGTGTCACGCCCTCATTGAACGCGAAGCCGAACAGCGTCATCCCGGGAACCTGCAGCCCCTGCGGCCCGCCCAGCACGTCGTTGACCTCAAGGAAGGTCTTGAACAGGATGCCGAACGCGATGGTCACCAGCGCCGCATAGTGGCCGCGCGTGCGCAGCACGGGCGCAACCAGCACCGAGCCGATCACGGCCGCTGCCAGGCCGGACAGCACGATCACCAGCACGTGGGGAATGCCCGTGTGCGTGGCCAGCACGGCCGTGGTGTAGGCGCCGATGCCAAAGAACGCCGCGCCCGCGAAATTGGACACGCCGGAAAACCCGAACTGGACGGTCAGCCCCAGGCAGGCGGTGGTGTAGAGCAGCACCGCGCACAGCATCAGCAGGACGAAATGGCTCTCATGGAACAGCGCGACCAGTGCCAGCGTGCCGGCCAGCGCCCATAGCCTGGACTGGCCTGGCCGCCGCGCTGCTGCCTGCTCCACGGCCTGCGTCAGGCCCAGCCGGCCCGCCGCGAACAGCGCGGCCCCGGCCAGCGCCAGCAGCACGGCTACCGCCAGTTGCGATTCCGCATGCAGGAAGAAGTAGAGATAGGCCACCATGGCGATGGCCGAGATGGCCAGCACCATGGCCGGGCGCCGCTGCGGGCCCTCGGCCGTGGCGGCGGAGGCCGCCGGCAGCGGCTTCGAGACGTTGTCAGACACGTTCACTGGCTTTCTCCGCGATGAGTCCGGTCGGCTTCCAGGCCATCAGCACGATGACCACGGCAAAGGCAAATACGTCCTTGTAGGCGCTCGGGATGTCGGGCACCAGGACCGGCAGCATGGCACTGCCCAGTACCTGCAGCGCCGCAAACAGGAAGCCGCCGAGGATGGCGCCGTAGATATTGCCGAGCCCGCCCAGGATGGCAGCGGCAAAGCCGATCACCCCGAGCAGCAGCCCGACGTTGAAGTTGATCTCGTTGTAGTAGAGGCCGTTCATCACGCCCGCCAGTGCCGCCATGGCGGAACCCAGCGCAAACGTGACCAGTACCACCACCTCGAAGTTGATGCCCATCAGCCGGGCCGTTTCGCCATCCTGGGCCACGGCACGAATGGCCATGCCAAAGCGCGTGCGGGTGATCAGCAGATGCACGCCGAGGATGATGGCCACGCCGGCGGCCAGCAGGATCAGGTTGTCCGCGCGGATGGAGAGCGCGCCGATGGTGAACTCGCCAGCGGGCAGCAGCGCGGGAAACGGCTTCGGGTTCGAGCCGTCCGGGTAGAACAGCCGGACCGCCTCACGCAGCACCGTGCCCAGCATCAGCGTGGCCAGCAGCGTGTTCAGCGGCGGCGCACGGCGCAGCGGCAGGATCAGGACGCGGGCGATGCCGGCGCCCAGCAGGCCGGTCACCGTCACCGCGCACACCACGATGGCCAGCAGCTGCAGCCACGGGGAATCCACGTGCATCGCCACCACGCCGGCTGATGCCGCCAGCCCGGCAAACGCGCCCACCATCAGCACATCGCCATGAGAAAACTTGATCACGTCGAGCACGCCGAAGAACAGCGTGAACCCTACCGCCACCATTGCGTAGATCATCCCGAGCATCAGCCCGTTAAAGACATACTGCCCTAATACACTCATCGGTATCCCCCGAATTCCGGATGCCCAGGCGGGCGCGGGGCCGGGCGGGGGGCAGGCGCGCCCCGAACCCGGCCGCCATGCTTACAGGCCGGTCAGCTTCTTCTTGCCCTTGCCGTAGGTGCTGTCTTCCCAGATCACCCACTTGCCGTCTTCCACCACATACTTGGTGATCAGCGGCACCACGTTCTGGCCGTGGTCGTCGAAGGTGACCTTGCCGATGATGGTGTTCACGTCCCTGGTGCCGTTCAGCACATCACGCACCTTCTTGCGGTCCGGGCCCACCTTTTCCACGGCGTCCATGATCAGGTTGGCCGCGGCAAACGCAAACGGTCCGTACGCTTCGGGCGGTTCACCGTATTTCTGCTGCGTGTAGCGTTCCATGAAGAACTGGCCGCCCGCCAGCTTCTCTACCGGCGCGCCTTCGATGAACGCCAGCGAACCCTCCGACAGCGACTTGCCCACGCCTTCGATATAGGCATCGGACTTGATACCCGACGTGCCCTCGAACTGGGCCTTGATGCCGAGCTTGTCCATCTGCGTGCGGATGCGCACGCCCAGCGGCGTGAGGCCGCCGAAATACACCACGTCGGGCTTCAGTTCGCGGATCTTGGTCAGCTCCGTGGTGAAGTCCTGCTGATCGGCTGTGACGCCGAACGTGCCGACGATGGTGCCGCCGTCCTTCTTCAGGAACTCGCTGAAATACTTGTTGTGGCCCTTGCCGTAGTCGGTGGTGTCATGGATGATCGCCCACTTCCTGTAGCCCAGCCCGGTCATGAATTTGGCCGCCACTTCGCTCTGGTTGATCATCGTGCCGTTGACGCGATGGATCTCCTTGAACTTGTTGCCGTAGGTGACCTCGGGCAGCACGGCGCCCCACACCACGGCGGGCATGCCGAAGCGGCTGTAGACGCCCACTGTGCCCATGGCCACGGCCGAGCAGAAGTGCGTCACGCCGGCAACAATGGACTTGTCCGCCGCGATCTTGGTCGCCACCTGCACGCCGACGTTCGGCCGGCATTCGTCGTCCTGCACCACCAGTTCATAGGTGTACCTGGCCTTCGGGTCCGCATTGCGCAAGCGCACGGCCAGGTCCGCGGAATTGCGTCCGCCCAGGCCGATCGACGACACGCCACCGGTCAGCGGACCGACAAAGGCAATCTTGACGACATCCTTGGCCTGCGCCGGTGCTGCCGTCAGGACCATTCCGGTCGCCGCGGCTGCCATGGCGGCGGCTACTGCAGTGTGTTTCTTGCGCACTCTCTTTCCCCCTGGGTTGCATGGACAAATTGGACGAACCGCTGGCGCGGCGTCACCGACCCGAACCGATGCAAGGCGCCCGCGGACGCCCGGGAAAGCTCTTGGAAAGCTGCCTGCACCATATTCAAGTCACTTGAATACTATGCAACAGACATGCCAACCTTCAACGAGCGAAAACCCGTAGCTTGGATGGGGGGCTGGGGAAATGAGGGGAGCCCGTGCTCAATCTGGGCGCATGGGCGCACGGTTGCGGTGCGCCGGGGAGCAAAACAAGGGAAGAAACATAGGGCCGTACGTAGGTGCTGTTTGGAGCACTTCCATTGCATCTCGCAGGCACCCACACAGATGCAGGTAGCGGTAGGTAGTGATGGCCGCCAACCGCGCGTCTGGCCGACACCCGGCATCGGCCAGCCCTGCGGCAACCGCCGTGCGCTACTGGTCTGCCTTCGCCCCCGACCGCCGCACGATTTCCGCCCATTTCCTGCCTTCGGAAGCGTTGTAGCGGGCAAAGTCGCCGGGTGAAGAGCCGACCGGCTCGGCGCCCATGTCGGCATATTGCTGCCGCACATCGGGCCGTTTCAGCGCGCTGGCCGCATGCGCGGCCAGCTTTTCCACGACCGGGGCCGGCGTGCCGCGCGGCGCCCACAGGCCGTACCAGGTGCTGATGTCGAAGCCGGGCAGGCCGGACTCGGCGACAGTGGGCACGTTTGGCAGCGCGCTCGCGCGGCGCGCGGTGGTCACGGCAACGGCACGCAGCTTGCCGGACTTGATGAAGGGCATCGCCGACGGCATGGAATCAAACATCAGCTGGATCTGGCCGCCCATCAGGTCCGTCAGCGCCGGCGCGCTGCCCTTGTACGGCACATGCTGCATCGGCACCTTTGCCGCCAGCTTGAACGATTCGCCGGCCAGGTGCTGGGCCGAGGCATTGCCCGCCGAGCCGAAGTTGAGCGCACCGCCCTGGCTATTGGCGTAGGCGATCAGGTCCTGCACGGTCTTCACCGGCGATGCGTTGTTGACCACCAGCACCAGCGGCACGTCGGCCAGCTGCGTGATCGGCACGAAGTCCTTGAATGAGTCATAGCGCATCTTTGGCTGGATGCTGGGGTTGATCACATGCAGCGAGGCATTGGCCAGGATGGTGTAGCCGTCGGCGGGCGCGCGCGCCACGGCTTCGGCGCCGATCATGCCGCTGGCGCCGGGTTTGTTGTCGACCACCACGCTCTGGCCCAGGCTCTCGCCCATCTTGACCGCGACCACGCGCGCGAGCAGGTCGGTGGGGCCGCCGGCGGGGTAGGGCAGCACCATGCGCACGGGATGCTGCGGAAAGTCCTGCGCGCCCGCGGCGGCCGGCAGCGCGGCAGCGGCTGCCGCCAGCATCAGTGCGGCGCGCAGCCGCGGCCACGCAGGAAGTCGTTTCTGGTATCGGGTGTTCACGTCTCTGTCTCCTTGATTTTTATCGCTACCTTGCCCACCACCTGGCGGGATTCCAGCGCGGCCAGGGCGTCGCCCAGGCCGGTGATCGGATAGACCGCGGATACGGTCGGATCCAGCTTGCCCTGCGCGGCCCAATCGAACAGCGTCGCCATGACCTCCTGCAGCGCCGCCGCATGCTCGGCCCGCTCGTTGGCGGGCGTCCAGCCGATGTAGCGGCCAAAGAAGAACCCGTGCAGCGTGAGGTTCTTGACCAGCAGCAGGTTGACCGGGGCCTGCGGGATGGTGCCGCTGGCAAAGCCGATGCTGAGGATGCGTGCGTTCGCCGCCGCCGCGCGCAGCGCCTGGCTGAACAGGTCGCCGCCGACCGGGTCCACCACCACGTCCGCGCCACGGCCGTCCGTCAGCGCCTTGACCGATGCCGCCAGGTCCGCCGGGGCCAGCGCGTGCGTGGCGCCGCGCCGTAGCGCGTCGGCACGCTTGGCCTCGGTGCTGGCGCAGGCGATGACGGTGGCGCCGAGCTGGCGCGCAATCTCCACGGCGGCCAGGCCGACACCGGCCCCGGCGCCAAGCACCAGCACCGTGTCATCCGGGCGCAGCGCGGAGCGCCACACCAGCCCGCAATACGCCGTGCCATAGGAAATCGGGATCGGCAGCGCAGCCTTTGACGGCAGCACATCCGGGACGCGGTAGACGGTGTACTCGGGCACGATGACCTGCTCGGCAAAGCAGCCCCAGTCCGCGATCGCCACCACCCGGTCGCCGGGACGCAGCCGCGTGACCGCGTCACCGCAGGCCACCACGCGGCCGACCGCTTCGGTGCCGGGCACGAAGGGCAACGGGGGGCGGCGCTGGTACTGGCCGGCGATCATCAGGCCGGTGGCATGGCTGACGCTGGCGTACTCGACGGCAATCGTGACCGCATGCGGGTCGGCCAGCGCCGGTTCCGGAATGGCCTGCAGCGCCACGTCCTGCACGCCGCCGAACTGCTTGCAGACAAGCGCCTTCATTGCGCACCTGCCTTGGCCGCCGGGGCCGCCGCCTGTCGCACCACACCCTGCTGCAGCCATGCGTCGATGGCCTGCTGGCCGAAGCCGGCCTCGTGCAGGACCTGCACGGTATGTTCGCCGTTGGCCGGCGCCGGGCCGGCTGGCCGGCGCATGTCGCGCGCCGGGATGCCGGCGAAGGGCAGCGGTCCGAGCCCCGGCTGCGTGATTGTCTGGAAGGTCTGCCGGTGTGCCGCCTGCGGGTGCGCCAGCACGTCGTCATAGCTGCGCACCGGGGCATGCAGCACGTCGTGCCGGCTGAGGATGTCTTGCCATTGCGCGGTCGTGCGCGTGGCGATCTGCTCGGCCATGTGCTGGTTCAGCAGCGCGGCGTGGGCCATGCGCGCCGCATTGTCGGCAAAGCGCGGGTCTTCCAGCCAGTCGGTGCGGTCCAGCGCATGACATAGCTTGGCGAACTGCGCGTTGTTCAGCGCCAGCAGCGTCACGCTGCCGTCGCTGCTGGCATAGACGCCATTGGGCGCGCTCACCGGCCCGGCGGCCGCCGGGCCACCGATGGCATGCTCGAGCAGGTTGTTGGCCTGCAGCGCACAACAGGCATCGAACAGGTTCAGCTCGACGTGGCCGCCGCGCCCGCCGCGAAAGCGCCGGCACAGCGCCGCGGCGCAGGCCTGGGCGGCATAGAGGCCGGTGGCGGCGTCGGCCAGCAGCATGCCGATGCGGCGCGCGCCACCGTCGGCGCCACGGTTGGCGAACATCAGCCCGGAGTCGGCCTGCATCACCGAGTCCGAAGCGGGATAGTCGGCATAGGGACCATCCGGGCCATAGCCGCTGATCGACACATAGACCAGCGCGGGCCGTCGCGCGGCCAGTGCCGCATAGCCCACGCCCAGCCGTTCCGCCACCTGGGGGCGGAAGTTCTGCACGACGATGTCGGCCTGCAGCGCAAGCCCGAGCAGCACTTCCTTGCCCGCGTCAGTGGTGGCGTCGACGCAGACGCTGCGCTTGCCGGCGTTATAGGCGATCGCCAGCGCGCTGGTATCGCCGCGCACGACCCCGACCTTGCGGCCCCAGTCGCCCGCGGGCGGCTCGACCTTGATGATTTCAGCGCCTTGCTGCCACAGGATGTGCGCGCAGTACGGGCCGGCAATGCCCTGGCTGATGTCCAGCACGCGCAGGCCGGCGAAGGGCAGGTGGGTGTCGGACAGGTCGGAAGCGGGCAGTGCGGACATGGCGTTCGAAAGGTGGGTAAGCAGGAGGTTTATGCTAGGGTTGGCTTCCTGCCAGGACAATCCCTCGATTGTGCCTACGGTGTTGACTCATGATTGACAATAATTTCGATCTCAACCTGGTGCGGCTGTTCGTCACCATGGTCGAGTCGCGCACGCTGACCGCCGCCGCCGAGCGCAGCGGCATGACCCGATCCAACGTATCGCGCCGCCTGAAATTGCTGGAGCAGCACCTGGGCGCCCAGTTGATGCGCCGCACCACGCGCCATGTCGAACTGACCGAAGCGGGCCAGTTGCTGTACGCGCATGGCTTGCGCATGCTGGACGAGCTGCAGTCGGCCAATACCTCGATCGACAGCCTTGGCCAGGTGGTGCGCGGCGATGTGCGTATCCGCCTGCCCACGGGATTGGGTCATCTCTACCTGACGCCATTGCTGCTGGAATTCGCGCGCAACTACCCGCAGATTTCGCTGCGCGTCGTCATCAACGACAACATTGGCGACCTGATCCCGGCCGAGGTCGACGTGGCGCTGAAGATCACCTCGCAGCCGCCCGATGACCACGTGGCGCGGCGCATCTGCGATGTCGGCTGGTGCCTGTGCGCGTCGGCATCGTTCCTGGACAGCCACGGGCCGATCCGGACCGTGGCCGACCTGGAACGCTGTGACATGATTGCCCCCGCATCGCTGGGGCGCCGCTTTACGCTGAAGATATGGCTGGCGGGCACGCCGATGACGTTGCGCGTGTCGCCCCGGATCCAGTCAGGCGACTATCCGTTCCTGTTCGAGTCGGTGATGGGCGGGCTGGGCGTGGCCCTGCTGCCGCGCTATGCGGTCTGGCGGCAACTGCAATCCGGACAGATGCGCGAGGTGCTGGCCGAGTGCGAAGCCGAAGGCGTGGGCGACAGCGTCTACATGCTGACCGCGCCAAACCGCTATCCCACGCTGGCAACGCGAACGCTGATGGACTTTATCCGCCTGCACCTGGAGCGGCAGGCAGAGAACTGGGGGCGCCGCAACCTGCCTGCGGCAACGGCCAATGAAAGCCGTGCCGCCCCGGCGTCCTGACCGATGGGGCGGCATGGCGGGCGCAGCGATTACTTCTCCTGCATCCTGGCGGCCTTGACGATCTCGCCCAGCCGCTTGCGCTCTGCCTCGACAAACTTCACGAAGTCCGCACGCGTGCCGCCGACCGGCTCGATGCCCACGGCTTTCAGCTTGGCGGCGGCGGCCGGGTCCTTCATGGCCTTGTCCACCGCGGCGGCCACCTTGTCCAGGATGGCGTCGGGCGTCCCCTTGGGGGCATGGACGCCGGCCCAATGCGCGATCTGCAGGTCCGGGAAACCTTGCTCCACCGCGGTGGAAAGCTGCGGGTAGGCCGAGATGCGCTGCGTCCAGGTGGTGGCGAGCGCCTTGAACTTGCCATCGTGCAGGATATGCGGAAGGGCGATGATGCTGGCCTCGGAGGTTCCTTCCACCTGGCCGCCCAGCACTGCCGTAGTGCTTTCCGACCCGCTCTTGTAGGGCACCGGCTGCAGCTTCGCGCCGTACTTCACATTCAGGATCTCCGCCACGAAGTGCGGGGTGCTGCCGGTTCCCGCGGTCGCGAAGTTGAAACCGTTCCCCTTCTTTGACGCCTCGACGAAGTCGCGCAGATCCTTGTAGGGCGCGTTCTTCGGCACCACGATGACCGAAGGCGCAAGGCCGATCATGGCCACCGGGACCAGCGCGTCATCCTTGAACGGCATGGACTTCTTGATCATGCTGTTGGAGATGACGCCGGCTGCGCTGATCAGGAAGGTATAGCCATCCGGCGCGCTCTTGGCCACGATGTCGGCGCCCACGGTGCCGCCCGCGCCGGGCCGGTTCTCGATCAGCACGGTCTGGCCCAGCGCCTTGGTTGCGCCCTCGGCCGCGGCGCGCGCCATCAGGTCATTGGCGCCGCCGGCGGCAAAGGGCACGACAAAGCGGATCGTCTTTGCTGGCCACTGTTCTTGTGCGCAAGCCGGGGCAACTGGGATGAGGGCTGCTGTTGCCAACAGGCCCAGGGTGAATCGGTTTTTAATGGTCAAGGCATGTCTCCGTCCGTGGATGTTGATATGGGCTGGTGAGTGCTACGAGAACCAGTCCATGCCGTGCTCGCGATTGAATGCTGTGGCGATCTGCATTTTACCGGCGCTGCGCCCAGCAGGCTTGACCGCTTACGGAGGCCGTGATCCTTGGACTTGCGCCAGCACCGGGTGATGCCGATGCTGGCCATCGGCGCCGAGCATGCGATTCCTGGAGGCGGGGTGGGCAGGGCAGGCGCGTGGTGGTTGATGGGGATCTCGCTCGCGTCCCGGCCTGTACTGGCGATTGTGGCAACTACAATCAAGCGGGGAACGACCGCAGATAGGAGCGTGCCATGGCTGCATACCTGATTGCCGATGTTGACGTCACGGACCCCGCCGTTTTTGAAGAGTACAAACGAGACGTACCCGCTACCGAGGTGCGCTATGGTGGGAAATATCTGGGCCGTGGCGGTGCAACCAAAGTGCTCGAAGGAGACTGGCAGCCGCATCGTCTCGTCATCGTCGAGTTCCCGGACATGGATGCCTTGATAGCCTGGTATGACTCGCCAGAGTACGCGCGCCTCAAGGCGATACGGGAAAGGTGTGCGACAACAAGGATTATCGCGCTGGAAGGGGTCGCGGCCGTCACCGTCTAGGAAATCGGCGCAAGCGTTGCCGGGGTCTGGCCTCGACCGGGTCGGCCTGGTCGGCGGTTTCCTGTTCGCGCGCCCGCGTGCGGGTGCTGTCTGATTCGTTCCGTGGCGATGCAACCGCGGGCCTGGCGCCCTTCACGCTGCACTCAGGCGCTTCGCATTCGCCATCGCACGGCCGTGGATCGGCGCGAGGATCTGCTGCATCAGGTTTGTCGCCAGGTCTGCCAGCTGCAGCGGGTTGCCGGGGAACCCGGCGGCCAATTGCAGAAGGTCGGCGTGGCGTTCGAACCATTGCGCGGCGGATCGACTGGACGCCAGCGTCGCCGCGGCCGCGGAGGTCGCCCAAAGATGATCGCTGGTGTCCTTTGCGAGGGTCATGGTCAGGTTGATCCATCCCGAACCCATGGCAAGCAACGATTCAGACGCGGCCTCTCCCTTCTCAATGCTCATCAGGCTGAATTCGCGCTGGTCCTGCTCGTCAGGCGCCGGACCGGCGATCGCCATGCGCGTGGTGCGAATGCTGACGACATGCATTGCTGCCTGGAGCAGTTCGCACATGTCACTAAAGAGGCGGGAGGCGTTTGCGGAAACGTCGAGGACAGGCTGCGGAATAACGGAGGAGGGCACGCGGGTTTTCCTTCGGCATCCGCTGAAAAACGGACACCTGGCAAATTCTTGGGAGGCGAGCGGCGTCCGGGTCGCTTTTCGAAGGCGTGGCCGGCCGGCATTCCTCCAAGCATAGGTGCATTTATGTTGCATTGCACCATTTCTTTTGGTTTTCTGCGCTGGATCGGGCACGACACGACAGGACCCGGCTTCCTCCAAGCCGCGCCACGCCAAAGCGCTGATTGGTGTCGAAGCCTCAACAGTGTGGGTACCTTGGCGCGCCTACCGCGGTGCGCCGCCGCGGCCTACGATTTGCTCCATGCCGCGGCACGCGGTGATGAGTGCCCCGGCATCCCTTCACATTCTCCATCCCTCAGGAGCCGTCATGACCCAACGCGTGAATGCCATGAAGCAGTCCCCCGAACTCTTCAAGAAGTACCTGGAGTTCAGCACCCTGCTGCAGGTCAGCGCGATCGAACCAACCATCCGTGACCTGGTCGAGATTCGCGCTTCGCAACTCAATGGCTGTGCCTTCTGCCTGGACATGCACGTCAAGCAGTCGCGCATCCATGGCGAGCGAGAGCTCCGCCTTCACCATGTCGCGATCTGGCGCGAATCGACGCTGTTCCAGCCGCGCGAACGTGCCGCGCTGGCGTGGACCGAGGTGCTGACCAACATCCCGGCGCACGGTGTGCCGGATGACCTGTACGAGCGCGTGCGCGCGCATCTGTCGGAAAAGGAACTCTCGGACCTGACCTTTCTGGTCATGGCCATCAATGGCTGGAACCGGCTGAACGTGGCCTTCCGGACCGTGCCGGGCTCGGCCGACAAGGCCTATGGCCTCGATAAGGCAAAGCTGGAGTGACATCATGAAGATCACCAGAACGCTGGGCATGGCCCCGCTGCTGCTTTCCGTCCTGCTGGTGGCGCAACCGGCCATGGCTGCGCCGCCAGAGCCCAAGGTGACGCTGCTGTCGACAGAGGCGCTTCCGGAATATCCCGGCAAGGAGGTGCAGATGATCGTGGTGGAATACCCGCCCGGCGGCGCCGACCCGGTGCACCGCCATGACGCGCACGGATTCGTCTATGTCCTTGAGGGCAGTATCGTGATGGGTGTCCGGGGCGGCAAGGAAGTCACGCTCACTGCCGGGCAGACCTTCCACGAAGGCCCTGACGATATTCATACTGTCGGGCGCAACGCCAGCAACACCAGGCCCGCGAAGTTCATGGTGCTGTTGCTGAAGAACAAGGGCGCTCCGATCCTGATGCCAACGAAGTAGCACATTGGCCGGCTGCGGATGCGATCCCGAAGGTTCAGGGATCGCATCCTCGGGCCCGTCGTTGCGCGCAGCTCAGTCAACCACCGCCACGACGCTGACGATGCCCTGCCTGGCCATCTTCACATAGGGGCAGAAGCGCTCGGTATTGCGCACCAGTTCTTCCGCCACCTGTCGTTGCACGCCAGGCATCCTGACCCGGATGTCCGTGGCCAGCGCGAAGCCGCCGTCAACGGGATCGCGGCCGAACGCTATCTCCACTTCCACTGCGAGGTTGTCGACGCTGACATTGGATCGCTGGGCCAGCAGGTACAGCGCCCCATGAAAGCAGGCGGCGTAGCCCGCGGCGAACAACTGCTCGGGATTGGTGCCGTGGCCGGGGCCGCCCAGCGCCGCCGGCAGCCGCAGGTCGACGACAAGATTGCCGTCATCGGAACGCGCCACGCCCGAGGCGCGGCCGTGTCCGGTTTCCCCGCCCGAGACGGTGACGGTGGTGGTGTAGAGGGCGTGGAAGCCCTGCCCGCGATACTTGTCGAGCAGGCTCAGCGGGGGGGCTTGCAGCCCCTTGTTGTCCATACGGCCCGCCCGCGTTGTCAGGCCTTCGGCTTCTGGCTCTGTCGCAGCCACGCTTCGAAACTGGTCTTGCCCAGGCGTGCCGGGCCTTCCGGTACCAGCGTATCGTCTTGCAGTTCGGCTCCGAAATAGCGGGCCTTGCCATCGACGACAACCTTGCGCGGATCCTTGGTGGCATCGAGATAGCGTTGCACGAGGTCGCTCAGGTGGAAGCGTTCCGGCCCGGCGATATCGACGATGCCGTTGACGGGACCGGCAAGGGCGTGGTCCGCCACGGCCTCGGCCACGTCATCCGAGGCAATCGGCTGGATCGATGCGGAAGACAGGCGCACGGAATCGCCATCGGCGCCCGAATGGACGATGCCGCCAAGGAATTCGAGGAACTGCGTGGAGCGGACAATGGTGTAAGGGATGCCGGCGTTCCGGATCAGCGCTTCCTGCGCGATCTTGCCGCGGAAGTAGCCGCTTTGTGAGAGCTTGTCCGTGCCGACCACTGACAGCGCCACATGGTGCGCGACACCGGCTGCCTTCTCCGCCGCCGCAAGGTTGCGGCCCGACGTCTCGAAGAAATGCAGGACGGCATCATCCGCGAACGATGGCGAGTTGGCCACGTCCACGACAACCTGCGCCCCGGCAAGTGCCTGGCTCAGGCCTTCGTCTGTCAGCGCATTCACGCCGGTCTGCGGAGACGCGGCAACGACTTCATGGCCTTGCCCGGCAAGCCGGGCGACGACCTTGCTGCCGATCAGGCCAGTACCTCCAATCACAACGATCTTCATCATGCACCTCGATTCTGGTGGAAGGGATGGGCATTCAACCCATGTCCCATGCTAGGCGAAGGGGTGCAGTGACGGTAGCGCCGGCGGCGGACGCATGGTGTTTCCCGTTCGGCACCAATGGTGCGGCCGGGTTGTGGCGTTTTCTCAGCCGGTCACCCTCGACCGATACTCGCTGGGCGAGAAGCCCAGGTTGCGCTGGAACGTAAGGCGCATCCGTTCCTCGCTGCCGAAGCCGCACTGCCTTGCGATCTGCTCCACCGGCAGATGCAGGTCCTGGAGCAGCCGGCGTGCGGCTTCCAGCCGGAAATGCTCAACCCCCTTGGCCGGGGTGCGCCCGGTCTTCTGCTTGTACACCCGGGCAAAGTTGCGGGGGCTCATTCCGACCTGTTCGGCGAGCTGTTCCACTGACAGCCCTTCCCGTGACAGGTTTTCGATGATCCATAGATGGAGCGCCTCGAACAGCGGCACGTGCCGGCTCTGCGCCAGCAGGATCTCGCTGATCTGTGGCTGTGTGCCCGGCCGCTTGATGAAGACCGCCAGCTCCCTGGCCGCGCTCAGCGAGATATCGTGGCCATAGTCGTCCTCGACCAGCGCAAGCGCCATGTCGATGCCGGTGGTCACGCCGGCCGAGGTCCAGATGCGGTCCTGGCGGACGAAAATGGCGTCCCGGTCCAGTTCGACCGCGGCAAAGCGCGCGCGGAACTGCGCATGCATCGCCCAGTGCGTGGCAGCGCGCCTGCCGTCAAGCAAGCCCGCTTGCGCAAGCAGGAAGGCCCCGCTGCAGACCGAGGCAACGCGGCGTACATGTCCGGCGGCCTGCTGCAGCCAGGCGACCAGCGAGGAGGCGCTGTCGAGCACCCTGACCATCTCGGGGGCACCCGGGAGGATGATCGTATCGATGTGCTGCAGATCGATTTCCGAGAGCGCCATGGCCTGCACGGCGGTGCCTTCGGCCGAGGCAACCAGGCCGCCGTGCTCGCTTGCCAGATGGCTCCGGTAGCCGGCGAATCCCCGTTCGCGTGCGTACCGGGAGGCAGCCCAGAACACGGTTTGCGGTCCGGTGAGATCCAGCAGGCTCATGTCCGGGAAGGCCACGAACAGAAGATGGCGCGGCGGGTCGTCAATTGTCCGGGAAGAGGGCGCAGGCGCAGAGGGAACCATGGCAGGGATCTTGAAAGTCGGTGGATGTTATGCCGCTGGCGCGATTCCGCGCAAGACATGTTGCCGGCAGGCACCCGCGGTGCGACGCCATCGCCACGGATCGCACCCGAAGGCTTTGTGGGCCGGCTCGTTCCGCTCCTCATGTCTGCATTGTCGCCGTTCGCGCCGGGCCGGCTGGCAGAAAACCAGGGGCATCTGTCATTTACCCGGGCATGGCGTGTCACTACGATCATGCCATGGTTGTGCACCGCACAGCGTGGACTCTCATTCGTTGCGCCGCTCCGAAAGGCATTGACATGGACATCGTCGTTCCAGACGTTCGCCCGGCGTCCCCTGTCAACCGCGGGGGGGCGGATAGAGACGTAACCGGTATGCCGCAGCGGGGCTTTCGCCCCGGCCCGCCGGATCGCGCGGACGGATTGTCCGCCAGTTTCGCGGCAAGCTACGCCGGCATCATCGCCTTCATGGCGGTCGCCACCGAGGGCAGCTTCTCCAAGGCCGGAGAGCGGCTGGGCATCGGCCGCTCAGCGGTCAGCCGCAATGTCCTGAAGCTGGAAACGCAGCTGAGCACCCGGCTGTTCCTGCGCACCACGCGCACCACCCAACTGACCCGCGAGGGCGAGCGCTTCTTCGAGAACTGCCACCAGGGCGTGGCGCATATCGTCGAGGCCATGAACGACATGCTGGAACTGCGCCTTGGACCGCCAAGCGGCCTGCTTCGCATCAGCGCGACGGCCGGCTTCGGGCGCAAGGTGGTGGCGCCGCTGCTGTCGAGGTTCTCGGCGGCTTATCCGGACATTTCCCTGGACCTGGTGCTCGATGACCGGCCAACGGACTTCGCGGCCGGGAGCATCGACGTCGCGTTCCGCAATGGCCGCATCGAGGATTCAAGCATCGTTGCGAAGCAGCTGATCCCGATGCAGATGGCTGTGTGCGCGTCTCCTGCCTACGCGGCGCGGCATGGACTACCGTCGACGCTGGAGGATCTCGCCCGGCACGAATGCATCAACACCCGCATCGCCGGCGCGCGCATCCTTGAATGGGAATTCAAGGTCGAGGGGCATGTGCGCAAGGTTGTGCCTGCCGCAAGGCTGACGTTCAATGACCCTGAGCTGGTGCTGGCGGCGGTGCTCGACGGGCTGGGCATCGCGCAGATGGCGGGCTACCAGGCCTGCGACCGCATCGCCCGCGGCGAACTGGTCATCGCCATGGGACGGTATGCGCCTGACGACCGCGGGCATTACATCTGTTACCTCAGCCGCCAGCACCTGCCCTCGCGCATCCGCGTTTTTGTTGACTTCATGACTGAAGAGATCCGGGCGCTCAATCTGCATTGCCTGGCGGATTTCTACACGGACTACTCGACGACAAGCTACCGGTCCTTCAGATAGCGTTGTTGTAAGGGCGCGGGCAATCGAATGTCCCGCCTCAGCTCCCGCACGCGTGAATCAGGAACTCCCTCAGCGCATCCGCCGGCTTGCCCAGCTTGCGCCCGGGCTGCCACAGCATGCCGACCTCCATGTCCGGCACCGCATTGGCAATCGGGCGGGCCTCGATCTGCTTTCCTTCCAGTGACCACGGGCGATACACCATGTCGGACAGCACAGTGACGCCGAAGCCATGCGCCACCAGCCCGCGCAGGGCCTCCATCGAGCCGGTCCGGAATGCGACCTTGGGTGCGAGCCGGTGGCTGCGCCAGTAACGCAGCGTGGATTCCTCGGCCTCGTCCACGGTGATGAGGATATACGGATAGGCCGCAATATCGCGCAGCGAAGGCCGCTCCACGGCCAGCAGCGGATGGCTGGACGAAGTCCACAACTGGCGCCGGGATCGCATCAGCGTATGGCGCCGGAAGCGCTGGGGCCGCTCCAGGTTCGACAGCAGCGCGATGCCCAGCTCGATCTCCCCCGCCAGCACGGCCCGCTCGATATCGGGCCGGTCCATGTCGAGCAGATCCAGTTCGATGTCCGGGTAGTTGGTGCGAAAGCGCGCCAGCAGCCCCGGCAGGAAGTAGCCCAGCACTGTATAGGAGGCGGCCAGGCGCACGCTGCCCTGCAACCCATGCACCTGGAAGCGCGGCTCGCGCAGCGCATCCTCGACCGAATCCAGGATCTGGCGGGCGTGCTGGAAGAAGAGGTGGCCTTCTGCCGTCAGCGTCACCCCATGGGGCCGGCGCTCGAACAGGCGTACCGCCAGGCGCTGCTCAAGCGCCAGCACGGCATTGGTGATGGCCGACTGCGAGACATGCTCGGCGGTCGCGGCCATCGAGAATTGCCCGGTCTCCGCGGCCGCGACGAAGTAGCGGAACTGCCTCAGCGTGACTTCCTTGGCCAGTCTTTCCGAGCCTTCGCGCGCCTTGAACATGGGAATCTCCGAGTTATCCGTTTTTCGGATATCAGGTGTTTGAATTCATGATTTTACGATGACGGCACGGATTTCTAAACTGCTCCGGATACAAGAGAACAAGCACGGAGACTGAGATCGTGAATGCCCCGCTGAACCCCGCCTTGCTCGAAGCCCTGGCCAGCGCCAGCCTGGACGACAAGTACACCCTGGAGCAGGGCCGCGTCTACATGAGCGGCGTGCAGGCCCTGGTCCGCCTGCCAATGCTGCAGAAGGCGCGCGACCGCGCCGCCGGCCTCAACACCGCCGGGTTTATCTCGGGCTATCGCGGCTCGCCGCTGGGCGGCGTCGACCAGGCATTGTGGAAGGCCAAGCAGCACCTGGCTGCCAGCGACGTGGTGTTCCAGCCCGGCGTCAACGAAGACCTTGCCGCGACCGCCGTCTGGGGCAGCCAGCAGGTCAACCTGTTCCCCGGCGCCACGCGCGACGGCGTGTTCTCGATGTGGTATGGCAAGGGGCCGGGCGTGGACCGGTCCATCGACGTGCTCAAGCACGCCAATTCGGCCGGCTCGTCGCGCCATGGCGGCGTGCTGCTGCTGGCCGGCGACGACCATGCCGCCAAGTCCTCCACCGTGGCGCACCAGTCGGAGCACGTGCTGCAGGCCGCCGGCATTCCGGTGCTGTACCCCGCCAATGTGCAGGAGTACCTCGACTACGGCCTGCATGGCTGGGCCATGAGCCGGTATTCCGGCCTGTGGGTGGCAATGAAGTGCGTCACCGACGTGGTGGAGTCGACCGCCTCGGTCGAGATCGATCCCGAGCGCGTGCAGATCGCGCTGCCGCAGGACTTTGTCATGCCGCAGGGCGGCCTCAATATCCGCTGGCCCGATTCCCCGCTGGAGCAGGAAGCGCGGCTGCTTGACCACAAGTGGTATGCGGCGCTGGCCTATGTGCGGGCCAGCCGGCTCAATCGCGTCGTGCTCGATTCGCCGAACGCACGCTTCGGCATCATGACCGCCGGCAAGGCGTACCTGGACGTGCGCCAGGCGCTCGCAGACCTGGGTCTGGACGATGACACCTGCGCCCGCATCGGCATCCGCGTCTACAAGGTGGGTTGCGTGTGGCCGCTGGAGGCACACGGCGCCCGTGAGTTCGCCACCGGCCTGGAAGAGATCCTGGTGGTGGAAGAGAAGCGGCAGATCCTCGAATACGCGCTCAAGGAAGAGCTGTACAACTGGCGCGAGGATGTGCGGCCCAAGGTCTTCGGCAAGTTCGACCAGCGTGGCAACGATGGCGGCGAGTGGTCGGTGCCGCGTGGCAACTGGCTGCTGCCCGCGCACTATGAATTGTCGCCGGCGCTGATCGCCAAGGCCATCGCGCGCCGGCTGGAACGCTTTGACCTGCCGGAAGCGGTGCGCGCACGCATTGCCGCGCGCGTGGCGCTGATCGAGGCCAAGGAGCGCGAGGCCGCGCAGCCGCGCATCGCGGTGGAGCGCAAGCCCTGGTTCTGCTCAGGGTGCCCGCACAATACGTCCACGCGCGTGCCGGAAGGCTCGCGTGCGCTGGCCGGCATCGGGTGCCACTACATGACCCTGTGGATGGACCGCAATACCGACACCTTCAGCCAGATGGGCGGCGAGGGCGTGGCCTGGACCGGCCAGATGCATTTCACCGGCGACAAGCACGTGTTTGCCAACCTGGGCGACGGCACGTATTTCCACTCGGGGCTGCTGGCCATCCGCGCATCGATCGCGGCCAAGGCCAATATCACCTACAAGATCCTGTTCAATGACGCCGTGGCAATGACCGGCGGGCAGCCCATCGACGGCGTGCTGACGGTGCCGCAGATTGCGCACCAGGTGCTGGCCGAGGGCGCGAAGAAGCTGGTCGTCGTCACCGACGAGCCGCAGAAGTATGGCGACGGCGCCATGCTGCCGTCCGGCGTGACTGTGTTCCATCGCGACCAGCTCGACGCCGTCCAGGTCGAGCTGCGCGATACCGCGGGCGTCACCATCCTGATCTACGACCAGACCTGCGCGACCGAGAAGCGCCGCCGCCGCAAGCGCGGCACCTATCCTGACCCGGCCAAGCGCGCCTTTATCAACGACGCGGTCTGCGAGGGCTGCGGCGATTGCTCGGCCAAGTCCAACTGCCTGTCGGTGGAGCCGCTGGAGACCGAACTCGGGACCAAGCGCAAGATCAACCAGTCGTCGTGCAACAAGGATTTCTCCTGCGTCAACGGCTTCTGCCCGAGCTTTGTCACTGCCGAGGGGGCGCAGGTGCGCAAGCCAGCGGCAGCGGGCGGCAAAGGCACAGGCGCCGACTTCGAGGCGCTGCCGCTGCCGCGGCTGCCGGCCCTGGAGCGGCCGTACGGCGTGCTGGTCACCGGCGTGGGCGGCACTGGCGTGGTCACCATCGGCGGCCTGCTGGGCATGGCATCGCACCTTGAACGCAAGGGCGTGACCGTGCTCGACATGGCTGGCCTGGCACAGAAGGGCGGGGCTGTGATCAGCCACGTGCAGATCGCACCGGGCCCGGACGACCTGCATGCGACGCGTATCGCGACGGGTGAGGCACGCCTGGTGATCGGTGGCGACGCCATCGTTTCGGCCTCGCCCGAGGTGCTGTCGAAGGTCCGGCATGGCCTGACCGCCGCCGTGGTCAACAGCGCCAACACGCCCACCGCGGAATTCATCAAGAACCCGAAGTGGAAGTTCCCCGGTGCCAGCGCCGAGCAGGACCTGCGCGCCAGCGTGGGCGATGCCTGCGCGTTCTTCGACGCCAGCGCATGGGCGGTGACCCTGCTGGCCGACGCCATCTACTCCAACCCGCTGTTGCTCGGCTTTGCCTGGCAGAAGGGCTGGATCCCGCTGCAGCGTGAAAGCCTGCTGCGCGCGATCGAACTCAATGGGGTGTCGATCGACAAGAACCGGCTGGCATTCGAATGGGGACGGTATCTCGCGCATCATGGCGAGGCGGCGCTCAAGGCGCACTTGCCGGGTGCTCCGGCGGCCCCGGCCGCACAGGTCGTGGCAATCCCGCAGACGCTCGACACCCTGATCCGCAAGCGCGAGACGATGCTGGCCGATTACCAGAACACTGCATATGCCGGCCGCTACCGCGAGGCCGTCGAGCGCATCCGCGCAGCGGAGCAGCAACTGGGCCTCGACCGCAAGCTGCCGCTGACCGAGGCCGTGGCCCGCAACCTGGCCAAGCTGATGGCCTACAAGGACGAATACGAGGTGGCGCGCCTCTACGCCGATCCCGCCTTCCTGGACAAGCTGCGCGCCCAGTTCGAAGGGGAGCCCGGCCGCGACTACCAGCTCAACTTCTGGCTGGCGCCGCCGCTGCTGGCCAAGACCGACAAGGGCCACCCGGTCAAGCGCCGCTTCGGTCCGCGCACGATGACGGCATTCCGCTTGCTGGCGCGCCTGAAGGGGTTGCGTGGCACGGCGTTCGATGTGTTTGGCAAGACTGCCGAGCGCCGCGCCGAGCGGGCGCTGGTCAACGACTATCTGGCCATGGTCGACGAGTTCGCAGCGTCCCTGAGCGCGGACAACGTCGACACCGCGCTGGCGCTTGCCGCGTTGCCGGAGGATATCCGCGGCTACGGCCACGTGAAGGAGGCCAGCATGGATGCGGCGGCAGTACGGCGGGAGGCGTTGCTGGCGCAGTATCGCGGCGCGGCCCGGCGGGCTGCTGCTTGAGAGGCGGGCGGTTCGAGCCCTGCGCCGAACCGCCCCTGTCTATGCCTCGCGCCGGGCCAACGCCAGGAAGGCGCCCAGGCCCAGCATCGTGACACCCGACATCCGGGTCATCAAGCGGGCGCGAGCTTCGCGGGCGGCGCCGGACTTGAGCAGACGATGCGCGGCAAACACGATAACAACGTCGACCAGCGTATTGAGCGCGACGCAAATGCAGCCCAGCAGCACCAACTGCGGCACCAGAGCTTCGCTCGCCGAGACAAACTGCGGCAGGAACGCCAGAAAGAACAGCGCCGTCTTGACGTTCAGGACCTCGACCATGATGCCCTCGACCAGAGCGCGGCGCGCACCTCTGGATGGCATGGCTTCGAGCGTGACCGGCGCCTGCTTGCGCATCAGCATGCGAATCCCCAGGTACACCAGATAAGCAGCACCCAGATACTTGAGCAGGTTGAATGCCACGGCCGACTGGGCAATGACCAGCGACAGGCCCAAGGCTGCCGCGAGCACATGAAGCAAGCCTCCGAGGGCGGCGCCGAAGCATGAAGCCAGGCCCTCGGATCGGCCGCCAGCCACCGTTCGTGCAACGACATAGGCGATTCCGGGGCCGGGGGTGATGGCGAGAACGATGGCAGCGATCAGGAAGGGGAGGAATGACATGGTGTGGTGTTCGTCAATGGTGAGGAAAAGCTGAGCGCGGGCCGGGGGCAATTCAGCCAGCCTTGCGCATGGACTGCGCAAGTTCGCCATACCCCCGCGCCTCCAGGGTCTCGGCGGCACCGAGGCGGTCCCGCAACTCCCTGTTCTGGCTGAGCTTGACCTTGCCCACCAGCGAAGTGACGGCGATCTCGATGCCCACGATGTTGCGCAGCATGCTGTCGATGTACTCCGGCGCGGAGTCCCCCATCTTCCAGGGCCTGGGTTCGGCTGCCTCGTGTCGCCGTGTCAGGCGCGCAACCAGGCGGCGAACAAAACGCTCGTCGTCATGCACGGTGATCGTGCCGTGCGCGTGTACCACCTCGTAGTTCCAGGTCGGCACCTGGCGGTGCGCCTCATGCTTGCTCGGGTACCAGTTGGGCGAGATATAGGCCTCGGCGCCCCGGAACACGACCATGACCGGCGAGCCGGTGGGGCAACGCTGCCAAAGCGGGTTCGCGCGGGCCACGTGGGCTGTGAGCACGCCGTGAGTTCCCTCGCCGGGATCGAACTCGAACGGGATGTGGTCGGCATCCAGTCCGGCGCTGCCTTGCGTAACCAGCATCCCCAGCGGGTGCACGCGGATGATGCGGCCCAGTTCCTCTGGCCGGTTTTCAGCAAAGTGAGCAGGAATATACATGGTGGGGAATCGGAAGCGATGGAATGCTCGATACTCTCGCCGACAACTGGCACAATCGGAAGGTCCGGTTTTCATGATTCTTTATGGGCCAGTCACGCCAGCCAGCCGGTACCCGTGCCGGAGCCACGGGCGCGGGGCGCCGCATCTACGATCTTCTGCGTGCCCAGATCGCGGACGGCACCCTGCCGCCGGGCGCCCGGGCGCCGTCCACACGGGCGCTGGCGTCCGAGTTGGGGGTGTCGCGTACCACTGTCACCGCCGCCTACGAACAACTTGCTGCCGAGGGCTTCCTCGTCACGGCGGTGGGGCGGGTGGCCCGAATCGCCAGCCCCCTGGCGGCACCGGCACCAGCCGCGATGAGCGCAGGCCGGCGCGCCAGGTCCGCCCCAACCCTGTCCGGATTCGGGCGCCGCGTGGCGGGACTCGGCATGCCGGCACCGCTGCAGGCTGAACCGGTTCGTTTCGACTTCCTGTATGGGGCGGTGGCTTCGCGGGACTTCCCAACCCTGGCCTGGCGGCGTGCCTACCAGGCCGAACTGCTGCGCCAGCAAAACAGCCTGTCCTATGCCCCGCCCGAAGGTGAGGCGTCGCTGCGACGCGCCCTCCAGGGCTATTTGCGGCGTGCCCGGGGACTGGCCTGCGAGGCCGAGCAGGTTCTGGTGGTGCATGGCTCGCAGCAGGCCATCGACCTGTGCGCACGGCTGCTGCTGGATGCCGGCGACGCCTTTGCCTTCGAAGATCCCGGCTACCTGATGGCGAGGCGCTGCTTCGAAGCCACCGGCGCCAGGTGCCAGGCCACGCCGGTGGACGGGCATGGCCTGGATACCGCCAGCCTTCCCCAGGACGATCGTGTGCGCCTGGTGTACGTGACACCGTCGCACCAGTTCCCACTAGGGGGCGTGCTGCCGATCGGCCGGCGCCTGGAGCTGCTGCAATGGGCGCAGCGCCACGACGCCTGGATCATCGAGGACGACTACGACGGGGAGTTCCGCTACGGCCAGCGCCCGATCGACACGCTGCGCTCGATCGACACCGACGGCCGCGTGATCTACGTCGGCACTTTCTCCAAGGCGCTCTCGCCGCAACTGCGGCTCGGCTACCTGGTGCTGCCGCCTGAGCTGGTGCCGGTGTTCCGGCAGGCCAAGCGGCTGGCCGACCGCCATGCGCCCGTGCTGGAGCAGCGCGTGCTGGCAGCGCTGATCGAAAGCGGTGCCTACGAACGCCATGTGCGGCGCATGCGCCGGGAAAACGAGCGCCGGCGAGCGGCCTTGCTGGATGGCGTCGCACGTTTCCTGCCAGCGGACGCGGAAGTCTGCGGTACGGCGGCGGGGCTGCATGTGGTGCTGTGGTTGCCGTCGCTGCGGCCCCGCGACGAGACAGCGCTGGTGGCCGCTGCGCGCAGCCAGGATGTGGGGGTCTACCCGGTATCACCGTTGTTTGCAGGGGCCCGGCCGCACGGACAGCGTCGAGCGGCCGGGCTGGTGCTCGGTTATGCGAGTTTGACGGTGGAGCAGATTCAGCGGGGGATGCAGATTTTAGGGGTGGTGATTGCGGCGATGGGGCGGGCGCAAGGCCAGCCAAATCAGCTTGATGGCCGCCTGCCTACTGGTCAGGAGGCTCCAGGCGGGGGCCGCATCAATAGTTCATCGTCACGTTGAGCATGGCCACCCGCGGATTGCCCACTGGTAGCACGTTGTTGTTCAGGCCGCCCGCGTAGTACATTTTGTCGAACACGTTCTTGACGTTGAACGCCGCGCGCCAGTGCGTTGCCACGTAGCCGACGGCAAGATCGGCCACCGCGTAGCCCGGCACGGTGTAGTTAAAGCTGTAGCCGCGCTTGGCGCTCTCGCCGCGCACGCCGGCACCGACGTACCAGCCGGCCAGCGCGCCGCGGAAGCGGTACTGGCTCCAGACCGAGAAGCTGTGCCGGGGCACGCTGTTGAGCGGCTTGCCGACGTTCGCAGCCGTGGTGTCTTCGGTGACTTCGCTTGCGATGTAGGCATAGGCGCCCGAAACGCTGAGGCCATTGCCGAGATCCTGCGTCAGCTCCATTTCCAGCCCGCGCGAACGCTGTTCGCCCACGGCCACGCTGAAGCCTGTGTTAACCGGATCGGTACTGAGCACATTGGTGCGGGTCAGGTCGAACGCGGCCAGGGTCAGCAGGCCGGTCTTGTCCGGCATGTCGAACTTGATGCCCACTTCGTACTGGCGGCCCTTCTCGGGCTTGAACGTGGCGCCGTTGACGTCGGTGCCGGCGTTCGGCAGGAACGAAGTGGCGAAGCTCAGGTACGGACGCGCCCAGTGCGTCAGGTCGTACATCACGCCCGCGCTGCCGGTGACGGCGTTGTCGTCGTTGCCGGTACGCGACCGCGCCAGCCGGTCCGTCGTGCTCGTCTGCGCGGATTCGTAGCGCACGCCGCCGGTCACGGTCCAGCGCTCGGCGATACGGATCTGGTCGCGCAGGTAGAGACCAACCGCGTTTAGCGTGTCGGTCGCGTCCAGGCTATAGGCGGACGGGCAGTTGATGCTGGCGCCATAGACCGGGTTATAGACGTTCAGCGCTGCCACGCGGCATGTCTTCTGCAGGCGGTCTTCCTTCGTATGGCGGTAGTCGATGCCGAAGGTCACGCTGTGGGCATGCCCCGTGAACGCGAAAGTCCGCTGCACGTTAGTGTCGACACCGAACGAGTCCCCCGAGAAGCTCTGCTGCGTGCCACTGCGGTTCATCGCCTGGCTGTTGACGGCCATGGTGCCGGCCGACACCAGCGTGCCGGTCAGCGACGACGTCTGGTAGCGCAGGTTCTGGTTCAAGGTCCAGCCGGAGTCGAAGCGGTGCGTCAGCGCGTAGCCGATGCGGTTTTGCTCGCCGTCATAAGACGGCGCATTCGGCTCGCCGATGAAGCGGTTGCCCGGCACCACGCCATTGCGGTTCGGCACCAGGGTGCCATTCACTGGCAGGCCCTGCTGGCGCACGTAGTTGCGTTGGCTGTGGCTGGTCAGGATCGTGAAGTCCGTGCGCGTGCCAAGGTCGAGCGTCAGCGATGGCGCGATCCAGCGGTTGCGATACCAGACGTAGTCGGTCGGATCGTCGCTGTTCATCATCAGCGCGTTCAGGCGGAACGCGGCCTTGCTGTCCTTGGCCAGCGGCGTGCCGACGTCGACCGTCGCCTGCCGGAAGCCGTAGTTGCCGACGGTCAGGCCCAGTTCACCGAACAGTTCGGCACGCGGGCGCTTGCTGACCATGTTGACCAGGCCGCCCGGCTGCACCGCGCCGAACAGGATCGAGGCCGGTCCCTTGAGCACTTCCACGCGTTCCACGCCGAACAGCTCCTGCGCCACGCGGTTGTTGCTGTCGACGAGCAATCCGTCGGCAAAGATCGATTCCGATGCACGCTGGCCGCGGATGATGAAGTCGTCCCAGCCGCGCCTGCCATAGACGTTGGTGACCACGCCGGCTGAGTTCTGCAGTGCGTCGCTGAGGTTCTGTGCCTGCTGGCTGTCGAGCAGCTCGCGTGTGATGACGGTGATTGACTGCGCGGCGTCGGCCGCTGACTGATCCGACTTGGTCACTCCGGCCGGCCGCCGCGTGCTGAAGCCGATGTCAGTTTGCCCGTCGGCGGCGGCGCTGACCGTCACGGATGGCAGCGTGGTGAGATCTTCGGCGGCGTGGGAAACAACGGGAGGCAGGAACAGGCAACTGACGGCGGCGGGTATGGCAAGACGGCGGACAAACATGGCGGCCCAGGGCGAAAGCAACGAAAGTGGCGCATCATAAATGAGAATGGTTTGTATTTACAAGAAATTCGTCCGGCAAAAGTCGCACTAACTTACTGATTCGTATCCATCAACGGCGTTTCTAGCGCACATGCTTTCCCTACATAGCGGTCCCTGCGCAGCCCCGTTGCTGCTATCAATGTTCTCTTCCCGGCCGCCTGCCCATGAAACGCACCACCACCATTCCGACCCCGCCGCCCGATGCCGCACATATCCTGGTGCCGGCCGACGCGCAGGCGGGCCATGCCTGCGCCGACGACCGCAACTTCGTCACCGCGCTGGCCCGCGGCATGGAGTTGTTGCGCGCCTTCGGCCCGCAGGACGATTACCTGGGCAACGCCGAGTTGTCGCGGCGCACCGGCATCCCGCGCCCGACCGTGTCGCGGCTCACCTACACGCTGGCCACGCTCGGCTATCTCACCTACATCGAAGCCACTGAGAAGTACCGGCTGGGGCAGGGCGCGATGGTGCTGGGCCACCGCTATGTAGGCGGCGCCGGCATCCGCGAGATCGCGCAGCCGCTGATGCAGTCGCTGGCGTTTGCCTCCGATTGCACGGTGGCACTGGCCATGCCGGACCGGCACGCCATGGTCTACCTGGAAAGCTGCCAGCCGCGCGGGGCGCTGGTGATCCGGCTGGCGCCGGGCGCGCGCCTGCCGATGGCCACCTCGGCGATCGGCCGCGCCTGGCTGGCGGGGCTCGATGCCGATCACCGCGAGGCCGCGCTGGCCGAACTGGCGCGCCACTATGGCTCGCGCTGGCCCGCCGTGCGCACCGGCATCGACCGTGCGCTGCGCGACCACGCACGGCGCGGCTTCTGCGTGGCGCATGCCGAATGGGACCGCACCGTCAGCGGCGCCGCCGCGCCGCTGCGCCTGGCGGGCAGCAGCGAGGTGCTGGCGTTGAATATCGGCGGGGCCGCGACACGGCTGTCGCCCGAGATCCTGGAAAGCAACCTGGGCCCGCGCATCCGCGAACTGGCCGAGACCCTGCAGGCGCGGCTGTGGCAACCCGGCGGCGCGCGCGCGACCGCCCGCTTTGCTTCCGCGCAGCCGGACCCTGATACCCATACCCACGCGTCCAACGCATGACGCGGGCACTGAATTCAACGAGGAGACAACCCATGGAAGTACGCAACAAGACCGTCGTGGTGACTGGCGCGGCCACCGGCATCGGGCGCGCGCTGGCGCTGGCCTTTGCGCAGGCCGGCGCGCGCGGCGTGGCCGTGGCCGACCTGAACGCGGCCGGGGCCGCCACTGTTGCCGCCGAGGTCCAGGCCGTGGCGCCTGCGTGCCAGGTGTTCGCCCAACCGGTCGACGTGGCCGATGCCGCCGCCGTGCAGGGCCTGGCCGACGAGGCCACGCGCCGCTTTGGCCAGGTCGACATCTTCTGTTCCAACGCCGGCATCATCCTGCGCAAGGGGCTGGATGCGAGCGCCGACGAGTGGCAGCGCATCTGGGAAATCAACGTGATGGCGCATATCCACGCGGCCAGGGCGGTGCTGCCGCAGATGCTGGAGCGCGGCGACGGCTACTTCATCAACACGGTGTCGGCAGCGGGCCTGCTGTCGCAGATCGGCTCGGCGCCGTATGCGGTGACCAAGCACGCCGCCATCGGCTTTGCCGAGTGGCTGTCGATTACCTACGGCGACCGCGGCATCAAGGTCAGCTGCATCTGCCCGCAGGGCGTGCAGACCAACATGCTGTTCGGCGAGAAGGGCGAGCGCAAGGGCTTCCTGCAGGAAGGCTCGGTCACCACCGAGCATGTCGCAGCGGTGACGCTGGAAGGGGTGGCCGACGAGCGCTTCCTGATCTTGCCGCACCCGGAGGTGCTTGAGTACTATCGCCGCAAGGGCCAGGACTACGACCGCTGGCTGCGCGGCATGCGCCGCCTGCATGACAAGGTGATGCAGGAGTTCGGCGGCATCGCGGTCTGAAGGCACGAGTAGTCCTGGCAGGTTTCGGCGGCGGCGTTGGCCGCCGTCTTCACAATGCGGGCAGCCATGCAGCCGCCGGCAACAGGAGGAAAATCCATGCGTTTCGGTACCGTTGCCGCGGCAGTGCTCGCCGCGTCCGCCCTGGTGAGCGCGCCCCCCGCGCTGGCACAAGGCTACCCCGCCAAGCCGATCCGGATCGTAGTCGGCTTCCCCAGCGGCGGCGCGCCCGACACGCTGGCGCGCATCGTCTCGGAAAAGATCTCGCCCTCATGGGGCCAGCCGGTGGTGGTGGACAACAAGCCGGGCGCGGGCGGCAATATCGGCGCCGAAGCCGTGGCGCACGCGCCGGCCGACGGCTATACGCTGGCGTTGGGCACGGTCGGCACGCACTCGATCAACGGCGCGCTGTACAGCAAGATGCCATACGACATGGTCAAGGACTTCGCCCCCGTGGTCCTGATCGCCTCGACGCCGAACGTGCTGGTGGTCAATCCCGGCGTGCCGGCAAAGAGCGTGGCCGAGTTGATCGCGCTGGCAAAGTCCAAGCCGGGCGGCCTGACCTTCGGCACCCCCGGCGTCGGCACCTCGCCGCACGTGGCCGGAGAAATGTTCAATTCGATGGCCGGCGTCAAGATCACGCACGTGCCCTACAAAGGCCGCGCCATGGCCATCCCCGACCTGCTCGGCGGCCATATCACCATGATGTTCGACAACCTGCCGTCGGCCCTGCCCGTGGTGCGCGAGGGCAAGCTGCGCGCGCTGGGCATTACCAGCGCGAAGCGCTCGGCCTCGGCACCGGATATCCCGACGCTGGCCGAGCAGGGCTTGCCTGGATTTGAGGCCGATTCATGGTTCGCCGTGTTCGCGCCGGCCAATACGCCCAAGGATGTAGTGGCCAGGCTCAACACTGAACTCAACCGCATCTTCACGCTGCCCGATGTGCAGGCGAAGCTGAAGACGCTGGGGCTGGATCCGATCCTGGGCACGCCGGAGAAACTGGCGGCGTACCAGCGCCAGGAGATTGCAAAATGGGCGCGGGTGGTGAAGGAATCGGGGGCGAAGGCAGAGTAGGCCGTTAAACCCAGAGAGGGTTTGCTCCCTCTTCCGCTTGCCGGAGAGGGAGCACGCAAGCGCTGATCAGGCGTCCGGCTCCACCGCCCCCCGCGCAGGCTCCGCGCCGCTGGCATCGCGCAACCTGCTCAGGCTGATCAAGGCCCCCAGCGCCGCCACCACTGCCGCCAGATACAGCGCAATGCGCGCCGCGCCGGTCGGCGTCAGGCTGAACAGCAGCGCCACCACCGCTGTGCCGCTGGTCTGCCCCAGCAGCCGCGTGGTCGCCTGCGCACCGCTGGCGCCGCCGCTGCGCTCGGGCGGCGTGGCGCCGATCATGGCGCGGTTGTTGGGGGACTGGAAGAAGCCGAAGCCCGTGCCGCACATTGCCATGCGCCAGACGATGTCCAGGCTGCCGGCGTCCGGGCCCAGCGTGGCCAGCCCGACCAGCCCGCCCGCCAGCATGGCCAGCCCGATGCCGGCGAGGATGCTGGCCGGATAGCGGTCCGACAGCCGGCCCGATACCGTGGCCATCACCGCCACCATCAGCGGCCAGGGCGTGATCAGCAGGCCGGTTTCCTGCAGGGAGCGGCCGAGCTGGTATTCGAGATAGAACGGCAGCGCGATAAAGGCCAGCATCTGCGTCATGAAAGAGCAGAACGAGGTGCCCACTGCCAGCGTGAAGGAGCGGCTGGCAAACAGGTCCACCGGCACCAGCGGCGCGGGGCGCCCGTGCTGGCGCCGCACCAGCAGCCAACCCAGCGCCACAGCGGCGGCCATGCCGGCGGCGCCTGCGATGCGCCAGCGGGCGTGGCCCAGGCCGTCGACGCCGAGGATGAACATGCCGAACACCAGCGCCGACAGCAGCGCGCTGCGGTAGTCGAACTCGCGCGGCTGCGGCGGCGTCGCCGGCAGCGAAGTGCGGCTCAGCACCAGCGCGACGATGGCCACCGGCACGTTGACCGCGAACAGCCATTTCCAGCTGGCGACCGCCAGGATCAGCGCGCCCAGCGACGGGCCCACGGCGATGGTCACGCCGACCACCAGCGCGTTCAGCCCGATGCCGCGGCCCAGGCGCGTGGGCGGGTAGATAAAGCGCACCAGCGCCGTATTGACGCTCATGATGCCGGCGCCGCCGATGCCCTGCAGCACGCGCGCGGCCACCAGCATCGGCAGGTTGACCGCCAGCGCGCACAGCAGCGAGCCCAGCAGGAAGGTGGCCAGCCCCGCCCGGTACACGCGCTTGTAGCCAAGGATGTCCCCCAGCGACGAGAGCGGCAGCAGGCACACGGTCACCGTCAGCTGGTAAGCGTTGACCACCCAGATCGTGCTGGACGGATCGGCCTGCAGCTCGCGCGAGATCGAGGGCAGGGCGATGTTGGCGATCGAGCCATCGAGCACGGCCATGATCAGGCCGAAGAAAACAGTGAGGATCGCCCAGGTCCGCTGTGGCTGGGGAAGGCCTTGTTCTGGCTGCATGGGGAGAGACATTGAAGACAATGCCGCGCCAGCATTGCTCAGGCATGGCCAGGACGGCCATGGCGCAGCGTTGCCATTATCGTCCCGCGTGGCGATGCTCGCAAATTCGCTAATTGTGGTAAGGCGCAGCGCGCCGCGTGCGCTATTCCGCTGCGGCGGCCTGTGCATAGCCGCCCAGCCGTTCAAGCAGGGCTTCGGCCGCGGCTGCCGCGGCCGGGGTCCACGCCTGCGCTGCGTCACACAGTGCTTCCAGTGCCAGGCATGCCTCGAAGATGGGCTGGCGGCGCACGATCATGAAGGCGCCGGCCGCGGCATGGGCCCAGTGCCGCAATGCCGGCAGGTCCTGCTGCGCAATGATGTGCGCCAATGCTGGCAGGTCTTGCTGCAGCTGCCGGCGCAGCATGGCTTCGTAGCGGCGGCGATCAGCAGCTTCGGCCTGCGAAGCCGCAGCCGGATCGTCATTGGTGCCAGGGGGCGGGGCCGCGGCATCCCTGCGACCGGGCAGGCCATGCAGGCACGCCTGCAGGTCCTGCAACGACGCCGGCTTGGCGACAAAGCCGGAAAAGCCGCGCAGGCGCCAGTCTGCGCATGGCTCGCTGCCAGTGAATGCGCTGAAGGCCAGTACCGGCATGTCGGGACGCTGCGCGCGCACCGCGCGCAGCAGCGCATGGCCGTCCATGACTGGCATTTGGATATCGGTCAGCACGGCGTCGATGTGCGTGCTCTCCAGCGCCGCCAGTGCCTGCTTGCCGTTGCCTGCAACGATCGGGTGGCAGCCAAGTGCCTGCAGCTGTTCGGCGATCAGGGTCTGGTTCAGCGCATTGTCCTCGGCGACAAGGATCGTCAGCGGCGCCGCGGCCGATGCCGGGAGTGCCTGCGCCGCCGGCGCGCTGGCGTCTGCCGTCGCAAGCGCCGGCGTGGCGCCTTCGGCCGCCTGGGCCACGCAGTCGAGCAGCGCGCGGTGGCTGTAGGCCGTGACTTCGTGCATGCCGGGGGCGCACTGGCGTGGCCGATGCGGGCCCTCCTGCGTCACCCACACGACCGGGACCTTCGCCGCATCGCGCAGGCCGGCCAGTGCGGCCAGGGGGTACTCTTCCGTGGCGACGATAACGCGTGGCACCTTGACCTGGAAAGACGCCAGCGCGGCCGCCTGCGATGCCAGCACATCGGCACGCCAGCCTGCCGTGGCGAGCCACGCGGCCAGGGCCTCGCCGGTACGCATGTGCTGGCACAGCACCACCACGTCGCCGCACTGCGCCGCGGCGGGCGGGACCGGCGGCAGCGGCGTGCCAGCGGCCGGGGCCAGCGGCACCGAGACCGTGAACGCGCTGCCCACGTCCGGCACACTGTCCACGCTGATGCTGCCGCCCATCAGCTCGCACAGGCGGGCGCAGATCGACAAGCCCAGGCCAGTGCCGCCGTAGCGGCTGGCAGTTGCGGCATCGCCCTGCACGAAGGGCTGGAACACGCGCGCCGCCAGCGACGGCGGCATGCCGATGCCGGAATCGCTGACGCGGCAGACCAGCCGCTGCGTGCCGTGGTGGTCCTGGCGCAGCTCGCCGCTTAAGGTGATGCGGCCGCTGGCAGTGAACTTGAAGGCGTTGCTCAGCAGGTTGTTGAACACCTGCGCCAGGCGCATGCGGTCGCCTGTGACCTCAGCATCCAGCGATGGCGACAGCTGCAGGTGGAAGCGGATGGGACGGCCGGCCACCATCGGCGCATGGGTCAGCGCCACGCTTTCCAGCGCCTCGACGGGGCGGAAGGGCGCGTTGACCAGCCTGAGCTTGCCGGCATCGATCTTGGAAAAATCCAGCACATCGTTGACGATCCGGCGCAGCGCCTCGGCGGCGCTGTCCAGCGCCCTGAGCCGGGCCGCATGTGCAGCCAGGCCGCTGCCGCGCGCGAGCAGTTCCAGGTTGCCCAGCAATGCATTCAGCGGCGTACGGATCTCGTGGCTCATCGCGGCGAAGAAGGTCGAGCGTGCGCGCATCATCGCCTCGGTGGTCTGCTGGGCGGAGCGCAGCTGCTCTTGCAGTGCCTGCTGCGCAGTGCAGTCCTGCACGGCGCAGAACAGCACTGCCTCATCGCGGTAGCGCGCCGGCGCGTAGGTGATTTGCAGGAAGTGCTGGGTGGCGTCGCCGTGGCCGGGTGGCTCATCCGCCGGCGCGCGCGGCGGTGCCGCGACGGTAAAGCTGGAAATGGACGCTTGCCCGCTGCCGCCACCGCATGGCTGTCTTTTGAATGCCTCCGCTACCGCATCGGGCAGGTGCCCATGGGGCTGCCATTGCAGCAGTACGCCGGCCAGCGGGTTCGACGTCAGGACGGCGTAGTCGTGCTGGCGCACGATGCACAGGCCGATCGGCGTGGCATTGACCAGCACCTGGTTCATCAGCTCGCTTTCCAGCGCACGCGAGGCTTCGGCGTGCGTACGCCGCAGCAGGTGCCGGCTCCAGTGGCGCGCGGCCAGCCCGATGGCGCCGGTCAGCAGCAGCATGGCGCCGGCGATCACGGCCAGCTCCGCTGCCAGCGCCGTGCCCAGCATGCGATACGGCAGGTGGTAGACCAGCTGCCCGAAGCCTGCCGGCAGCGGCTGCACCAGCCGCATGCCCGATGGCGTGACATCCAGCATGCTGTGCGACAGCAGGCGCGTGCCGGCTGCCACATCGTGGACGCTGGCCGAGGTTGCCGGCCAGTCGCGCGGCGATACATCGATGACCTGACCGGCTGGATTGAGCAGTGCCAGCAGCGCCGGATCCTCCGCGCGCTGCAAGTCGGCCAGGAAGGCGTGCAGGGGCACGCAGGCGGCCACCAGCATGGTGGGCGTGTCGCCGGCATAGGCGGCGCCGGCCAGCACCATGACCGGGGTGTCGTCCACCGGGTGGCGCAGCGGACCCACCCAGACCTGCTGGTCGCGCGCCGGCACGCTGCGGCCGCTGCGCTCCAGCAGCGCCTGGGTCAGCCATGTGCGCAGCAGCGGGATCAGCGCCGGGTCGAGCGCGAGCGGTGGCGCGCCGGCCTCGGGCTGGCTGATGACCACGGCGCTGTCTTCGTTCAGCGCGACCGCGTAGGCCCCGTGGTCGAGATCGAACGCCTGTTGGGTGGCCACCGCAGCCAGGGCAATCTGCCGCAGCCGCACGTACTGCGCCGGCAGCCCGGCGCCCCAGCCCTGCCGCGTTGCCTCGGTGGCAAGCAGGTGATAGTCCTTGCGCACGGCATCGACGTGGAGGCTGGCGGTGCCGGTGCGCCGGAAGGCCCCGAAGCCGGCATCGCGCGACGGCTCCGGTGCGGGCGCATCCAGGTTGTAGCGGATGCCCAGCACGGTGCGCCGCAGGAACGAGGACTCGTTGTGCAGCAACTGCGAGACCGAGCTGGCGTACCGCGAGACGTCGCTGCGCCGGTAGTCCAGGTGCTGTTCCGTGGCCAGGCCGGCAAGCAGCACGCCCGAGAACAGCACGATGGCGATCAGCACCGCGATGGTCGCTGAATACAGGTGTTGCTGGCGGCGCGCATTGTCGGCAAGCGCATCGAAGGCGCTGGCCAGGGTTTCACGGGTACGGTCGACGGTTTGCTGCATCGGCGGGTCCGGCCATGTCAGATCAGGCGGTTTTCATAGGCGTAGCGGATCAGCCCGGTATTGGTCTGCACTCCCAGCTTGCGCATGGCCACGGTCTTCTGGCTGGAGATTGTGCTGACCGAGCGGCCGAGCTTGCCGGCGATGTCGGTCAGCTGCAGGCCCTGCGCATAGAGCCGGATCACTTCCAGTTCGCGCTGCGTCAGTTCGGTGGCCGGTGCACCGGCGAGCGTGGCGTGTTGCAGGATGGCGTGCACCGCAGGCGAATAGAAGCAGCTGCCGCTGGATGCGACGTGAATGCAGGCGCGCACGACCTCGTCCAGGTGGTCTTCCTTGCTGACGAAGGCGCGCACGCCAAGCTTCATGGAGCGGCGGATGATGGCGGGATTGGACTGGGCGCTGATCACCACCACGCGCGTCAGCGGATGGCGGCGTGCCAGGCGGCCCAGCAGGTTGAAGCCGTCCAGCGAGGTATCGCCGTGGCCCATGCAGAAATCGGTGATGGCGATATCGGCGGGATGCTGGTCCAGCGCGCCGAGCAACTCGGTGCCGTTGCGGCATTCGCAGCTGATCTGGACGCTGCCGCTGCGCTGCAGGCAGTCGCGCAGGGCGGCCACGACCAGCGGGTGGTCGTCCGCCAGGGCGACACGCAAGACTCCGTCGTACATAGCTATCTCCGGATGGGCGGCAACCGGTACACGCCGGTTGCACTGGGCGATTGCGCCACCACAAATCCGAAATTCTGGCTATGTTCCGCGACCCATTGAATCGTAATTCTGCTAGTTCAGGGAACTTGCATGAGGCGGGCATGGACACGGCCAGTTCGGCAAATGCGTGACCTGCCCATTGAACAGCGCCATGCCGCGATGTTTGACCTGGGTTTGCGCAGCATTGCGGCGCTTGTTCCGCGGTGAGCGCGACCAGCTATTTGCCTCATGTCAATGCGTGGCGGAAGACGCATTCACGTAGCGGCAGGCAGGAGCACGGGGAGAGAAAGTGAATTCGCGGTGACTTCGCCGCGTGCGCGCAACGCGCCGGCTCCGGGCGGCGCGAACTTTCACGCTTCGGGGCGCGGACCGCTGTCCTAGAATGAAGCTGACACGCGCCCCGCGGCGCGTGCACCGCGTTGGGGAACGCCATGCCCGTCTACCAATATCGCTGCGAGAAGTGCGGCCATATGTTCGAGAAAACCGAGCATCTCGCAGAACACGCCTCTGCCCATCCGAACTGCCCGAACTGCGGCAGCCAGTCCGTCCAGCACGCACCGGCCCCGTTCGTGGCAGTGACCCAGCGCAAGAGCTGAGTCCGCTGAGTCCGAACAACTACCTCCCAGGAGGGTTTGCGGCCCGCCGCACTTGTGCGGCGGCCGCGCGGGTGTGCCGCCGGCCGACGGCCGCGGCATGTCTTTCCAGGCGTGGTGCCCGTGCACCACGTGCGTTAGCGCTGCGCGCAAGCGGCGATCTCAACCTTGACGGAGGATGCCATGGCAACGAGACCGTTCACCGAATTTCCCGCCGACGAGCAGCAACAGGTCCTGCAGGTATGCAGACATGTCGGGCTTGCGGCCGAGATGTTCGAGATTTTCGAGGAAAGCCGCGAGGCCGGGGTGCGGCGCATCAGCGTGCGCCGGGTCGGCACGGACAAGACCAGTATCTACGAGGCAGGCCCCGATTCGGTCTGGGTCGAGGAATTCGAGAGCGACCTGGAGTGCGGCCTGTTCGGCCAGGTGACGGCCTGACGGCGCGGCTCAGTGCCGTCCGCGTTCGCCGGTGCGCGACACCACTGACGCGCCGGCGATCAGCTCCTTGAGCAACGCCAGCGACGCCGCACCGCAGGTGCGGTACGGATCCAGTTCGGCGCGCGCCGAGAACTTGAGCAGGGTGGCGGTGTTGATGCGCGCCGCATTGACCTGGCCCATCGCCCAGCCGGCAAAGTCGCGCGTGCAGGTTTCCTCGAAATGCAGCAGGGTCACGTCGTGGTGGCGCGGGTCGCGTGCGATCGCCTGGAACAGCTGTGATACGTCCTGGCGGTCGCCTTCCAGCGCCTGCAGGAAGATGCCGTTGCCGTGGCACAGCACCCCGGTGATGCCGTGGCGCGGATTGCGTTCCAGGCTGGTGGCCAGGATGGCGTCGAGCAGGGCGGCGTCGATGGCCTGGCGGGCACGGCTGGCATAGAGCAGGCGGACTAGCATGGTCGTGGCGCTCGGTTGTGGCGGCTGGTGGGCGGGGCGTGCGGCCTAGCCGCGGTTGTGGTTCAGCAGCGTGAGGAACTCGCGGCGCAGGCTGTCGTCCTTCAGGAACGAGCCGCGCATCACGCTGTTGGTCATCTTGGCATCGGTGTCGCGCACGCCGCGCCAGTGCATGCAGAAGTGCTCGGCCTCCATCACGATGGCGAGGCCGTCGGGATTCATCTTTTCCTGCAGCAGGTCGGCGACCTGTGCCACCGCCTCTTCCTGGATCTGCGGCCGGCACATGATCCATTCGGCCAGGCGCGCGTACTTGGACAGGCCGATCAGGTTGGAATGCTGGTTCGGCATCACCCCTACCCACAGCTTGCCGATGATCGGGCACAGGTGATGCGAGCAGGCACTGCGCACGCGCAGCGGGCCGACGATCATCAGTTCGTTGAGCTGGCCGACGTTGGGGAACTCGGTCACCGGCGGGGCCTTGGCGTAGCGGCCGGCGAAGATCTCCTTCAGGTACATCTTGGCGACGCGGCGCGCAGTTTCCTGGGTGTTGTGGTCGTTGTCGACGTCGATCACCAGCGCGCGCAGCACGTCTTCCAGGCGCGCCTGCACTTCGGCCTGCAGCTGCTCCATCTCGCCCGGCTCGATGTAGTGCGCAATATTGTCGTTGGCGTGGAAGCGCTCCTGCGCGGCCTCCAGCCGTGCGCGGATGCGGGCCGAGACGCTGTGGGCGTGGGGGTGGCCGGCATCGTCGCCGGCGTTGCTGTCCTTCGCGCGGTGCGCCGCGTCCTTGCTGGTCATGGTTATGCGTGGTGGGATGGATGACTGCGCAGCGGGTGTGCCGGATTCACTATATGGCAGATGCCGTGGCCTCACAACCCGCGCGGGGCATGGCAAGTTGCGGCGCGGTGGGCCGATTACGCCACAAGCCGGCATTGCTCCGTGAATAGTTCATGACATCGCTAAAGCCCGCGCCGCACAACGCCGACAAGCGCACATAATGTCTGCACAACGCCAGGCAGCCCGCCATAAAGCCGCCGGCACCCGGCCGCTGCAGCGCGGCCTGACTCTTTGTCGGGAATAACGTCATCATGCCGATTGCCTTTCCGTGCAGCAGCCTGATGCTGCTCCATGTGGTCACAGTGCCGCTGCCGGCCACGCCGGTGGAAACTGGCGTGGCGGAACACCACGCCAGTGCCGTGCGCCATGGCGCGACCGGCCTGCGCCGGTCCCTGCTGCAGCCCGCCGACATCCCCGCGGCCAATGACGCCGCCACCAGCTGAGCCAGCTGTTCAAAGAAGCAAGAGCGCCAGTGCCGGCAGCATCGCTGCCGGCATCACCACGGCCCCCACGCGCAGGAACTGGCCGGCGCTGACCATATGCCCTTCGCGTCGCAGCGCCGTGAGCCACAGCAGCGTGGCCAGCGAGCCGGTGACGGACAGGTTGGGGCCAAGGTCAATGCCGACCAGCACGGCACCAGTCACGGCATGCGAGGCATTTCCACCCGCCAGCGCCGAGGCGGCGATCAGGCCGGCCGGCAGGTTGTTGGCGATATTGCCCGCCAGCGCCACCACCGCGCCCACGCCCAGCAGGGCCAGCGCGCCGCCGTCGCGCGACGCCGCTGCGACGGCATCGGCCAGCTGGCCGATCACCACGGTCTGCTCCAGTGCCGCGACCAGCACGAACAGCCCCGCCACCATCGGCAACACCCCCCATGACACCTCGCGCAGCGCCGGCACCAGCAACTCGCGCCGGGTCGCGCAGACCAGCAGCAGCGTGGCCACGCCCGCCGCGCAGGTCGGCCAGCCCAGGTCGTTGCCGCGCAGCGAGGCCACCAGCAGGATCAGGCCGGTCAGCACGATGCCCAGCGCGGTCAGCCGGGCCTGCGGCGACAGCGGCGGCACCGGCACGTCATGTTCGATGGGCTCGGCCAGTGCCGCGCGCTGGGTCCACCACAGCGCTGCCAGCGTGGCCAGCACCGCGGCCAGCGACGGCAGCGCGAAGCTCGCCAGCCAGCCCGCCAGCGGCGGCATGCGTTCGCCGAAGATGACCAGGTTGGCCGGGTTGGAGATCGGCAGCACGAAGCTGGCGGCATTGGCGATGAAGGCGCACGCGTACAGGTAGGGCAGCGGATGCCGGACCCGCGCGGCGCGGGTGGCGGCCAGCACCGCGGGCGTCAGCACCACGGCGGTGGCGTCGTTGGACATGAAGGCCGTCACCAGCGTGCCGAAGCCGTACACCAGCAGAAACAGCCGCGGCGCCGAGCCGCGCGCCCGGCGCACGGCGAGCGCGGCGACGTGGTCGAACAGCCCGGTCTTGCGGGCCAGCTCTGAGACCAGCATCATGCCCGCGAGAAACAGGTACACGTCGTAGCCGCGCAGCACTGCCGCCAGCGCGTCGGGCAGCGTCATCAGGCCGGTGACGCACAGCAGCAGGGCGCCGGCGGCGGCCCAGAAGGCTTCGGGCAGGCGGAACGGGCGGAACAGGACGCCGGCCGTGGTCAGCGCGGCGACCGACCAGATCAGCAGCGGGGCGTGGCTGGACATCGGGATCGGGGACAGTGGAAAGCCGGAAGTCTACAGCCTGGCGTCCGCGGGGACGGCCGGCGTGGCAGCGCCGGGCGCCGGCAGGCCAGTTGCCTCGCTGGTGACGGGTGTCGGCGCGGGGGCAGCCGGGGCCGGGGCCGCGGTCCCGCCGAGGTTGCTGGCGACCGGATCGACCACCGGCGCCGCCGCGGGTGCCGGCGGCGGGAAGCCGATAGCGGCGATGCCGTGGCTGCCATCGGCATACTCCGCGTACATCCAGTCATCGCCCACGCGGACCACGCCGGCGGGCGCTTCGGCTTCAGGCACGGGCGCGCCCGCAAGGCGGCCCTCCATATAGGCGGCCCACACCGGCAGCGCGGTGGTGGCGCCGAATTCATGCTCGCCCAGGCTGCGGTTGTCGTCGTAGCCCATCCACGCCACCGTGACGACGCCGCCGGCGTAGCCCGCGAACCAGCCGTCGACCGAGTCGTTGGTGGTGCCGGTCTTGCCGGCCACGTCGGCGCGGCGCAGGTAGCGGCGCACGCCGGCGCCGGTGCCGTCGTCGACCACGCTGCGCAGCAGGCTGTCCATGACAAAGGCGTTGCGGGCGCTGATCACGCGCGGCGGGGCCGGGCTGTCCGCGGCGTCGTCCGGCTCGGCAGAGAACAGCACCTTGCCCTCGCTGTCGGTGATGCGCGCGATCAGGTAGGGCTCGATGCGGTGGCCGCCGTTGGCAAAAACGCCATAGGCCGCGGCCAGGCGCAGCGGCGAAGTGGTGCCGGTGCCCAGTGCCAGCGGCAGGTAGCGCGGCAGCCGCCTGGGCGCGAAGCCGAAGCGGCTGGCGAACTCCACCGTGTACGGGATGCCGATCGCCTGCAGTGTGCGGATCGCCGGCAGATTGCGCGATTCGGCCAGCGCCTGGCGCACGGTGATGGGGCCGACAAAGCGCCCGTCGTCATTGGACGGCTGCCAGCGCGAACCATTGGGCAGCGGCGCGTCGTTGATCAGCGTGCCGGGCGACACGCCGCGCTCCAGTGCCGCCGCATAGACGAAGGGCTTGAAGGTCGAGCCCGGCTGGCGCTGCGCCTGGGTGGCGTGGTTGAAGCGGCTGGTGGCAAAGTCGGCGCCGCCCACCATCGCCTCGATCGCGCCGGTGGCGCTGTCCAGCGATACCAGCGCACCCTGCGGGCCCTGCGGCAGGTCCTTGACGAACTTGCGGTGGCGCCGCGCGTAGCCTTCCAACCCGCCGTGCACCGCATCGTAGGCCAGCGTCTGGCGCACCGACGACACCGTGGTGTAGACGTTCAGGCCGCGCGTGTAGGCCTCGTCGCCAAAGCGCTCGCGCGCCAGCTGGCGCGCGAGTTCGGCCACGTACTCGGCATGCCCGGCAAAGCTGCCGGGGCTGTCGTCGGAGACCGCCAGGCGCGCGGCGCGGGCCTCGCGGTAGTCGTCCTGGCTGATCATGCCCAGCGCCAGCATGCGGCCCAGCACATATTCCTGGCGCCGCTTGGCGCGCGCGAAGTTGACCACCGGGTTGATGGACGAGGGGGCCTTGGGCAGCCCCGCCAGCATCGCCGTCTCGGCTAGCGACAACGACGCCAGCGGCTTGCCGAAGTACGCATGCGCGGCGCTGCCGAAGCCGTAGGCATGCTCGCCCAGGTAGACCTGGTTCATGTACAGCTCAAGGATGCGGTCCTTGGGCAGGGTCTGGTCGATGCGCCAGGCCAGCAGCATTTCATACCACTTGCGCGCCAGCGTCTTCTCGCGCGACAGGTAGAAATTGCGCGCCACCTGCATGGTGATGGTGGACGCGCCCTGCGCATAGCCCTGGCCCAGGTTGGCCAGCGCGGCGCGCAGCACGCCGGGCATGTCGACACCCTCGTGCTCGTAGAACTGGTCGTCCTCGGCTGCCAGCAGCGCCTGGACCATGCGCGACGGCATCTGCCCGAAGGGGATGAACTCGCGGTGCTCGCTGCCGAACTCGCCGATCTGCACGTTGTCGCTGGTGTAGATCCGCAGGGGCACGTCGGGCCGGTAGTCGCGCAGGGCGTCGACTGGGGGAAGCTGCCGCAGGCTTACCACCGCGGCAAAGCCGGCAAGCAAGGCACCGGCTGCAGCCAGCGCCAGTACGGCACCGCCTGCCTTGACTGCGATTTTTTTCATGCGCGCATTTTACCCGCTGCCTGACTGACCTTAGCGGCTGGCCGCCAGCGGCAACGGGTTGCCGAGCTCGTCATGATCGATGGGCGGCGTGCCGGTGGTGGCCGGCGGGGTAGGCGGGGCGGGCTGGGCCGTAGCCACGCGCAGCCTGGCCTGGCCGTGATGCCGGGCAAATTCGCACAGCGCCAGCCAGGTTTCCTCGCGTTCGATAATGGTGAAGTGATTCGTGGCTGGCACGGTCTGCAGCGCCACCGGGCCGGGCCAGGCGGCCATGAGCCGCTCCGAGCATTCATGGGGCACGACTTCATCGGTCTCGGCCAGCAGCACCTTGGTGCTCTGCACGACCTTCTTGCAATGCGAGATCGAATCGAAATGGTGGCGCATCAGCTGGCGCAGCGGCACCAGCGGGAAGCGCTTGCGCACCAGTTCAAGCAGCGAGTCGTAGGGCGTGATCAGTTGCAGGCTGTCGAAGTCCTGCAGGTCCGCCAGCTGGATCGCGACGCCGGTGCCCAGGCTGCGCCCCACCACATGCACGCGGGTGTCGGGGAAGACACGCCGCGCATGCAGCAGGAACTGGCTGGCGTCGGCCACTGCGGCGCCCTCGGACGGCAGGCCGTCGGAGTGTCCCAGGCCGCGGTAGTCATAGGTGGCGAAGGCCATGCCGGCGGGCAGCCAGCGCGCGTACTGCAGCGTTTCGAGCACATCCTCGCCACGCCCGGGCAGGTAGAACAGTAGGTCGCGCACGTTGTCGCCGGGGCTATGGTAGATGTAGCCGCGCACCACGCCGCCGGGGATCAGGTGCGAGTAGCCAATGATGCCGTCGGGCAGGTCGCGCGGCGGACGCCGGCGCGCATCGAACAGCAGCCGCTCCTGGTTGAGCGTCAGGTAGGTCCAGTAGCAGGCGAAGCCACTGGCAGTCATCAGCGCGGCTGCCAGCGTACGGCGGGTGATCAATGGCATGGCTAGTCTTCAGTGTCGCTGCCAGGCGAGGCGCACCAGCGCCGGCCTTGCCGCCCAGCCGCGCAGCCTACCTCATTTTTGTCAGGCGCGAGCGTGTAGCGCAAGCCGGCCGGCGCAGTTCTTGTACGATATACCTCATTCACGCGCGCGCACCCCCTCCCGAGACGGCGCGCATACGGAGCAAACAGGCATGAGCGAGCAGAAACACGAGCAATACCGCGCCGAAGAGGCGCAGGCGATGGAGCGCGTGGTCGCGGCCACGCGGCAGGTGCAGGTGGCCTTCACCGCCTTGCAGGCCCACTATCCGCCGCAGGGCAGCGGCAAGCCATCCAAGCTTGCGCTGCAGACGTTCGATGCGGCGCTGCAGGCGCTGGAAGATGCCCAGGCCACCTTCGACGAGATCCTGAACGACCTGCTCGACGAAAAACGCTGACCCCGGCCCGGCATGGCGCGGGGGCAATACATGGCCGGGAGCCTGTGATAAGGTTGCCGGACTACAGCCGCCCGGCCTGCCGCCGCACCTGAGCTGCACGGCACGCGCCACGGGACGGCAGGCAGCGGCCGCGACGCGCGCCGCCTGCTGATACAGGAGACCCGCCGCCATGCACCGTGCCGCCCATCCCGCTGCGCTTTCCGATGTTGCCCGCCAGGCTGCCCATGTCGACCCGGCCGATGCCGACCGCGCTGGCCTGATCGCCCGCGCGCATGCGCGTTCGGCCGGCTTCGGGCTGGATGTGCGCCATGCGCCCGGCTTCGATGCCGTCAGCCCGCGCGCGCTGGGTGAGCTGGTGGACGCCAGCCGCGACCTGTACCGCCATGCCTTGCCGGTGATGGAGACCCTGCACGCGCAGATCGCCAATACCGACAGCATGGTGCTGCTGACCGACAGCAGCGGAGTGATCCTGCACAGCCTGGGCGACGGCGAATTCGTCGCGCGGGCGCGGCGCGTGGCGCTGGCACCGGGGGTATCGTGGTCGGAGCCGAGCAAGGGCACCAATGCCATCGGCACCGCACTGGCCGAGGCCCGTCCCACCCTGATCCACGCCAGCGAGCATTTCCTCGAGTCCAACCACCAGCTGACCTGCTCCTGCGCCCCGATCGCCAGCCCGACCGGTGCCATCCTGGGCGCGCTCGATGTCAGCGGCGATCATCGCGGCTTCCACCGGCACACCATGGCGCTGGTGCGGATGTCGGCGCAGATGATCGAGAACCACCTGTTTGCGAACCACTTCCCGGACGCGCTGCTGGTGCGCTTCCATGCGCGGCCCGAGTTCGTCGGCACGCTGTTCGAGGGCATGGCGGCGTTCTCGCCCGACGGCGCCTTCCTGGCTGCCAACCGCAGCGGCCTGTTCCAGCTGGGGCTGGCCCCGCACGCGCTGGCGGCGGCCAGTTTTGCCGGGCTGTTCGGCCAGCCCGTGCGCGTGGCGATGCAGGTGCGCAGCGGCGCGGCGGGGTCGCTGCAGACGCTGACGCTGCCCAGCCGGGTGCAGGTGTTTGCCCGCATCGAATACCTGGCCGCGCCCATCGCGGTGCGCCAGCCCAGCGCCGAAGACCCGCTGCCGCCGGCACTGGCCGCGCTCGATACCGGCGACGCCGCCGTGGCCGCGGTGCTGCGCCGCGTGCGCAAGGTCAGCGGGCGCGATATCACCATCCTGGTCCAGGGCCGCACCGGCACCGGCAAGGAGTGGCTGGCGCGCGCCATCCACGCCGCCTCGCCGCGCGCCGGCGGGCCTTTCGTCGCGGTCAACTGCGCGGCCATCCCCGAATCGCTGATCGAGGCCGAACTGTTCGGCTATGAAGAAGGCGCCTTCACCGGCGCGCGTCGCCGCGGCAGCGAGGGCAAGGTCGTGCAGGCACACGGCGGCACGCTGTTCCTGGACGAGATCGGCGACATGCCGCTGGCACAGCAGGTGCGGCTGATGCGCGTGCTGCAGGAGCGCGCGGTCACCCCGTTGGGCAGCGCTCGCGCGCTGCCGGTCGATGTGCGCGTGGTCTGCGCCACCCACCGCGACCTGCGCGCGATGATTGCCGATGGCGCTTTCCGCGAAGACCTGTACTACCGCATCAATGCGCTGGCCGTGACCCTGCCGCCGCTATGCGAGCGCAGCGACCTGCCGCTGCTGGTCGATCGCATCCTGCAGCGGCAGTGCGAAGAAGCCGGCCTGCCGTCCCCGGTGCATGTCGACGCGCAGGTGCTGGCGCTGCTGCGCCGGCACCCGTGGCCGGGCAATATCCGGCAGCTTGCCAACGTGCTGCGCACCGCGGCGATCCTGGCCGAAGGGGAGGTGGAGATCGGGGTGGAACACCTGCCGGAAGGGTTTGAGCAGGAGTGCGGCGATGAGGCGGAGCGCTGTGACGCGGCGGCTGCCGTGCAGGCGCCGGCGCCATCAAAGTCCGCCCGCATGCGCGACTGGGAAGCAGGCCTGATCCGACAGGCGCTCGCCAGGCACGGCGGCAATGTCAGCCACGCGGCGCGTGAGCTGGGGGTGTCGCGCAATACGATCTATCGGAGGTTGAGGGAGGGGTTGGAAGGCGGCGAGGAAGCGGAGCGCTGAAGGACTTCCTATCCTGCTTGTTTGCTCCCTCTCCCGCTTGCGGGAGAGGGAGCACTCCGTCGGCAAGCAACTACCGACATCAGCAAGCAATCATCCTCACAACCCCGGCTGCGCCGCGAGCCACGCGGCCTCTTCATCGCTGAACAGCTCCGACCGGGTCAGGAACCGCTTCCCCGTCCGTCCCTCCAGCGAGAACATCCCGCCCGCACCCGGCACCACATCGATCACCAGCCGCGTGTGCTGCCAGTACTCGAACTGCGCCCGCGTCATGTAGAACTGCGCGCCGCTGATCTCGCCCAGGCAGACATCGGCTTGCCCCACCAGCAGTTCGCCGGCGGGGTAGCACATCGGCGCGCTGCCGTCGCAGCAGCCGCCGGACTGATGGAACATCAGCGTGCCATGCCGCGCGGCCAGTTCCGCGATCAGCGCGAGCGCGGCCGGGGTTGCCACCACGCGTGCGACCGGCGCGGTGGCGGGAGCGGACGTCGAGCCCGCCATGGTCAGAAGAACCCGAGCGCGTTGGGGCTGTAGCTCACCAGCAGGTTCTTGGTCTGCTGGTAGTGGTCGAGCATCATGCGATGGTTCTCGCGGCCGATGCCGGACTGCTTGTAGCCCCCGAATGCCGCATGCGCGGGGTAGGCGTGGTAGCAGTTGGTCCACACGCGCCCTGCCTGGATGCCGCGGCCCATGCGGAATGCGCGCGCCCCGTCGCGTGTCCAGACACCCGCGCCGAGCCCGTAGAGCGTGTCATTGGCGATGGCCAGCGCCTCTTCCTCATCCTTGAAGGTGGTCACCGATACCACCGGCCCGAAGATCTCTTCCTGGAAGATGCGCATCTTGTTGTGGCCGGCGAACACGGTCGGCTTGACGTAGTAGCCGCCCGCGAGGTCGCCGTCCAGCACGTTGCGCTCGCCGCCGGTGAGGCACTGCGCGCCTTCCTTGCGGCCCAGGTCGATGTACGACAGGATCTTCTCCAGCTGTTCGGCGGACGCCTGCGCGCCGATCATGGTGCCGGTGTCGAGCGGATGGCCTTGGCGGATCGCGGCCACGCGCTTGAGCGCGCGCTCCATGAAGCGGTCGTAGATCGATTCCTGGATCAGTGCGCGCGACGGGCAGGTGCAGACCTCGCCCTGGTTCAGCGCGAACATGGCAAAGCCTTCCAGCGCCTTGTCGAAGAAGGCGTCGTCGGCGGCCAGCACATCCTCGAAGAAGATGTTGGGCGACTTGCCGCCCAGTTCCAGCGTCACCGGGATCAGGTTCTGCGACGCGTACTGCATGATCAGCCGGCCGGTGGTGGTCTCGCCGGTAAAGGCCACCTTGCTGATGCGGGGGCTCGATGCCAGCGGCTTGCCGGCTTCCAGCCCGAAGCCGTTGATCACGTTGACCACGCCCGGCGGCAGCAGGTCGCCGATCACTTCCATCAGCACCAGGATCGAGGCCGGCGTCTGCTCCGCGGGCTTGAGCACCACGCAGTTGCCGGCGGCCAGCGCCGGCGCCAGCTTCCAGGTGGCCATCAGCAGCGGGAAGTTCCACGGGATGATCTGGCCGACCACGCCCAGCGGCTCATGGAAATGGTAGGCAATGGTGTCGGCGTCGATCTCGGAGATGCCGCCTTCCTGCGCACGGATGCAGCCGGCAAAGTAGCGGAAGTGGTCGACCGCCAGCGGCAGGTCGGCGGCGGTGGTCTCGCGCACCGGCTTGCCGTTGTCGATGCTCTCGGCCACGGCCAGCAGCTTCAGGTTGGCCTCGATGCGGTCGGCGATGCGGTTCAGGATATTGGCGCGCTCGGTGGTCGAGGTGCGAGCCCACGCGGCCTTGGCGGCGTGCGCGGCGTCCAGCGCGGCGTCGACATCCTGCTGGCCGGAACGCGGCACGCGCGTGAACGGCTTGCCGGTGATCGGCGTGATCGATTCGAAGTACTCGCCGCCGGCGGGCGGCACCCAGGCGCCGCCGATGTAGTTCTCGTACTGCTGCTTGTAGGGGTTGCTGACGCCCAGCTGGGCGATTTCCGCCATGTTCATGTCTCGCTCCGTTCAGAGATTTCTGTGGTGTCGTCACGGCATTCCGGCCGTGCGCACGGCAGGCAGATCGCAAGAGCTGTGCCGGGGCGTGAATCGAACGAAAAAACGGGGAAAAGCGAGGGGCGAGTGCGCGTGGCACGGGTGGGAGATGTCACGCGCCGGCACGGCTGTGCCAGCGCGTGACACCGGGTGTTCCAGAATGGAACACCCGGGGCAGGGCTTCAGTGCCCGGAGCCTGCGGCGCGCAGCGCCTTGACCGCGGCGGGCGTCACGTCGGCCGGCTGGCCGCCCCAGGTGGCGCGCAGGTAGTTGGCCAGCTGCGCCAGTTCTTCGTCGCTCATGCGCGCGGCAAAGCCCGGCATGTCCTGCATGGCCTCCAGGCCGGGGAAGCGCTGCGCCTCGATGCCGTCGAGCATCGACACGATCAGGTTGCGCGCGTCGGTGTTGCGCACGGTGGAGTTGCCGGCCATCGATACCGCCACGTGCGGCTTGCCTTCGCCCTCGCGGCCGTGGCAACCGGCGCAGACCGCCACATAGTGGCGGCGGCCCGGCGCCAGTTGCGCGGCATCGGCGTTGACGGGCTTGACCGGCTGCGGTGCGGGCGGCTTGTCGCCCAGCAGGTAGGTCGTCATCGCCGCCAGGTCGCCCTGGTTCAGGTACTGGCTGCTCAGATGCACCACCGGGTACATCTCGCCGAAGGCCGAGCCTTGTGGCGCGATGCCAATGGCAAAGAACTGCTGCAGGTCGGCCGCGGTCCAGCCGCGTGCGGCCAGCCCGGCCGGGGTGATTTCCGGCGCGCCCACGCGTGCCAGCGCGGCGCCGGCCAGCGGCTTCGACAGGTCCAGCCGCCCGAACGCGGCGCGCGGCGTATGGCACTCGGCGCAATGGCCGAGCGCATTGGACAGGTAGCGGCCGCGCTGCCACGACTCGGAATTGCCGGCGGAGGCATCGGGCAGCTTGTCCTCCAGGAACAGCAGGTTCCAGCCCGCCAGCGCAAAGCGCAGGTTGTACGGGAACTGCAGGTCGTGCGGGCGGTTCGGCACCGCGGCCGGCTTCACCTGCATCAGGTAGGCATACATGGCATCGGTATCCGCGCGCGACAGCCCGCGGTACGAGGTGTACGGCATCGCCGGATAGAGGTGCTTGTCCGGGGTCTTGCCGTCATGCAGCGCGGTGTAGAAGTCGTCTGCGCTCCAGTTGCCGATGCCGTGGGTCTTGTCGGGCGTGATGTTGGTGCCGTAGAACTTGCCGAACGGCGAGGCCAGCTCAACGCCGCCGGCAAACGGCGCGCCCTGCGACGCGGTATGGCAGGCGGCGCAGTCGGCCGCGCGCACCAGGTAGCGGCCGCGCGCGATCTGTTCGGCGGGCGGCAGCTGGCCCTTGGGCGCCTGGTCGGCGGCAGGCGCGACGGCTTCGGTGTTGCCGCCACAACCGGCCACCAGCGTTGCGGCGGCCAGCGCGGCAAGGGCCGCGCGGGCGAAATTCAGGAAGGCGGGGCGCTGCATCACTTGGCGCTCCCGCTGTCCTTGACCAGTCCAGGCGTGCTGGTGATCACGTCCTTCACGGCCTCGAAGTAGCGCACATAGCCCGTGCAGCGGCAGATATGACCGTCCAGCGCGGTGGTGATGGTCTCGTCTACCTTGTCCTTCGCCACCGGCTTGCGCTTGAGCTGTTCCACCAGGATGGTGGCGCCGTTGACGAAGCCCGGCGTGCAATAGCCGCACTGGAAGCTGAAGTGGTCCAGGAACTTCTGCTGCACTGGCGTCAGCTCCACCACCTCGCCTTTCTCGTTGCGCTTGCCGTGGCCTTCCACGGTGCGCACCTTGCGGCCCTGGAACCAGTGCGCGCCGGTGATGCAGCTGCGCACTTCCTCGCTGGTGCCGTCGGCCTTGTCGTGGATCACCACGCAGGCATGGCAGATGCCCTGGCCGCAGCCCAGGCGCGAGCCGGTCAGGTCCAGGTATTCATGCAGGAAGTCGATCATCATCAGGCCTTCGGGCACGTCGAGCGGGCCGACCTCCTTGCCGTTGATGTTCAGGGAAAGCGGTTGGGTGGCGATGCTCATGCCAGTACCTCCTGGATCTTTTCGGCCGTGACCGGCAGGTCGGTGAAGCGGTGGCCGATGGCATGCGCGATGCCGTTGACGATGGCGCCCACCACCGGGATCATCACCACCTCGGCGATGCCCTTGGGCGGGTCGGTTTCAGAGACGGGCGGCAGCACCGTGCCGGTCTGGGTCCACACCGCCACGTCGCTGGCGCGCGGCAGGTGGTAGCGGTTGAAGTTCCAGGTGCCGTTGCCAGGGCCGTCCTCGTAGAGCGGCAGGGTTTCATGCAGCGCGTGGCCGATGCCCATGGCGATGCCCCCCTGCAGCTGGCCGGACACCAGTTGCGGCGACAGCTGCGTACCGCACTCCATGATGGAGTGGTGCGACAGCACCTCGACCTTGCCGCTGGCCTCATGCACCGACAGCTCGACCAAGGTGCCGACCGCGCTGTAGTACGTGACCGAGGCATTGTTGCGCTGGGTGGTCGCGACGTAGACCTTCTTTCGGTCGAGCACGTCGTAGCCGCCGCTGGTGCGCATGCGCGCCTTGCGCGCGCCGTCGGCGCCATCGCCGTAGCGTACCGACAGGCCATCCACCGGCAGCCGCGCGGCGTGCCCGCTGATGTCGAAATCGGCCTCGCTCCACTGCCAGCGGTTGAAGACGTGCACGGTGGCGCCGGTGACCAGGCCCATCTCATGCGCCTTGGCTGCCAGCTGCTCCAGCGGCAGCGCCTGCAGGCCGCCGGCGCTGAGCTTGCCCTCGACCCAGCGCGCGTCTTCCACGCGCACTACCAGCGAGGCCGCCTGGCCGCCGCCGATACCCTGGCTCCAGATCGCCATCGCCGCCGGCCACAGGCCGTGCATGAAGATCACGCGCGCGGCTTCGCGCGTGCTGTGGGTGAAGTAGTAGGCCGAGTTGGTGGCGCTGGCGGGCGAAGCGTACGACGGCGACCAGCGCGGGTTGGCGCACAGCCGGTCCTGTTCGGCCTGGCTCATCAGGTACGGGTCGCCCGAGGTCACCACCGGCAGGTCGGCCCAATCGGTGACCGAGGTACGCACCTCGGCCGCGGGCTTGCCCAGCCAGCGCGCCACCGCGGCGGCCTGCGAGGTCGACATGCCGGTGCCGATCTCGGCGCCGGAGTGGTGCAGCGCGATGCTGCCGTCGGCCTTCATCTCGACCCTGGCAAACGAAGCTTCGGCACCGGTGCCGAAGTCCTTCTGCACGCAGGCAAAGCCCACGCCGTAGCGGCGGCCGGGGTTGGCGGCTTCGTACTCCGCCTTCTTCTTCGCGCGGCCGGTCCACAACGGATGGACCTTCGCGGCTTCCAGCACTTCATCGACACGGATCGCGCCGGCCGGGATCGCGCCCTGCGTGTTCTTCATGCCCGAGCGCAAGGCGTTCTTCAGCCGGAACTCGATCGGGTCGAGCTTGAGCTGCTCGGCGAACTCGTCGACCATCATCTCGGTCGCGGCCATGCTCTGCAGCGTGCCGTAGCCGCGCGCTGAGCCTGCGTCGATGGCGCGCGAGGCGATTGCCACCGCGGTCAGGTCGTTCTTCGGGAAGTAGTAGATCGATTGCGCGGCGGTGGCGCCCACCATCGCCACCGAGGGCGAGAAGTTGGCGCGGCCGCCGCCGTTGGCCTCCAGGTCGCCCTGGAAGGCCTGGAACAGCCCGGTCTTGCGGTCCACCGCGATGCGGTAGCGCATCTTGAAGGCGTGGCGCTTGATCGAGGTCTGGAACTGCTCGTAGCGGTCGTTGGCCAGGCACACCGGCTTGCCCTCGGCATAGAGCGCCGTGACCAGGCCGTAGAACGGGAAGTTGTAGTGGTCCTTGGAGCCGTAGCCTACGGTGTAGCACGGGTGCAGGAACACCTGCTTCACCGGGAACGCGCCCTTGGCCTTCGCCAGCATCTCGGCCGCGCTCTCGGCGACCTCGATCGGGGACTGCGTCGGCACCACCAGGTGCAGCGCCTGCGCCGCGGCGTCGTACCAGCAGTTGGCGTTGTCGGGCTCCAGCGCCGCGGTATCGACCGACTGCGAGTTGTACTCACGCTCCAGCACCAGCCAGTCCTCGGGCGGCCTGGCCAGCTGCGCGCGGATCGCGTCGGCGTGGTACATGCCCTGTTCGCCGAGCTGGCCGTGGTCCTTGCCGTCCGGCCACACCGGCTGGTGCTTGCGCATCATGCTGGGGAACACCGGCGCGTTCTTCAGGCTGGAGAACACGTCGTCGTCATACGGCGTGGTGCCGCCCACGCGCACGAAGCGGAAGGTGCCCCACGGATCGCGTTCCAGCGCGCCGGTTTTGGCGCCGTAGCGGATCACGTCGTCGCGGAACTTGAGCTTGTCCTTGGCAAAGCGGAAGCGCGCGAAGTCGTGGTAGATCAGGATCGCCACCGCATGGCCCAGGTAGGCCGGAGTCTTGCCCGCGGGCAGCAGCATGTCTGCGCCGTAGAACGCGGGGAAGGCCACGCCGTCGCGGGCGAGGTCTTCCGCGGTGACCACGCGGTCAGGCATCAGGTCGTCGCCGAGCGCGGCGAGGTCGAAGCCCTCATAGGTGCGGTCGGCCTGCGTGGCGCGCAGGATGAAGGCGTGCGATTGCTGCTGCGGCCAGTGCGGCATGTCGCGCGAGCGGATATCGCGCGCGAACACCTTGGCGCCGGTGACCTTGGCAATGCCGTCGATGCGGAATTTCGGGACGCCGGCCTTGGGGTCCCACTGGACCGGGGTCAGGAGCTTGTCTTCGAACAATGCCGCGAAGGCTTTGCCGCCGATGGGTGCGATATAGACCGACACCCCGGCCACGACGCTGGCTTTCAGGAAAGTGCGCCGTGAAGGGTTGAAGCTGGGCATAAGGATTCCTCGGGAATGCGCTGCTACTGCAGCCGGCGCGCGACGTGTGGGATCAACGGGGATCGTGACAAGATGGCCGAAGCAGTGCCTGGCTGCATGCGGCGATGCCGCGTGCGTGGGCCTGGCTGCGTAGCCGTGGCGCCGGAGAGGGCTGGTGAGAGGTGGGGCAATGTCTTGTTATCTGTCGTGGCACGGCCTGGCGCGCTGACCGGGCGATTGTGCGTTGACGTCAGGGTATACCGCAAGTCGAGGTGTGGAATAGCGGTTATCAGCAGGGGTTGATACCCGCGGCCGCGCGGTTGTGCATTGCGTCATGGCGCGGGCCGGTGCCGCGAGCCATGCCTGGAGCCGTTATCTGCACGAAGAGACAGGCAGATCCATGCCGCGCGGGCGGCGGCAGGGATCGAAAGAATTCAGATCGCCGCCAGAATCATTCATATCCTGGCGTGCGGCCGGCCGTGCAAAGACCGGCCGGACAGGTGAAGGCGTCTAGCCCTGCCGCTGGCGCCGGCTGTCGGGCACGAAGTGCTGGAGCGAACCGTCGCCATAGGCGCGCTGCACTTCGGATATCACCACGTGATAGCCGTCATACCACTTGCGGTACTGGCGCTTGGCGTCCAGGTGCCGCGGGTGGGTGGCGAAGGCCTGCAGGGAGTCCTTGTCGCGCCAGTAGTAGCTGGCGTTGGACAACTGGCCATCCGGCGAACGCCAGGACTCGGCACCGACAAAGCCGGGTATGCCGGCGGCGATCTCGTCGATCAGGGCGCTAAGGCGGTGGAACTCGTCATCGGCCTGGCCGGGCCGGTAAATAAAGGCTGCGATATACATCAGGGGCTCTGCGTGGGAAAAGGCTTCAGGCCGGGCGTGAGGTCAGCACCAGCCGCAGCGCCAGCAGCACCAGCACGGCTGCCAGGCCGCGCGACTGCAATGTTGCCGCCTTGGGATGGCGTGACAGGAAGCGGCGCACGGTGCCGCCAGCCGCGCCGAGCAATGCGTGAAACACGGTGGCGATCACTGTCAGGACCAGGCCGAGCACGAGCAGCTGCCGGGCCACGCCGCCCTTGCCGGGATCCACGAACTGCGGCAGGAAGACCATGAAGAACAGCAGCGCCTTGGGATTGAGCAGGCTGTTGAGCATGGCGCGCACGAACACCGAGCGCAAGGAGGCCTGAGTCACCACTGCCTCTTTCAGCGCAAGCGGCTGCCGCAGCGCCTTGGCCGCCATCCACAGCAGATAGGCCGCGCCGGCATAGCGGATCAGGTCGAACGCCGGCGCCCACGCCATCACCAGGGCGGTGATCCCGGTGGCTGTCAGGACCGTGAGGATCAGGTCGGCCACGGCAATCCCCAGTGCCGTCGCAACGCCGCCCCGAAGGCCATAGGTGATGCCATGTGCCATCACGAAGGCCATGTTCGGGCCGGGTGACAGGAGCAGCAGCATCACTGCCGCGGCGAAGATCGACAGGGTGGTCAGGGCAATCATGTGCAGGAAATGGTTAGCGTTGACTAGGCATGCAGGCTATTCTTCTGGCCTGATACACGCAAAGCATTGTTCTAGATACAAAGCATGGTCCACGCGCGCTACAAGATCATTGTTGACGAGATTGCCGCGCGCATTCATCGCGGCGAACTGCCTCCGGGCACGCAACTGCCGACGGTGCGTGCGCTGATGAAGCAGTACGGCGTCGCGCTGGCGACAGCGGCACGCGTCTATGTCGAACTGGAGGCCGTCGGCCTGGTGGTCGGCGAGACCGGCCGGGGCACGTTCGTGCGCGATACCTCGCTGCCGCGCGGCCTGGGGCTGGAGCAGCATCCGGTGCGCGCCGGCGCGGTGGACCTGACTTTCAACTATCCGTCGCTGCCCGGGCAGGTTGAACTGTTGCGCGATGGCTTGCGCAGCATCGCGGCTTCGGGCGACCTTGACGCGTTGCTGCATTCCGCGCCGCAGGGCGGGCGCCCGCACGAACGGCAGGCCGTTGCCCGGCACCTGCGCAACCGCGGCATCCGGGTGCCGGGCAGCCAGGTGCTGATCGTCAACGGCGCGCAGCAGGGCCTGGCGGTGACGGTGATGGGGTTGCTCAATCCCGGCGACGTGGTGGCGGTTGACGCGCTGACGTACCCGGGCATGAAGGCGCTGGCGCAGTTGTACCGGCTCGACCTGGAGCCGTTGCCGGCGACCGCCGCGGGCCTGGACCTGGATCGCCTTGCCGCGCTCTGCAAGCGGCGTCCGGTGCGGGCGGTCTACACCATGCCGACCATGCACAATCCGCTGGGCTATGTCATGAACGAGGCGGACCGCGGCCGCCTTGCGGCCCTGGCGCAACGGCATGATCTGCTGATCATTGAAGATGGCGCCTACGCCTTCCTTGCCGAACCGGCGCCGAAACCGGTGTTCACCTTCGCGCCAGAGCGGACCGTCTACGTCTCGGGCTTGTCGAAAAGCGTGGCATCGGGACTGAGGATGGGGTTCGTCGCGGCGCCCGCGCCGCTGGTGCCGGCCCTGGAACGCGCCATTCGCGTGTCAACCTGGAACACGCCGTCGCTGACCGTGGCGCTCGGCTGCCTCTGGATCGAAGCCGGCATCGTCGATGACCTGGAAGATCGCAAGCGCAAGGACGCCCGGCGCAGGCAGAGCCTGGCGCGGCGCATCTTGCGCGGCTGCCGCGTCACCGCGCACCCGTCTTCATACTACCTGTGGCTTGAACTCGAGGAGGACCTGCGCGCCGACCAGGTCGTGGCCGCCCTGGAGCACGAGGGTGTGCTGGTGACGACGGCCGAGCCGTTCGCGGTCGGCGCGAGCGTGCCGCATGCGCTGCGGCTGGCGCTCGGGTCGATCTCGATGGATGCGCTGGAGCAGGCGTTGCGCAAGGTCCGGCGGGCGGCAGCCGGCTGAAGCGGCGGCAAAGGCTGCCCGTTCAGCGGAACACCAGCGTCCTGCCGCCGTTGCGCAGGACCCGATGTTCCGCATGCCATTTCACCGCCCGCGCCAGCGCCACGCATTCCACGTCGCGTCCGATGGCGGTCAGCTGCGCGGCGTCCATGGCATGGTCCACGCGCGCGACTTCCTGTTCGATGATGGGGCCTTCGTCGAGGTCGCCGGTCACATAGTGGGCCGTGGCGCCGATCAGCTTGACGCCGCGCTCATAGGCTTGCGCGTAGGGGCGCGCGCCCTTGAAGCTGGGCAGGAAGGAGTGATGGATGTTGATGGCGCGGCCTTCCAGGCGGCGGCACAGGTCGTCGGACAAGACCTGCATGTAACGGGCCAGGACCACCAGGTCGATACTGTAGTCGCAGACCAGATCCCACAGCCTCGCTTCCTGCGCGGCCTTGCCTTGCGGCGTGGCATTGAGCAGGGGCAGGTGATGGAACGGGATGTCGTAGCTCGCCGCAAGCTGGTAGAAGTCCTTGTGGTTGGAGACGATGGCCGGAATCTCGATGGGCAGCTGGCCAGTGCGGTAGCGGAACAGCAGGTCGTTCAGGCAGTGGCCGATCTTTGACACCATCAGCATCACGCGCGGCTTGCGCGCGGCGTCGTGCAGCGCCCAGTCCATTTCATGCGCGGCCGCCACGCCCGCCAGCGTGCTGCGCAGGGCGGCGAGCGCATCGCCGGCATCCTGGCCTTCTGGCAGCGGCCGCTGGAAGTGCACCCGCATGAAGAACCGTGCGCTGTCGCGATCGCCGAACTGCGCGGAATCGACGATATTGGCGCCGGCTTCCACCAGCAGCGCCGAGACGGCATGGACAATGCCGGGACGGTCGGGGCACGACAGCGTCAGGATGTAGCTGGCGGTTTCGGTCTGGACCACTGGCATGGGCACTCCGGTATCTGCTTGCATCATCAGGCCTTGGTCCGTTCGCTGGCCGGATCGTATGGCGCACGCAGGTGGATGCGTGCAGGCAGCAGTTCCCCGGCCAGGTCTACGTGATACTTGCCTGCCTCGATCCATGCCGCGTCGGCGGGACCATCGGCGCGTGCCAGAAGCCCCATGCCCACCGGACACCCAAGGGTGTGGCCGAACGCGGCCGATGTCACGAAGCCGGCGGGGCGCACGGTGCCGTCCGGGGCAGTGCGCAGGATCGCCTCGCCGCCCCAGAGCATGGCCTCGCTGGCACCGTCCAGCCTGACCACGGCAACGCGCCGCCGCACCTGCGCGGCACCGCCGGCAGCGCGCAGCTTCAGCAGCGCCTCGCGCCCGCGGAACGGGATGTCGGTGTTCAGCTTGCAGGCAAACGACAGTCCGGCCTCGAACGGATGGATGTCGGTGTTCAGTTCGCGGCTCCAGGCGCGGTAGCCTTTCTCGATACGCAGCGATTCGATGGCGTAGTAGCCGGCGTTGACCAGTCCGAAGCGTTTCCCGGCCTCGTGCAAAGTGTCATAGACGCCGACGGCGAATTCCACCGGGACATACAGCTCCCAGCCCAGTTCGCCCACATAGGTCAGGCGCGTGGCGCGCACCGTGGCATAGCCGAGATCGATCTCTTTCGAGGTGCCGAACGGGAACGCCTGATTGGAGAAATCGGCGCGCGACACGCTCTGCAACAGCTCGCGCGAGCGCGGGCCCATCACCGCCAGCACAGCGTACTGCCCGGTGACATCGACGATCGCGCAGCGCTTGTCGGCGGGAATCAGGCGCTCGACATAGTTGAAGTCGCGCGTGGTCTGCGCCGAGCCGGTCACCAGCAGGTACTGGTCGTGCGCCAGCCGCGTCACGGTCAGGTCGGATTCATAGGTGCCGCGGTCGTTGAGCATGGCGGTGTACACGGTCTGCCCCGGCGGCACGGCCACGTCGTTGCTCATCACGTATTGCAGCACGGCCTCGGCATCGGCACCCTTGACGATGTACTTGGAGAACGAACTCATGTCGAACAGCGCCACCGCCTCGCGGCAGGCGCGGTGTTCCGCGCCGCTCCACGGCAGCCAGTTCTGCTGCCCGAACGAGTAGCGGATCTCGGGCGATTGTCCGGCAGGCGCGAAGAAGTTTGGCCGCTCCCAGCCCATCTTGCTGCCGAAATTGGCGCCGGCGGCGTGCAGGTGGGCATAGAGCGGCGAGCGGCGGAACGGCCGCGCCGTATCCAGTTCCCGGTTGGGCCATGGCATCGCGTAGTGCAGGCCCAGCGTTTCCCTGACGCGGTCGTGCAGCCAGCTTTGGTTGCCGTTGAAGCCGGCGAAGCGGCGGATATCGACCGGCCACAGGTCCATGGTCGGCTCGCCCGCGACGATCCATTCCGCCAGCGCCATGCCGGCGCCGCCGGCGGACGCGATCCCCATTGAGTTGAAGCCCGCGCCCACGTAGAAATTGCGCAGCTCGGGCGCTTCGCCGAGGATGAAGTTGTTGTCCGGCGTGAACGACTCGGGTCCGTTGTAGAACTGCTTGACCTGCGCCGACTCCAGTGCCGGAACGCGGATCAGCGCGTTCTCCATCAGGATCTCGAACTGGTCCCAGTCATCAGGCAGCAACTGGAACTCGAACGGCTCAGGAATGCCCTGCATGCCCCACGGCTTGGCATTGGGCTCGAAGCCGCCCATCACCAGCCCGCCCACTTCTTCCTTGAAGTAGATGAAGCCGTCCGGGTCGCGCATCACCGGCAGGTCAGGGTGCACGCCGGCAATGCGCTCGGTGACGATGTAATAGTGCTCGGCCGAGTGCAGCGGCACGGTCACGCCGCACATCTGGCCGACCTGGCGCGCCCACTGGCCGGCGCAATTGACGACGATCTCCGCCTCGATGCGGCCTTCGTCGCCGGCCTTGTTGCGCCAGCTCACGCCGGTGGCGCGGCCATCGCGGGTATGGATCGCGGTGATCTTCGTATCCTGCGCGATGACCGCGCCGCGGCTGCGCGCGCCGCGCGCCAGCGCCTGGGTCAGGTCGGTCGGGTTGGCCTTGCCGTCGCCCGGCAGCCAGACCGCCCCAAGCAGGTCGTCGGTGCGCATCACCGGCCACAGTTCGCCGGCCTGGGCGGGCGAGATCACCTCGCAATCCACGCCATAGGCCCGCGCCACCGCCGCGGTGCGGCGCAGTTGCGTCATGCGTTCCGCGGTGCGCGCGACCGACAGCGAGCCGCATTGCTTCCAGCCGGTGCCGAGGCCCGTTTCCGCTTCCAGTTCGCTGTACAGCTGGGTGGAGTAGCGGATCAGTTTCGTCATGCTTTCCTGCGAGCGCAGTTGCCCGACCAGCCCGGCCGCGTGCCATGTGGTGCCGCAGGACAGTTGTCCCTGTTCCAGCAGGACCACATCCTTCCAGCCGAGCTTGGTCAGGTGATAGGCGACGCTGCAACCGATGATGCCGCCGCCGATGATGACGACGCGGGAGTGGGAAGGGATGACAGGGGACATGGCGGGAAAACCTCGGCAGGGAAGTGGTTGGCGTTGCCTGCCATGTTATGCAAAAAAACGCCAACAAACAACACAAAATGCAACATGCATCGGCGGATCAGCGCGCCAGTTGCAGTGTCAGGATCCCCGCCAGGACCAGCGCGGTCGCAATCAGCCGCCGCCGGTCGAAGGGCTCGCGCAGCAGGAAGTGGCCCAGCAGCGCGGCAAAGATCACGCTCGATTCACGCAGCGCCGCCAGCTTGGTCACTGGCGCCATGGTCATGGCCCACAGCATCAGCGCATACGAACCCACCCGGTTGATGCCGCCGATCCACGCGCGCTTCCATTCCGTGCGCATCAGCGTGACCAGCGCGGTGCCGCGCCGGCTGAAGGCGTAGGTCGGCATGAAGATGTGCGACATCGCCTGCAGCCAGACGATATAGGTGAAGACCTCGCCGTAGCGCTTGACCGCGGTGCCGTCGATCACGGTGCCGGCCGCCAGGCAGGCACCGGCCAGCAGCGCAAAGCCGAGCAGGTCGGGCGATTGCCGGCGCCAGCGCACCAGGCTGACCAGCCCGCAACAGATCAGCGCGATGCCGGCATAGCCGCCTGGCCCCAGCCGTTCGCTGCCGGTCAGCAACAGCAGGATCGCCACCATCATCGGCGCCGAGCCGCGCATCAGCGGATAGGCCTGGCTGAAGTCGCCACGGTTGTAGGCGGCCACCAGCGACAGCTTGTAGCCGACTTCCAGCGCCACCGTGGCGAGCAGGAAGGGCCACACCTGCGGCGCGGGCAGCGGCACCAGGAACAGGAAGGGCAGCGCCACCAGCAGGCAGAAGGTGTCGATCAGCGCCATCGACGACAAGCGGTCGCCACCGATCTTGACGATGGCATTCCACGACGCGTGCATCAGCGCGGACAGCATCACGGCGGCAAAGGCGAGGCCGTGAAAGTCTGGCGGGAGGGGCATGAAGGAGGGGTTGTTCTTGTGGATTTCTGATGGGTTCGCAAGCCCGCTTGTCTGCACCCCTCTCCCGCCTGCGGGAGAGGGGTGCCTGTTGCCAGGCGCTGGAGGAAGGTTGCTTAAGCCGCTTCCGCCAGCGGCGCCTGCGCCTTGATCCCCATCTCGCGCAGCACCTCGCCAATCGCCGTCACCACATTGCGCATCTCGTTGTCATCGATCGCACCAATGCACCCGACGCGGAAGGTCTCCATCTGCGTCAGCTTTCCCGGATACAGGATGTAGCCGCGCTCGCGCACCCTGGCGTAGAAGGTCTTGAAGTCATAGCGCGCGTCGGCCGGCGCATGGAAGGTGACGATGATCGGCGCCTGCACCGCCGCCGGCAGGAAGGCGCGGAAGCCGAGCGCGGCCATGCCCTGCACCAGCGTGTCGCAGTTCCTGCGGTAGCGCGCGCCGCGCACCGGCTGGCCGCCTTCTTCCAGGAACTGGTCGAGCGCGGTGCGGAAGGCCGCCACCACATGCGTGGGCGGCGTGAAGCGCCACTGCGTGGTCTTCTGCATGTAGACGTACTGGTCGTACAGGTCCAGCGCCAGCGAGTGGCTGTTGCCCTGGCTGGCTTCCAGCACGTCTTTCCTGACCAGCACGAAGCCCATGCCCGGCACGCCCTCGATGCACTTGCCGGTGGCGGCCACCAGCGCGTCGAACGGCATGGTGCGGGCGTCGATCTCGATCGCGCCGAACGAGCTCATCGCGTCGACGATCAGCCCCTTGCCCAGCCGCTGGCACAGCGCGGCGATTTCCTGCAGCGGGTTGAGCACGCCGGCGCCGGTCTCGCAGTGCACCTGCGCCACGTGCGTGATCGACGGGTCGCGCCGGATGGCCTCTTCGATCAGCGCGGCGGTGGCGGGCTGGTCTTCGGGGATCGGCAGTTCCACGCTGGCGCGGCCCAGCACCTTGCAGATCTTGAGGATGCGCTGGCAGTAGGCGCCGTTCTGCGGCACCAGCACCTTGCCGTCGCGCGGCACCACGTTGGCGATGGCGGCTTCCACCGAGAAGGTGCCGCTGCCCTGCATCGGCACGCACACATGGGTGCCTTCGCCGTGGACGATGCGCACCAGGTCGTCGCACAGGCTGCGCGTGATGGCGTTGAAGGCGGCGTCCCACGAGCCCCAGTCGCGCAGCATGGCCTGCTTGGTGGCGAGCGAGGTGGTCAGGGGGCCGGGGGTCAGAAGGATCGGGTCGTTGCCGCGAATCATGGTGAGCTCCTGATTGGGAAGGAGTGGATACAAGGGAATGTCAGTCGTTGCCCTGGCGCCAGGCCTGGGTCTTGCGATCGAGCACGCGTTGCAGCAGGTAATAGAGCAGGCAGGCGAAGGCCGAGGTCAGCACCACCAGCGTCGCCATTGCCGCCGCGGGGCCGATGTCGCCGGATTCATCCAGGTTGACGATCTCGACCGAGGCCAGCTTGGTGTCGGCGCCGTACAGGAACACCACCGCCGAGACCGTGGTCATCGCATTGATGAACAGGTAGCGCGAGATCTCCAGGATGGCGGGCAGGCAGGCCGGCACCGTGACCTTGAAGAAGGTCTTGTAGAAGGGCACCTTGAGCGAGGCGGACACGGCCTCGAACTCGCTGTCGAGCTGCTTGAGCGCGGTCACGGCGGTCAGGTGGCACGACGCGTAATAGTGGACGATGGTCACCAGCACCAGGATCCCCAGCGTCTGGTACAGCCCGTGCATCGGGTTGGCCTGCGGCACGAAGAAGAAGATGTAGCCCAGGCCCAGCACCAGCCCGGGCACCCCCATCGGCAGCACCGCCATCAGCCGCACGAAGCTGCGCAGCCAGTCCATGCCGCGGGTCTTCTCCAGCAGGTAGGCGGTGGTGAAGATGAACACCGGCCCGATCACCGCGGCCAGTCCCGCCATGCGCAGGCTGTTCAGGTAGGAATCGACCACGCCGCCCTCGACCAGCCCCACCCGGTAGTGGTTCAGCGACAGCGAGAAGTTGTACGGCCACAGCTTGACGAAGGACGCGTAGATCGCCATGCCCATCACCGCCAGCATCAGCGCCGCCACCAGCCAGCAGAACACCGCCATGGCCAGGTCGAAGCGGCGGCTGCGGCGCGGCACGTAGGGCACCGAGCGTGCCGACATCAGCGCCATCTGGCGCCGTTGCACGCGCGCATCGACATAGTAGGTCACGGCCACCGGCACCAGCAGCATCAGCGACACCACCGCGCCCTGCGAGAAGTCCTGCATGCCGATCACCAGCTTGTAGATGTCGGTGGCCAGCATATGGAAGTTGCCGCCGATCACCTTGGGGATGCCGAAGTCCGAGATCGCATAGGTGAACACCACCATGGCCGCGCTGACCAGGCCGTAGCGCGCGCCCGGCACGGTGATGGTGAAGAACTTGCGCACGGTCGAGGTGCCCAGCGCATCGGCCGCCTCGTACAGCCGCGCGTCGGTCAGCGACAGCGCGGTGATCAGGATCATCAGCGCATGCGGGAAGGTGGCGAACACCAGCGAGGCCACGATGCCCAGCGGCCCGTAGATCTGCGTGCTGCCCATCCACGGCTTGAACAGCCCCTGGTTGCCGAACCAGAAGATGAAGGAGATCGCCGCCAGCAGCGATGGCGCCAGCAGCGGGATCAGCGCCAGGTTGCGCAGCAGGCCCTTGCAGGCGATGCGGCTGCGCGTCAGCGCATAGGCAAAGCTGAATGCCAGCGGCACGGTGATGCAGGTGGCCAGGGCAGAGACCCACAGGCTGTTCCACACCGAACGCAGCAGCGCGGGCGACTCGAGGTACGCGCGGAAGTGCGCGATGCCGGCCAGGCTGCCGTCGCGGTTCTGCACGCTCTTGGCCAGGATCATCACGATCGGCGCCAGCACGAAGCAGGCGAGCGCCAGCGCGGCCAGCGCCAGCAGCACGTGGGCGAGGCGGTCGGTCCAGTGCGCGCGCACGGCGGTGGCGACCAGGGCCGGCGGCGCGGGCTGCGCGCCGGGGTTGGCAGGCCCGGCCGGCGCGCTGGTGGCGGTGGCGGGGACGGTATCGGTGGCCGGCATGGTGGCAGACGTATTGGCCGGCGCCGCAGTGAGGCTCATGCGCATGCGTGGCGGAAAATGCGGATACGGTCAGCGGGAATGGCCAGGCGCAGCAGGTCGCCGGTGTTCGGGCGCAGCTCGTGCAGGTCATTGAGGGAGAGGTCGGCGTACAGGGCGCCGGACGCTGCGTCAGGCAGGCGCAGCGTCAGCCGCGAGAACGCACCGAGGAACTCGATCTTGTCCACGGTGGCCTCCAGCACGTTGGGGCCATGCTGTTCGATGCCGCGCACGCAGACGTCTTCGGGGCGGAAGAACACCTGCACGTCCTCGTCGGCGCAACAGCCCGGGGGCGCGGCGCAGCGCATGCGCACGCCACCCAGCTGCAGTTCGCCGTCGCCGCAGACGCGCGCGCCCAGCATATTGGTCTTGCCGACGAAGTCCGCGGCGAACGGCGTGGCCGGGCGCTGGTAGATCTGCGCCGGCGTGCCCACCTGCTCGATCGCGCCCTGGTTCATCACCACGATGCGGTCGGCCATCGACAATGCCTCTTCCTGGTCGTGCGTGACCAGGATGGTGGTGATGTTCAGCCGCTGCTGCAGCGCGCGGATCTCGCTGCGCAGCCGCACCCGCACGCGGGCATCGAGCGCGGACAGCGGCTCATCCAGCAACAGCAGGCCGGGCGAGGTGGCCAGCGCGCGTGCAATCGCCACGCGCTGCTGCTGGCCGCCGGACAGCTGCGCCGGGTACTGGTTGCCGCGCTCGGGCAGCCCCACCAGCGTCAGCAGCTCATCCACGCGGGCGCGGCGCTGGTCGCGCGGCATGCGGCGGTTGACCAGGCCGTAGGCCACGTTGTCCGCCACCGTCAGGTTGGGGAACAGCGCGTAGGACTGGAACACGATGCCGTAGTCGCGCTCCATCGGCGGCAGCGTGGAGATGTCGCGCCCGCCCTGGTGGATGGTGCCGGCGCTCTGCGATTCCAGCCCGGCGATGATGCGCAGCAGCGTGGTCTTGCCGCAGCCCGACGGGCCCAGGAAGCACAGCAGCTCGCCCTGGCGCACGTCCAGGTCGATGTTGTGGAGTGCCACGAAGGCGCCGCTGCTGCCGCCGAAGCGCTTGTGGATGCCTTTCAGGCTGAGGTAGGTCTCGGCCGTGGATGGGGAGGTCTGCATGGCGTGGGGCCCGGTGTGTTCTGTTGGGAGACCCGGCGTCCTCTGCCCCAGGTGGGGCGAGGGCGCAGGTACACGACGGCGCTCAGGCGCTCAGGGCTGCTTCTCCGACTTGCTGGCATAGCGCTTCTGCCACTCGGCCAGCACGCGCTCGCGGTTCTTGGCGATATGGCTGAAATCGTTCTTGACCAGCATCTGCTCGTAGTTGGCCGGGATGGTCTCGATCTTCCTCGCCACGCCCGGATAGGCGACGATGGCCCAGTCCCTGGCAAACAGCTGGTTGGCCTCCTTGCTGGCCAGCCAGTCCATATAGCGCTGCGCGGCCTCCATTTTCTTGGTGCCCTTGACGATGCCGGCAGCCTCGATGTCGTAGCCCAGGCCTTCCTTGGGGAAGATCATCTCGATCGGCGCGCCCGAGGCCAGCGTCTTGTGCGCGCGCAGCTCGAACGAGATGCCGATCGGAAACTCACCCGAGCCGGCCTGCTTGCATGGCTTGGAGCCCGAATGGGTGTACTGGGCGATGTTCTCGTGCAGTGCATCCATGTACTTCCAGCCATCCTGCTCGCCATAGAGCTGCAGCCAGGCGGTCACGTCCAGGAAGCCGGTGCCGGAGGAGGCCGGGTTGGGCATCACGATGGTGCCCTTGTAGACGGGCTTGGCCAGGTCCTTCCAGGTCTCGGGGCGCGGCAGGTTGCGCTTCTTGGCTTCGATGGTGTTGAAGCAGATGGTTGCGCCCCAGACGTCCAGCCCCACCCAGGACGGCGGCGTGGCCTTGTCGCTGTAGTCGCGCGTCAGTTTCTCGAAGCCCTTGGGCGAGTAGGGCGCCAGCATCCCTTCCTGCTTGAGCAGTTCCAGGCTCGACGCAGCCAGCCCGGCGATCACGTCGGCCTGCGGGTTGCCTTTTTCAGCGAGCGCCTTGGCGGTGATGACGCCGGTGGAGTCGCGCACGTACTTCAGTTCGATATCGGGCGCCACCTTGGCAAAGCCCTCGGCGTACGGCTTGAGGGTCTCGATCTCCCACGCCGTGTAGACGGTGAGGGTGGTTTTCTGGGCCAGCGCCGTACCGGAGGCGGCTACCGCAAGCAGGGCGGCGGCGGTGCGCAGGGTGGATCTGAAGGACGGTTGCATGGGGACTCCTTCTGGCATTGTAGGTGGAGATATGTGTCGATTTGGTGAATATGTTGCAATGCCACGAGGCGTGCTGCACAACATTGAAACACCGATAAACCCTTGTGCTACAACACTTTCAAGGCATATGCCTGGCTTTCAGCGCTCTGTTATTTACCCTGCGCACTGTACCGATGCCTTGATTGTTGACAATATACAAACCGCTTGCTTTAATGGCAATAAGGATTTTCGATACTGCTTAATCCGTCACAAACGGGGAGTTTTCATGTCACGCCAAGCGCCGCTGGCGAGCGAAATCACCATCCTGCAGAGCCAGTCCCTGACCACCCTGGTGCAGCGTGAACTGGAACTGCGGATCATGTCGGGCGACCTGCCGCCTGGCGCCAAGCTCAATGAGATCGAGGTGGCGGGGCAGCTGAACGTGTCGCGCGGACCGGTGCGGGAAGCCTTCCGGGCGCTGGAGCAGGCCGGCCTGCTGCGCACCGAGAAGAACCGCGGCGTGTTCGTGCGCGCCATTTCGGTGGAGGAAGCCGATGAGATCTATGAACTGCGCGCGGTGCTCGATGAATTCATCGGCCGGCAACTGGCCGCCCGCGTCACGCCCGAGAGCCTGCGCGAACTGCGCGCCCTAGTGGAGGCGCTGGACGCGGCCAGCCAGGCGCGCGATGTCGACGAATACACGCGGCTGAACCTGGCGTTCCACGACCGCATGGTCGATCTGGCCGGTAACCGCAAGCTGCTGGACACCTACCGGCGCCTGGTCAAGGAGCTGACGCTGTTCCGCCGCGAGGCGCTGTCCGGCAGCCACGCCGCCATGCCCGATTCCACCCGCGAGCACCGCGCCATCGTCTCGGCGATTGCCGCGCGCGACGGCGAACTGGCCGCGCGCCTGATGCGCGAGCACGTGGAGCGTGGCCGCGCCCGCATGCATGCCGCCGTGGACCCGGCCAGCGCCGACAGGGGTGCTGCCGCCTGAATCCGACTGAATTTACTGAAGCTGACGACCCCGATCGCGCCTACGCACAGGAACCCACCATGCCCGACACCAATACCCGCACCCTTACCGTCAACCAGCGCACCTACCGCTGGATGCAGCAGCCTGTCGTGGTGGTCTGCGTCGACGGCTGCGAGTTCGACTACCTGGAAGCCGCCGCCGCCAGCGGCCGCGCGCCCTACCTGAAGCGGCTGCTGGAAGCCGGCTCTGCCTTCCGCGGCGCCTGCGTGGTGCCCACCTTCACCAACCCCAACAACCTGTCCATCGTCTGCGGCGCGCCGCCGGCGGTGCACGGCATCTGCGGCAACTACTTCTTTGACCGCAGCGCCAACGGCGGGCGCGGCGAGGAAGTGATGATGAACGACCCCAAGTACCTGCGCGCCGGCACCATCCTGGCCGCGTTTGCCGATGCCGGCGCCAGCGTCGCCGTGGTGACCGCCAAGGACAAGCTGCGCCGCTTGCTGGGCCATGGCATGCAGGGCATCTGCTTCTCGTCGGAGAAGGCCGACCAGGCCACGGTGGAAGAGAACGGCATCGACGGCGTGGTCGAGCTGGTCGGCATGCCGGTTCCCGACGTGTACAGCGCGGAGCTGTCTGAGTTTGTCTTCGCCGCCGGCGTGCGCCTGATGGAAACGCGCCGCCCGGACCTGATGTACCTGTCCACCACCGACTATATCCAGCACAAGTTCGCACCCGGCTCGGACGGCGCCAACGCCTTCTACGCCATGATGGACAAGTACCTGGCGCGGCTGGACGAACTGGGCTGTGTGGTCGCGCTGACCGCCGACCACGGCATGAACGCCAAGCACGACGACGCCACCAAGGCGCCCAACGTGATCTACCTGCAGGACCACCTGGACGCATGGCTGGGCCGCGGCGTGGAAGACGGCGGCGCGCGCGTGATCCTGCCGATCACCGACCCCTACGTGGTCCACCACGGTGCGCTCGGGTCCTACGCCACCATCTATCTGCCCGACGATGCGGACCCGGCCGCGATCCAGGCCCGGCTGTCCGACCTGCAGGGCGTGGAAAGCGTGCTGACCAACGCCGAGGCCTGCGCGCGCTTCGAACTGCCGCCCGACCGCGTCGGCGACCTGGTGGTGACCAGCGACAAGCATGTGGTGCTGGGCACCAGCCACAGCCGCCACGACCTGTCCGGGCTGGACGCGCCGCTGCGCTCGCACGGCGGCGTGTCGGAGCAGACCGTGCCGCTGGTATTCAATCGCGCCACGGCCGGTATCCCCGGCAAGGCCCAGCTGCGCAACTTCGACATCTTCGATGTCGCGCTGAACCATCTGCACTGAGTGCATCGAGCCGTACCGAACCGTGTTGACCGGAGGAGACTTATGAACGCCCCCCAATTCCCCGCTGGCGCCGTCAGCCCCCATTTCCGCGCCGAGGCCCTGCGCATCGACGGCCAGAAGATCGTGCGCGAGCGCGTGATCGAAGTGTGCAACCCGTATGACGGCACGCTGGTCGGCACCGTGCCCAAGGCCACGCTTGACGATGTGCGCCGTGCCTTCGAAGTTGGCCAGGCCTACCGCTCCACGCTGACGCGCTATGAGCGCGCCGCCATCCTGAACCGCGCCGCCGCGCTGCTGCGCGAACGCACTGAGGAGGCATCGGACCTGATCACGCTGGAATCCGGCCTGTCCAAGAAGGATTCGCTGTATGAGATCGGCCGCGTCGCCGACGTGCTTGGCTTTGCCGCCACCGAGGCGCTGCGCGACGATGGCCAGCTGTTCTCGTGCGACCTGACCCCCCACGGCAAGAAGCGCCGCGTGATGACCCAGCGCGAGCCGCTGCTGGGCGTGATCTGCGCCATCACGCCGTTCAACCACCCGATGAACCAGGTGGCGCACAAGGTGGCGCCGTCGATCGCCACCAACAACCGCATGGTGCTCAAGCCGTCGGAAAAGGTGCCGTTGTCGGCGTTCTACCTGGCCGACCTGCTGTATGAAGCCGGCCTGCCGCCGCAGATGCTGCAGGTGATCACCGGCGACCCGCGCGAGATCGCCGACGAGCTGATCACGCACCCCGCCGTGGACCTGGTGACCTTTACCGGCGGCGTGGCGATCGGCAAGTACATTGCCAGCAAGGCCGGCTACAAGCGCGTGGTGCTGGAGCTGGGCGGCAACGACCCGCTGATCGTGCTGGACGACGCCGACCTGGACCGCGCCTCGGACCTGGCGGTGCAGGGCTCGTACAAGAACTCCGGCCAGCGCTGCACCGCGGTCAAGCGCATGCTGGTGCATGAAGCCGTGGCCGCGCGCTTTACCGAACTGGTGGTGGAGAAGACCCGCGCGTGGAAATACGGCGACCCGATGGACCGCGGCGTGGACATGGGCACCGTGATCGACGAGCAGGCCGCGCAGCTGTTCGAGGCCCGCGTCAATGAGGCAGTGGCGCAGGGTGCGCGGCTGCTGGTAGGCAACCAGCGCAACGGCGCCAGCTATTCGCCGACGGTGCTGGACCGCGTGGACCCGTCGATGACCGTGGTGCGCGAAGAAACCTTCGGGCCGGTTTCGCCCATCATCACCTTCCGCGACGTGGACGATGCCATCCGGATTTCCAATGGCACCGCGTTCGGGCTGTCGTCCGGGGTCTGCACCAACCGCATCGAGGATTTCACCAGGATCGCCAATTCGCTGCATGTGGGCACGGTCAACCTGTGGGAAGTGCCGGGCTACCGCATCGAGCTGACGCCGTTCGGCGGCATCAAGGACTCGGGGCTGGGGTACAAGGAGGGGGTGCAGGAGGCGGCCAAGAGTTTCACCAACCTGAAGACGGTCACGCTGCCCTGGGCGTGAGGGTGCTGAAGTACTTGGGGAGCTTGAGCTTGCCGCTGGTTGGCTCCCTCTCCCGCTTGTATAGACCGGGGACATAGGTAACACCTGTTCGGGGACATGGGTAACACAACTAGACTGGCTGGCAGTGTCTTTTG